>JAMXLL010000354.1 GCA_024281015.1 Candidatus Binataceae bacterium
CCCCGGCTGCGCCCTAACTTTATTCGCCGAGCCGTACCGCGCTGGTGCTGAACGCTTGCGACACCGGGATCTGGATTGACGCCAGATAGTAATAGCCCGCGACGGCGAGGGCGACCGCCACGACGCAGCCGACAATGAAGGTGAGCGTGTCGAATTTAGCTGAGGCCGCAACCGAGATTGGCGCCGCCGGCCTTGGAGTGGCTGGTCCCGCGGCCTGGGGCGGTTGTGTCGCCGACCTTTGGTACTGAGCGGCGGCTACCTTCTCCAGCTTTGCCAGCGCTCCGACTTCCTCTTTTGGGGTGGACGGCGTCTCGCCGGGGGCTTGCTTCCCTGGCGGCCTGGGTTGTTGGGATGCGCCTTGCTTCTTTGCCATCAAATCCTCCCGCCGATGCGGTCCATACCAGGGGCGGTATTGCACCGCAAGCCAGTCGGGAGGTGCGCGAAGTATGTAACGCGAGCACTGTTCTGGGCCCGAGCGTGCAGAACTCATCCGCTTGGTCAGGTAAGTGAGCAATGAGAGCGGGTGCGGCCATGTGCTAGACGGCCTTCAATCGCCCCATTGATTGCAGGTCTCAGGCGGGTCAGCAATCAACCAATGATATCGCGCTTGGGCGCGAGGATCATGGAGATTGGCGGAACATGGTATTTGGTCGCTGCAACCCCCAATGAACTTGCGACTGCGACGTCTCGGGACCGACGGCGACGGCGAGTAGCTGGACGTCAGCGCCCCAAGCCTTGATAGTACGCGAGCACGAACAGCCGGATCGCCGACGAGAGGTTGGCGTTGCTCCGGGTTTGGTTGACCGTGCTGAAGAGATCGGCCCTTGCTGTAGCTTTCGCCTCAACGATTTCTGAATTTCGTCCCAAAACGCGTCCTCGAGGGCGACGTTCGACTTTCTCCTGGAGATGTTGAATCGGCTTGCTGGGCAAGCCGGAGGGCATTGATGGGAGTGAGGTCGAGAAATACGCTCGCTAGGGGCGCATAGCCGAGGTCACTGCGTACTGCGAGACCGATGTCTTGAACACTATCGCGTCTGGCTGCACTACGGGTTGTTTCGAGGAAGGTTGACCGAGAATGGCTTGCCAAGCGAAGCTAATCTGAGTGACTACATTCGGTCTCACAGCAACACGAAGCCGCATCTTCTTTCGATTGACCTAAGGACCGACTGGATTGCCAACCAGAAGGGCAAGAAGGAAGTCCGGCGGGCGCCACTTTATATAATTCGATCTGGATTAATGGAGAAGAACTCAGCGACTATGGATTCACACCTGAGCCGCGCGACAGATTTCGAGTACCTGCACCCAAAAGGGTATCGGTGCTAGCGCCGTTAACCCTGCGCATTGATAGTTACAGTCCGCTGTCGGGCTGCCCTCCGTACATGCTTGCTCAAACCGACAATGACGCGTTACGATGCATTCCCTTCGCCTTTGGCTGGCGAGCCTGTCTCAAGAATTATGAATTGCCTGCAGTTTCCATGCATTCGATGAACCCCTTCCCGCCACAAAAGAGGGCATAGACCATGGCGATGCCGAAGCCGACACGAATTGGAATCATGCACAGCGGTACCGATGGTAATCACGATGACCACATCAACGCACTCAAAGCGGGCATAACATCGCTCGGACTTTCGGAGGGGGCCGGTAACGATTTTGTCATCGCTGATAAAAAATGGGCTCAAGATAAACCAGCTAATTTGCCGACGCTCGCCCAATCTCTGGATTCGGATACCAACATCCACCTGATAGTCGCGGCTGGCGGAACGGCTTCTGCTCAGGCCGCACAGGCTCAGACAGTTAATAAAAGCGCGAAGACGGTCGTTTTTACCAGCGTCGCGTCTTGGCCCGTGGATTTCAGCAATATGACCGGCATCATAGCGCGCACAACTGAACTTGACCCTGATAGGCTGGAAAAGCTCTCCGAACTTTTACCCTCCAATGCCAAGGTCGGCGTCCTCCGGAATGCGCAACGTCCGGATATTGCCAATCAAGAAACAGCGTTACGGAGAAAGGCGAAAGATCTAGGTCTTAGTCTCGATTTCCAGAGCATCGATCCAACTGACACCACGACCACCGTCGAGACCCAAATCAGTAATAAATTCGCGACTTGGGCGAACAACACTTTTAACGGGGTACTCGTTGCGGCCGACTCGTTGTTCAACAACCACCGTAAGGGAAACAATGGAATAATCGCCGTCGCGAATAACAGCAATCTACCGACTATCTATCAATGGAGTGAATTCGTGGATGGGGGTGGTCTCATCAGTTACGGGCCCAATTTAAGCGTTGCCTATTTTCTGGCGGGTATATACGTCGGTAAAATTGTTGCCAACACCGCTACCGCCGCAACCCTCGCACCACTGACGTTGACCAACCTAGAGATGGTTATCAACCTGAAGACAGCCAAAAATCTCACCCCGCGTGTTGCTGTGCCGCCGGAGCTGATCGCTATTGCTGACCGAATAATAACGGACTCCGGGGGACATATTCCTTGATAGGCTCGGGACTTCGCGAGTCTACTAAGACCCACATGCGAACGTTAGCCGGGTGTCGATGGGTCGGCGCGGCACTTTCGCGATAACGCGGAGATAAACCGGCCGCCCTGTTTCTGGACACTTAGCTGGCTACCTCTTTGGCGTCCTGCGAATTCTCTCTCCTCCGTTGACGCCCATCCGACACCCGTATAGGCTGTGTTCAATTAAAAACTTCCTGTTAAATAACGCGGACGAGGGATAACCCTTCGCCCTGAGGAGTTTATCTGCGAATCGACTGACTAATAATCGGTTTGTCTGGCTATCATGTTGCAAGCACTCCTAATCATCGTTTGCGGCGTTCCGGGCTCGGGGAAATCCACGTTCGCCCGCCATGTCGCTGGTCGCTGGAATGCGACTTGGTTTGCGTCCGAGACGTTTGCTAACGAACTAGGCGCTGGTGCCCGATCCGCTTCTGGCGATCTAAGCAAGGAGGCAATTGAGCACGCATACCACGCTATGGCGATTTCAGTGAGAGAATCATTTGTCAGAACTAAACTGGTAGTTTCAGTTGGATCGTTTCGGTCAGACCAACAACGTCGATGTTTTCGCGACATCGGTTCCGATGTCGGTGCTACTGTGAAAGCAATTCGTATCCTTTGTTCTCCGGAAATGGCGGCAGAGCGTGTGCGGTTGCGGCTAGCCAAAGGCGAACAGGGGCCGACGGAGACTGCTATACGCCAAATTGACGCGGAGCTGAGCCGAGCGACAGATATCGACTTCACCCTTCGTAATGAGTCGTCCTTGGACGATTTCTATTGTCGCATTGATACCGTGATGCAGCACTGTGTATCCGACTCGCGTGCGAGTGTGGATAGGGAAACCTCAAGCTGAGCTTGGTCGCCGCATTCTGGAGCGTCAAATGAGATGGCTCGCATTGGCCTTGGTCATCGTCACTGGAATCCTTACATCGGCATCCGCGTCGAATGCGCAAAAGTCTTCCCTTCCGGTCATCGGATTTCTGACGACCGCCTCCCCAGCATCGCGTGGCGGAGAACAGTTAGCAGCGTTTCATAGTGGGCTTCGGGAGGCTGGTTTTATAGAAGGCCAAAATGTCAAAATTGAATATCGGTGGGCAAGTGACGACTATTCGTTGTTACGCGAAATGGCCAAGGAGCTGGTAAGTCTGAAGGTCTCAGTGATCGTTGCGGCCGGTGGTCACGTTTCAGCTATGGCGGCGCACGAAGCCACGACGGAAATCCCCATCTCTTTTACGACAGTGACTGACCCGATCGCTATGGGGCTGGTAAAGAACTACAATCGACCTGGAACGAACGCGACTGGAACCGCCGGTCTAACTTCTGAACTTGACCCAAAGCGCCTGCAATTACTGAGGGAAATTAAGACGAACACCAATGTGGTGGGTATCCTTGTTAATCCCAATCGTCCGGGACTTGGAAACCAATCAAGCGAGCTGGAAGAGGCAGCGGAAAGGCTCAAGATTAGACTCGATGTTCAGAAGGGCACTAACGATCGAGAAATCGAAAATGCTTTTCAAGCGTTTCAGTCCGACGGAGTAGACGGAGTGCTTGTGACCGCTGATCCGCTGTTCAATAACCGTCGAGCACAAGTGCTCTCCCTAGCTCGTTCCCTACCTGCGATCTATCAATGGCGGGAGTTTGTGCTGGGCGGCGGCCTAATGAGTTACGGACCTAGCATTACCGAGGCATATCATCAGGCAGGCGCCAACGCGGGCCAAATGCTTAAGGGCACGAAACCTAACGATATTCCCGTAGTGCAACCGACGAAGTTCATGTTGGCCATAAATCGCAAGACTGCGAACCAGCTTGGGCTTACGATCCCCCCGGATTTGCTTGCGGTTGCCGACGAGCTGATCGATTAGGCGGCGCGTATTCGACGCGAAAGGGGCAATCATCTTTGGTCTATGGGGCAGACGGAACGCCCCTCGCCAACCAATGGCAAAGCCGGTACTGCATTCGCGGTGCCCATTATTCCCGCGCACTCTGCTGAGAACATCGGTCCCGCGGGCTGTCGTCAGATTTTCGTCGAGCGGAAATAGACACCTGCGCAATGCAAGGCTCGGTAAGGGAAACGGAGTGGAATGCAAACCACGCGTCGAAGGGTCTCAGAGCTGTTACTTGGACG
>JAMXLL010000355.1 GCA_024281015.1 Candidatus Binataceae bacterium
CACGGTTCGAACGAGCCTGACAAAATCGGCCAAGCGGTGTCATCGGGCTGCATTCGCATGACCAATCAGGACGTGATCGATCTCTATAGCCGGGTCCAGATCGGCGCGACGGTCATCGTGCAGTAGCGGCGGCGCGGCGCACCTCCAGCCAAAATTGAGGCGGTATCATATTGATGACGAGGTTTGTCAGTCGTGCTGAAAAAATGGCCCCTTGCGGGGCCATTTTGCGAGTTAACAGCCGAATTCAAGACGTGGCCTTGGTCCTGACCATTTTATTTGTGGGCGAGTGTTTGATCACGACTTTCTTGCCTTTGTGCGAAGCATAGTGCGGAGCGTGATGACGCTTCTTGACATGCTTCGTGGCATGCGTCTGCGACTGCGTAGATTGAGCAGCCTTTGGCGTTGATGCAGTGGTAGAGGTTTGGGCGAACGCGACACTGCTCAAGCCCAGAGCGGCTACGGTGGCAAGCGTGAATGCAAGCTTGTTCATGGATATTCTCCTTGGGATCGAGGGCGCAAAAGACTTTGCGTCATCGTTGAAGGTAATCTTTCTTTTTTCATCGACCTAATTACAAATTCTGCATGTATGTGAATTTACATTTATCGGGATGAATGTTTATTTTGATTGATGAATGCCCGTTCACGTAGCTAGTAGGAACGGGAAGTAAGTGCCAGTCGAAACGAGGGAGGAAGCATGAGCATTACATCAGCCCAAAGTTACGAAATGCGAATCGCCCGAACGGCTGACAAGATTGGCGATCCGCCCGAGCCATATTGGCAAACCGTCGAGCGGCTCTTGGCAGATCGAGGCGGCGATTATGTTGCCCGACTACTCGCCTACGCATTACGTGATCTGGATAAGGCGCAAGGCAAAGCGTGAGTTCGCGTCAGGTTGCCGTCAGCAAGGTTTCGGTGTTGAACTCTTTCACCCTGTCGCATCAAAATGTCTCTTTCACAAAATTTCTATGCAAATTCGAACTCGTATGGGGATGATAACAGTCAGTTAACGGCATTTGCGAATTTCTCCGCAGTAATCGGGAAAAGTCTCACTGCTGCCACGCCGTTGCGCCAAGCGCCCTTGATGGGCTGAAGGAGAGCGGCATGAGCATCAAGATTGGTGACAAAATTCGCTACACGGTGACGCACGAAGAAGGCGAGGTGGTCGCCATATCCAATAATACTCCCTGCGTGGCGGTCCGGTTCGGTAACTCCTTTGCGTACTTGATAGCAGCAAAGGAGCTTGAGTTGCTCGCCACTCCGGGTAGGGTTCGGCAGCGATTCAGTTGATCCGCGCCATGGATCAAAAATCATTTTCTTTGGTGGCTGGGCTGATATTTGCCCTGGTGGCGCTGTTCCACTTGGTCCGGATTTTTGAAGAATGGACCGTCATGATCGGGGACTGGTCAGTGCCGAAGTCGGTAAGTTGGGTAGCCCTCGTTGTCGCCGGTGGGCTAGCCCTTCTCGGGTTGAGACTCGGCCAGCGGTAGCTTCGAGATATGAATTGGCAAGCCTGGAGAAAAGCGGTCCAGCTATACGTCCACACTCCAGAGCTTATCTATGGATCAATCTTGGTTGCCATCGCGATCTTCGGTTTTGCGTGGTGGTTCTGGAGGCATATTTCCGAAAAACGAATTGCGGAACTTCAAGAGCGATTGCGCCTTGGCAAACAGGTTCAAGAGCACCTCACAAACGAATTGCAATCTTTGAAGCAGAAGGTTTCCATGCAGGGAACCACCATTAATAATCTGCGTTCAACCGGAGGAGTGCCCCGAAGGGAAGTCGAATTGCTGAGCAGCGCCAATGCGACAGTCGTTAGTTCGCTCGCCGATTTAGAGGAGGCGAATACCAATCTTGGTCTTACTTTAGCGGATTAATAGTCCTAGCACAGCACCGGGAGCTAATCAGGAGTTGGCTCGAAGAAAGGGCCGAGTGGCACTCAACCACCACCGCAGACTAAGCGCGTGCAATTGAGTTGGACGTTCACGTCTTATTAACCTTCTTGCCGAAACATCTTACAGAGGTGAAGCGTCCTGAGCGTGCCATAAAGCTCGGAAGCCACGTCGACTGCCGAAACCGAATGGTTGATAGCGGAGCTGCAACCTCATGAAGGTTAACTGGAACGACCTCCAGCGCCCCGAAAGCTCAGGCAGCCTTCCATACAGGGACGGCACGATAACCGTCGGGCAGGAAGAGATCGATGTTTGGAGGGCGCGGCCCGACGCTCTCTTCACGGTGAGGGGTTTTCGCCTTTGGACCAACAAGCCCCAATATGTTCTCGCTGGCGGCTACGAGCTTCCGAACGAGCAACGGAAGGGCGGGCCAGCTCCCATGAAAGTCACCTGGGAAGATGTTGGCTGCCCTGATGGTCCAGGCACCTATGCGTTCAAAGACGGGACTATAACTGTGAGCCAGCAAGATCTATCCATTTGGATAGAACACCCCGGCGCGCGCTTTAGCGTGAGGACTTTCCGATCGTGGCCTGGTAAGCCCCAGTATGCGCTTGGCGGGTATGCACTGCCGGATGAACGGCGGAAGATTAGTTGAGCGCTGAAATTGTGCTGCTCCGCGGTCGCCGCCTTGGTGCGCTCGCCGTGACGGTACAGGCCATTGCGCTCGCCAGGAGGGCCGCCGCTACCCTTTGCGCCGCCGCGTAATCGGCAGCGCTTCCTTTTTCGTCGCTGGTGACCGGCGAAGATACCCCTTCCAGTTCGCACGCGGCGCCATTGAATACCCCTAAACAATAGGCGACGGGCAAATCATACCGCAACTTGCGGCCACTCTCGGTACGTGCTGGAGCACGCCAGCGCGATCCTCCGCGATGATCAAACCACGACGGCACATTTGAACCTTTTGCCTGCCGGTCCGACCAATAAAGCGGGACTGGGAGGCGTATCATGCACTCAAGGCGATATTGGCTCGACTATGATCCGGTAGCACTCGCTGTGCTGGTGATCGGTATCGGTATGATTGAACTGCTCGCACTGAGCATTTGACCAAACGCCGCTGTACTGGGCGAAGCTGCGGGGCCAGATACCGCAATCGCGGCCGATCAAATTTTCCTTCAGCTGCCGCCCTTTTTACGAGGCCCGAACGCGGCAATTGAGTACCGCAAGGTGTACGGTCGCGCGTCGCAATCGGGAGGAACTCGTTGGGCAGCAAGCTGCTGTCGCTGAACGTAACGGGAGGGGTTCAATATGGTTACACGATTAGCGATGGTGGTTTTGACGGTACTCGCGGTCGGTCCAGCCTGCGCGGAAAGCCTCACCCCGGATGCCGCGCGGCGCTTCGTAGCCGGCAAGCTTTTCGCGTTTAATTGTTTCGATGGCTCGCACGGCGCCGGCCGCATCTATGGTGACGGCTCGGTCATCGGCACTGTCCAGTTCCGCGGCGCGGGACCGGCACGCACGGTATCGCTGCCTGCGGGGACGCTCAGGGTCAAAGGCGAGGCAGTTTGCGCCTCGCTGCAAGGCATGCCATTCGAGCCGTGCTTCCATATCGACAAGACCGACGACCGCAGCTTCCGCGGCTCGTGGATGGGCTTCGCCTATTGCGACTTCACCCGCCGGGACAGCGCAGGCGGCCAGTTCGCCCATGCATCCAATTTCGGGAGCGATAGCGGTAACTCCGATCACGTTCCTCCGCCGAAGCCCCTGGCGCCGAACTTCCAGCATCTTAATTAGTCCCGCGCGACCAGAGCGTTCTGGTTCGCGTGGCGTGGGTGCCACATACCTCTCTGCGCAGCCGCTAATGCAGCGACGAACTTTGCCCGCAGAGGTCCCATTTTCAACGCCAATGCAGCGCGCCAGCAGGATCGCCGTGGATGTGGACGTTGATCTTCCCTCATCACGAAGGTTGCATGTCAACTCACGGGTACGGTGCAACGCGAGAGGCAGCCATGGCCGCGTTCGCCAAGAGCTGGCGGCACAAGTGATCTTTCAGGCCGCGCGCATGTCATTCCTTCATTCAAAGTTGTTCCTGGAGACCGTCAATCTCGCAACGGACCTGCCTCGCTTCGTACAAGAGCATCTCAGCATCAACCCAGCGGCCTTGTGTCGCCGCGAGGTTCATTTGGCGAAGGAATCGAGCTAGTCGCGCTTCCTCAAACTCCAACCGGA
>JAMXLL010000356.1 GCA_024281015.1 Candidatus Binataceae bacterium
CCCCCGCTTCGCGTGGATTGACCGGACGGCCGTACTGCTCGCCGAAACTGATCAGCTTGTCCATGTCGCGTTTGAATTCCTGTGGACTGGTTAACGCTGGAAACCAGCCATCAGCCAGACGCACCACGCGTTTCAGAATGGCGTCGCTTTTGCCGCCGATCCAAATATCCAGCGAGCCCTTGCGCGGTTTCGGTTCAATCGTAACGTCGTCGAACTGGTAATACTGACCGTGATGAGTGACGTGCGATTCGGTCCAGAGACGCCGCAGAATTGTTATACCTTCCTCGAGCCGCTTGCCACGTTCGGCCGGCGGCACACCGCAGGCTGCAAGGTCGCGTACATCGCTGCCGCTCCCGACCGCCATGATCATCCGCCCGTTTGAGATGTAATCGAGTGTGGCGTAGGTCTTCGCCACATGCACCGGATGCCGGGCTGGCAGTGTGAGCACGCTGGGGCCCATTTTGAGCCGTTTGGTGCGACCGGCGATCATCGCGAACAGACAGCTGATATCCAGAGTCGGGTTGCGTGTGACTATATGATCGGATAGCCAGATGGAATCGAGGCCGACTGCCTCCGCCAACTCTGCATAGCTGCAAATGGACTCGGCGTTGGGCAGGCCGTAGTTCCACAAGCCAAACCCGATGCCGATTTTCACACCGCTCATTGTGTCCTCTCTTTGCTCGGCTCTGCATTGCCAGGAACTGTCCGGGACAGTATCGGCGGAATTCGCCGCAGATGATGTCCGCCGTTTTTGTTAGCGGGCCTTTGGCAAACCGAGCACACGTTCAGCAATAATATTGCGCTGAATTTCCGAAGTTCCCGCCTCAATGGTATTGGCACGTGAACGCAAGAAGTGGTGCTGCCAGCGGCCACCTTCGATCGCATGCGGAGAACCACGCATTAGCTGGCTGGCCGGACCCTCTAGTGCCATCACCAGTTCCATCATGCGCTGATTAAGCTCCGACCAGGCTAGTTTGGAAATTGAACCCTCTGGTCCCGGGTCGCCACCCCTGAGAATCTTTGAAAAGGTGCGATAGGCGGTGAATCGCATCATCTCGAGGTCGACATAGAATTGGGCGAGCTGTTGCCGAATGACCGGATCGCGGCTGGCAGGCTGGCCATTGCGTTGCGTCGAGCGTGCAAGGTCGACTATCTCCTCGAACATGATGCGGTAGCGCATTACGGTGGCGAGTGCACTGGTCCCCCGCTCGTTCATCAGGGTGGTAGTCGCTACCCTCCAACCCTCATTCAGCGGACCAAGCAGATTGGCGCGCGGCACCCGGACGTCGTCAAAAAACATCTCATTGAATTCCGCCTCGCCGGTCATTTGCCGCAGTGGTTTTACGGTGATGCCAGGCGTGCGCATTTCGACCAACAAATACGATAGACCGCGGTGTTTCGGTGCTTCAGGATCGGTGCGCACCAGCAGCATGCACATGTCAGCAATGTGGCCGAGGGTTGTCCAGACTTTCTGGCCATTAACGATGAATTCGTCGCCCTTCAATTCAGCGCGAGTTTTTAGCGAAGCCAGGTCGGAGCCGGCATTGGGTTCCGAAAACCCCTGGCACCAAATCTCCTCACAATTCAGAATCTTGGCCAGGTAGCGCTTCTTCTGCTCTTCAGTTCCATGCGTGATAATGGTGGGGCCGGCCATCGAAAGCCCCAGGACGTTGAGCGGACCAGGGGCGCGAGAACGGGCGACCTCCTCATTAAAGATCGCCATTTCCACCTGGCTGGCGCCCTGGCCGCCGTAGTCCTTGGGCCAGGCCAAGCCGAGCAAGCCGTTTTGATAGAGGCGCCGCTGCCAATCCTTAAGGAAATCGATCTGCGACACCCCGGGCGGTCGCCCGCCACCTTTGCCCCATCCAGGCGGCAGGTTCTCGCGCAGAAACTTCTGCACCCGTTCGCGAAAATGTTCTTCGTCGGGACTGAAGCTCAGGTCCATCGATCATCCCCGCAGGTTAGTTAGCTGCGGGCCCCTGGTTGCGGATTTTCGTTGCCGCTCTCCCATCTACCGGGATTTGGGCGATTGTAGTTGCGGATTCATTCGAGGGCGCTCATCAGCCGGATTAACTCGGCACGGCCCCATTCGACCTCGAAACGGTGGCGCCGGGCCATCTTCTGCAAGTAGTCGCGGACTGGCCCGGCAATCATTGCCAGAGAGAGGGCTTCTTCAATCTTACGCGCTACCCATTCTTCGCCATGAATCAGCAGCTGCAATTGTTGTGACAGTTGACCGGCGCCAGCGATTTTCGCGGCGAACGGTCCGACGCGTTGCGATGGAATGCCGCCTGCAGTCTGAATCAGGTTTTCAAGCTCGCGTACAGTTGCACTTTCGTCCTCGCACGAGGTGGTAAGAAGCCGTTTCAGGTCATCATTTTCGGCTTTACGAGCGAGACCGTCGAGCGCAACGACACCAGCGCGCTCAGATTCGAGCAGCACATTGAGAATTGCTTCGAGGGCAGGCTCCACGTCGTGAAATTACCCGTCGGAGCCGGCGTTCGCAAGGTAAGCTTCCACGCGAGATAAATGTGACTCGATAGCAGCCGCGGGACCTGGCGTTGACACCGAGGTCGCTTGGACCAGTCGGTTAGTTTAGCCGGCGCGTGCCATCGCGCGTAGCGGCTCCACGCGGCGGAAGGGGAGGATGAACTCCAGTGTTTCCTGCGCAACCCGGTCTCGTTCGCTATCTACCGTGATTACATGGTAGCTCTCGTCGAGGCAGACCAGCCGCTTATCGGCGCTGCCCAGATGCTTCATCAAAAAATCGGTGTTTTTTTGGAAGGGGCATGTATGATCGCGGCGGCTATGGATCACAAGCGACGGCTGGACGAGTTCGGGCAAGCCAGGACGCACATGATCCACTAGCTCGATCAGGTTGAGCGCGGCTTGCAGCGGCATAAGCCGGGTGGCCGGATGAATCCGGCAGGCTGCCGCGTCGTGCATGTCTGAACCGCTTTGCTGATGGATATAGACGCGGTTGGCAAGATTGATCGCAGGCCGCAGCACTCGCAGCGCCGTGCGCGTCCAGAACGGCAGATAGAAGGCTGGCGACAGCATCACCACTGCCGAAACCGCCTCGCGTTGGTCAATCGCCAGGCGCGCCGCCAACACTGCACCCATCGAAAGTCCAATCACAACATTCGGTTCATCGTGCGCCCGCAGCCGCTCGAAGCCTTCGACCACGCTTTCATACCAGTTGGCGTGTGTCACTTCGCCCAGTTCTTCGGGACCGGCACCATGGCCCGCCAAGCGAACACCGTGGACCCGGACACCCGCCGCCGCCAGCCGCTCGCCGAGCGGCCGCATCTCATAGGGTGTTCCGGTTAGACCATGTATGAGGAGGGCGCTCAGGCCCGAGCCGGGGAGGAAGAACTCGTTGGTATCAATTGGTAATGGGCCAGAATCGTCGTCGGACTTATTCATAGATGATCGCCGCAGAATTGATTTTGCACCTGATCCGAGGAATTGGAATGCTGCTCTGAGCTAAGTTCTCGTTGCTCAATCAGGTCGGATTCATACGCCGCTCGGCCTGGAATGGCGAAGACTTGGACGGTGATTTGGCGTCCAGCTACATCGAGGAGGGACTCGGGTTCTGGCCGACGAAGTCACTGTTGACCGCAATTGGCGTCGCGCGCTTGAGGTTGTTGACGAAATTCACCCAAGCACTGGCGCGGCGTTGTTCGAGGAACTGCTGGGTGAATGTTGGGCCGGCTGCTTTCCATTCCTGGTCCGATGGTAGTTTGCGTTCAACGACCTTGAAAATATATGAATTACCCTCATTTTCGAGCACCCGGTCAAGAGTTGCGGGGATCTTCGGTACCATCGCCGCAGCTTCGGTGGCCTCGGCGAAAGGGCCGATTCCGGGGACCTGGCGTTCAGCGCGAGCGAAATCACCGGTTGTATGTATTTGCAGGTGGTTCATAGTGGCGGCTGAATCAAAATCGGCGGGCCCCTTGATCTGCTTCAGTACCGCTTCAGCGGCATCTGTAGCCAGCGACGCGGCCCGTTGGCGGACGTAGGCGGTTCGAACCTTCTCTTCGATTTTGCTGAAGGCAGGGAGCTGCGCCGGCTGGCGATCAACCAGTTTCACCAGGAAAGGCACGGATGTATCGGTAATCGCGCGAATATCGCCTTTCCCGAACTTGAATGCCTCAGCAAGCAATTTCGGCTCTGACTCCGCCCCCTTGATGGAATCCTGTTCTGACACATAGGCCGTTTCGACGGCAACCAGAGAGCGTTTGCGGGCCAGTTGCTTGAAGTCGCGTCCTTCCAAGGCCGCAGCGAGGTCCTGCTCGACATCCTGCCGGGCAAGGTCACTGCCCATCTTCTGCTTAAGCGCTGCAACTATTTTTGGTTTTGCCTGCTCGAAGGTATCCTGGCTCGCGCTCTTAATTTCTTCGAGCTGAACGATATGGTAGCCGTACTGGCTCTGCACCAGCGTCACTTGGCCAGGGGTAAGCTTGAATGCCGCATCTTCAAAGGGTTTGACCATTTCGCCACGAGCGAAATACCCCAATTCGCCACCCCGATCCTTAGTGCCCGGGTCGTCGGAAAACTGCTGGGCCAATTTGGCGAAATCGGCACCCGATTTTACCTTCTGCAGCAGCTCTTCGGCTTTGGCCTTCGCGCTTGCCCGTTCAGCCGCTGAAGCGTCAGGCGACACCGCGACGAGTATGTGGCGGGCGCGGACCTGCTCCGGATGGGTAAATTGGGTGTTAAGGTTGCGTTCGTAGTTGGCCTGTAAATCCTCTGGCGATGGTGTTTGATTCGCCCCGAGCACGTCCGGGTCGTAGCGGATCAACTCCAGCCGGATCCGCTCCGGCTCGCGAAATTGCTCGCGATTGTCGTCGTAGTACTTGACGATTTGCTTTTCGGTGGGATTTACCCGTGCGGCGAACTGACTATACGGAAACTCAAGGTAAGCGAGTGACAGCTTTTCGCCAAACCGGTTGAACTCTGCGCGTGCCTCGTCCTGACTCACCTGGACGGCCTGGGTCACCATCTGACGCACAGTATCGCTGAGGATCCGCTCACGCGTCTTGCTTTCGAACACTGAAGGTTCGAGATCGTTCGTTCGCAGTACTTCATCATACTTTTGCACATTGAAGCGGCCATCAACCTGAAAGGCAGTCTGCGAAGCGATCACTCGGACCAGTTCGTCGTCGCTGATATGAAGACCAAGCCGTGCTGCCTCGCGGTTAATTAAGGTCTGATCGATCAACTGCTCGAGCGCCATTTGCCGCAGGTTGGCCGCCTGAAGCATCTGCTGGGACCGGTCACCATAAACATTTTGAATCTCGCGCCGCAGGTCGACAGTTGCGCTGTCAATCTGCCCGGGGGTGATGGTCTGGCAGCCTGGCATCGTAAAGAGATGCAAATAGGTGTAACAGCCGACCTGCGCGGCAGGGCGCACACGGGTGAAATAGCTGGCCGCACCCCAACTACCAAAGAACAGGGCGAACACCCCGCCGAGGAGCAGCAGCAGGACGCGCGTACCCCACGAATAGCTGTGCCTTCGGAATATCTGCAACATGTCTAGTTATCTTAAATCAGGGCAATTTGTTCACGCAATTGCACCGGCTTACTTGCTTGAGATCAAACTTCTCTGTTAGTTTTCAGGATGCATTCTTTCGTGGCGCTTCGCAGAGCCAATCGAGTAGTCAAAGAATCGCTTCGAAGCAGTCGCAGCGACGGTGGGGTGATGGCGGATGGCCCGCTCAGGGCATCGCAAGGGGGCGAAAATCGGTGGTCCTCAATTCTATCTCCGGTTGGTTTTCCAACGATCTGGCGATTGATCTCGGCACGGCGAACACCCTGATTTATGTCAAGGGTGAAGGAATTGTCTGCAATGAGCCATCCGTAGTTGCCGTGCAGAAGGACTCGCGGGGCGGGCGGCGGGTACTGGCGATCGGGGCTGAAGCCAAAAAAATGCTGGGGCGTACCCCGGGCTCGATCGTGGCGATTCGGCCGCTCAAGGACGGCGTGATCGCCGATTTCGAGATCACCGAAAACATGCTCCGCCACTTTATCGAGAAAACCCATAACCGCAAATTGTTTGTCCGGCCGCGCATTGTCATCTGCGTTCCCTTTGGTATTACCGCCGTTGAGAAGCGCGCCGTGCGAGAGTCGGCGGAATCGGCCGGAGCCCGGGAAGTCTACCTCATCGAAGAGCCGATGGCGGCGGCAATTGGCGCCGGCTTGCCCATCACCGAGCCGGCCGGAAACATGATCGTCGATATTGGCGGTGGAACCACCGAGGTCGCCGTAATCTCGCTGGCCGGCGTGGTTTTTTCCCGCTCGGTCCGGGTCGCCGGCGACAAGATGGACGAAGCAATAATTCAGCACATCAAGCGCAAATACAATTTACTGATCGGCGAACGCACCGCCGAATTAATCAAAATCACCATCGGCTCCGCCTACCCCGGTAGCGAGATCCAGACCATGGAAATTAAGGGCCGCGACCTCGTCGCCGGAGTTCCGAAAATAATCGAGATCACCGACGAGGAAATTCGCGAAGCCTTGATGGAACCTGTTCATCAGGTCGTCGAATCAGTGCGTATAGCGTTGGAACGCACTCCTCCGGAACTAGCTTCGGACATCGTTGAAAAGGGTATCGTCCTGGCAGGGGGTGGCGCGTTGCTCCGAAATCTTGACGTCCTGCTGAGGGAAGAAACCGGCTTGCCCGTAACGCTCGCTGATGATCCCCTCACCGCAGTGGTGATGGGTGCGGGCAAGGTACTCGACGAAATTTCACTGCTGCGCGACGTCACCGTCGATTGAAGTAACTCCTGGTATGTGCTTACCGGCAGTATAAGGAGAATTCCCCGTTCCTAGCGCTAAGGTTAGAGGTTCCTTCCTGTGGCGCAACCGGGTGGTGCTCACCAGCGGTCTCCTATTGCTGTTCGCCCTGCACCTGCTGTCTACGGGAGTCCGGCCTGACGCTCGTGCGAGTAAGCCGTCACTGGTCTTGATGGAGGCGCTTAAGCCTCTGTTGACGGTCGAGTCAGACATGGCCGACGAGGGAAGTGATTTCCTGCATAATTATTTTGACCTTGTGGGGGTCCGCCAGGACAACCTGCACCTACAGCAGCAACTCGCGCAACTAGAGGGTCAGCAGCGCCGCATGGCCGAACTGGAGGCCGAGAACCGCCATTTGGCCGACTTGCTCGAGCTACGCGAGGCTTTGGCCACCACTGCTATCGCGGCCAATGTGATTGGCAGCGATGCTACCGGTCTGTCCCGAACACTCATGCTCTCCGCAGGAGATCTTCAGGGCGTGCAGCGCGGGATGGCGGTCATCTCAATCGATGGGGTCGTCGGCAAACTGATAGCCGTATCCCATGATGCGGCGCGGGTGCTGTTAATCAGCGACCATAATTCGGCCTTGGATGCCTTTGATCAACGCAGCCGTGCGCGCGGCATCATCGCGGGGGTGGTCGAAGACGGACTGGTAATGAAGTACGTAGACCGATCCGAGGACGTTAAACCCGGCGACATGATCGTGACCTCGGGAATGGATGGGATCTTTGCACGCGGGCTGCTGGTTGGCACCGTCGCACGTGTCTCGCAGGAGGGCCCGGGCCTGTTCCTGAACGTTGAGGTCAAGGCCGCGGTAAACTTCCGTGAGCTGGAACAGGTGATGATTCTGACCGCGCGCCCGGCCGTCGCAACCATGCAGGCCAACGGTTGAAGGGGTGGTGCGATTGGTCGTGCTGTTTGCGATTGCCACGTTTGTTGCACTGGTCCTGCAGACTACTCTTTCGCGATTATTGCCAATTGGAATGCTGGTGCCAAATTTGGTGTTGATCCTCGTGGTTGATCTTGGGATGCGGCATCCCGGGGCGCTCGCCGCCCTGATGGCATTCGCAATGGGCTATGCCGTTGACACCTTCTCCGGGGTAGAGCTCGGCCTGAACGCCCTTCTCTTGACCGTAGTATTCATCTTCGCCTATTGGCTGTCGCGGGTGCTGATCTCAAGCAGCACCGCGATTGGCGTGATGGTCGTATTCGCGGGAGTTATTTTCAGCGATATCGGCAATTACCTGATTAGTTCAGGCTTTGCGCCTGCCGATCGGCTGCACGCCATCATGCCGCCGGTATTGATTCAGGCGGCCGTAACCGCATTATTAACGCCCTCGGTCTTTAGAATTGTCACCTGGGCCGCCCGCCGCATCGGATTGCGCGTGCAGAGCACGAGCCTATAAAATCTTACGCGCGCCACGATGGCGAAATTTGCCACTGGAAAAAAGACCCGACCGGTTCCCAAACTGGAGCCACGCATTGTTGCGCTCATGTTTTTTATTGGCATGACGCTTAGTGCCGCAGCCCTGCGCTTGTACTATCTGCAAATCATCAAACATCATGATCTGTCGCAACTGGCAGATCGCAACCGGATCCGTATCCAGCGGATGCCCGCACTACGCGGACTGGTCTACGATGTCCACCATCGCGCGCTGGTAGATACCCGCCCATCCTTCGACGCTGTGATGGTGCCTGAAGATGCCCCCGACCTTGGCGGCACCGTGAATCGGCTTGAGCAGTTACTTGGCGAAGACGGAGCTGCCAAGCGGCTGGAGGATGCCCAGGAGCAGGGCCGGCCTGAGTTCGAACCCGTCACTGTCGAAGAGCGACTTAATTGGCAGCAGGTAGTAACTCTGGAGACCCATCAACTGGAACTTCCGGGAGTAAGTCTGCAGGTCAACCCTCAGCGCCACTATATCTATGGCTCGCTCGGCTCCCATCTGTTGGGGTATGTGGGCGAGGTGACGGTTAAGGATCTGGCGCGCCTACCCGAATATCGCATGGGCGATGAGATTGGCAAATTTGGCCTCGAACGAAGTTGGGAGGACACGTTGCGGGGCGATAGCGGAGGCCAGGAAATTGAAGTCGATGCGGTCGGTCGCCGGCTGAGACTATTACGCGAAATCCCCGAGAAACCCGGCGACAGTATCAGGATGACCATCGATCTCGATCTTCAGCGGGTTGCCGAAGAAGCCATCGGTGGCCGCGCCGGTGCATTGGTCGCCCTCGATCCCAATACCGGTTACGTTCTGGCGCTCGCGAGCCATCCGGCTTTCGATCCAAACGTCTTCGCCGGCGGGATCACCTCAGCCCAGTGGCGGGACCTCACAACTGATCCAGCTCACCCATTGCAGGATCGCGCCACGCAGGGAACGTATCCACCCGGATCGACGTTCAAAATCGTCGACTCAATTGCTGCGTTGTCAGATCGTACCCTCTCGCCACAGACCGCCTATTTCTGTCCGGGCGGGATGTATTTTGGCGGCCGCGAATATCGATGCTGGCGCAAACAAGGGCATGGCACCATCTCGGTCCACCGCGCGATCATCGAGTCATGCGACGTTTTTTTCTATAACGTCGGCCAACACCTTGGCGTTGACCGGCTCGCCGCCTGGGCCCATGCCCTCGGACTGGGTCAAAAGACCGGTATCGAACTTGACAATGAGAGGTCAGGGGTCATTCCGTCATCACAGTGGAAATGGCGGCGATACCGCGAGCGATGGTATCCAGCCGAAACTTTGTCGGTGGCCATTGGTCAGGGTTACGTTGTGGTAACACCGTTGCAATTAGCGGAGCTGGCCGCAGAAGTAGGTAATGGCGGCACCTTCTATCAGCCTCAATTTGTCAAAGAAATCGACTCGATTGACGGCACCCCTGTCAAAGTGTTTCCCCCAATAATCCGCAGCCGTGTCCATATAGATCCGGCGGTGCTCGCGCAGGTGCGCTCCGGGATGGTTGGCGTGGTCAACGCCAGCGACGGGACGGCTCATGGCGCGCGGCTGGACGATGTAATCGTGGCAGGCAAAACCGGCACCGCCCAGGTCATCAAGGAAGCGCAGGGAGTTCGCGTCAAAGAAAACCAGGGTCCGGAGAGATACCGGGACCACGGCTGGTTTATGGCCTTCGCTCCGGTCGACCATCCGCGCATCGCAGTCGCGTGCATAATCGAGCATGGAGGGCACGGCGGTAGTTCGGCAGGACCTGTCGTCAAGGCAGTGATGCAGGAATTTTTCATGAAGAATCCGCCGCAGGGCACGACGCCGCTGAGGCAGAGGACAGACAGCGTTCGCCTGGCATCCACGTCCGGCCATGGCGGGCCAGCAAGCGCAACGCATGAGCAATTGGACGCGCAAACCGAGTAAAAGCTAACGCTCGAATTCGCTGGCTGCAGGCTCGAAGGCTCTCATTTCTCCTCTTGATTAAAACTGAACACATCGCAAGTATGCTGACGGGTCACGAATACGCGTTCCCGCCGCTGGGATGGAGCCGCGCTCAGCTCTGGCTTCACCGAAGGACATTTTGAATGGCGCTTGATCGCCGTATGCTGTTGCACTTCGATTGGACTGTGTTCACCGTCGCGCTGGCGCTTGGTGGTGTCGGTCTGGTCAGCGTGCTCAGCGCCACCTGGAACGGCGCCCATCATTCCCTGGATCCGCTGGTGGTTCGTCAGCTGATCTGGATCGGAGTGGGAGTCGTGTTGATGACTGCCGCAGCGTTGTTCGATTATCGGGCGTTGAATTCGTATGCCTATCCATTTTACGCAGTGACGCTCGCATTGTTGGGGGTGGTGGCGGTAGCCGGACAAAGTACCGGCGGTTCGCGCCGTTGGATCAATCTCGGCTTGCTCAAGTTGGAGCCGTCAGAACTTGCCAAACTAGCCGTGGTGCTGGTGATGGTGCACTATTTGCGCGAGGAGCCCCCGCGCGGCGGATGGCGGGCACACCAGATGCTGATTCCGGCAGTGATGGTCGCCGTTCCGGCGGGGCTGGTACTCAAACAGCCAGACCTGGGCACCGCGCTTATTCTGATCATGATCACCGCCACATTGGTTTTCGTAAGCGGGCTCAATTGGCGAACTATGGCAGTCGTGGCTCTCGGCGCCGTGCTGGCCGCTCCGATGGCATGGCATTACCTCAAACCCTACCAGCGCGAACGGCTGGTGAGTTTCATTAATCCGCAGTCCGATCCGCTCGGCGCCGGTTATCACATTATCCAGTCTGAAATCGCGATCGGTTCAGGCGGTGCCTGGGGTAAAGGGATTTTCCAGGGAACCCAGGCGCGGCTGAATTTCCTGCCCGAGCAGACCACGGATTTCATCTTTGCTGTCTATGCCGAGGAATTCGGCTTTGCCGGTTCGATGCTGCTGCTTGGCTTGTATGCTGCACTGATTGCGCGCGGCGCCTGGATTGCGCGCCATGCGCGCGACCGCTTCGGTTCATTGCTCGCAATCGGGGTCAGCGGAATCATTTTCTGGCAGGTCGCGATCAACATCGGAATGGCAAGCGGGATGCTGCCCGTGGTCGGTATTACACTGCCGTTGGTTAGCTATGGCGGTTCGTCACTAATAGCGATGATGGCGGCGGCGGGCGTGCTGATCAGCATCAACATGCGCCGCTATCTGTTCTAGCACCATAACAGTCTCGGTTGGCTGTCATGCTCGGTTGAGGCATCTACATGGCACGCGCCGTCAAATTCACCAATCCTCGCGACAAGGAAATTTTCGAGGCTCACCGCAAATACATCGAAGCGATGGAAGCCCGGCTGGACACCATCAGCGATGACACCAAAGGGCATTATGCAAGGGTGCTGGTATCGCTGACCGAAAAGCTCACGATTCCTGGCAAGCCGCTGTCAGAAATCGTCGGCGAAATCATGAGCGAAGCCGCGCCGCTATTGTTCCAGGCAATGCAACGCTGACGCCCGGCAAACCGTAGACGCCGCCGGGCATGCAGGGTTTGGTTTTGATTTTACGCTTCGGCCTGAGGCGTCTGAACGTCACTTCCGGGAACGGCTGGTTCGGCGGCAACCTTGTAGCCGCATTCCTTGTTGGGACATTGCCAGCGCGCGCCTTCGCGTTTGGTTACTTTTTCGACCAGGTAGGCGGATCCACAATCGGGGCATGATTGCGGTACGACCCGATCCCAGCTCGCGAATTTACACTTCGGATAACGGCCACAGCCGAAGAAAATCTTGCCGCGACGGGTGCGGCGCTCCAGTATCTCGCCTTCCTTGCATTCGGGGCAGTTGACGCCGGTTTTGGTCGGTTCGGCCCTGAGCTTTTTGATGCCGTCGCATTCGGGATATCCCGAGCATCCGAGAAATTCACCGAACCGCGAGCGCTTGCGCACCATCGGCCGTCCGCATTTGTCGCATACCTCATCGCTTGGCGCCGGGGCCGCGGACTCCTGCGGAATAATGGTGCCCTGGTCGTCGCGGGTGAACTCCTTGGTGTTAGTGCATTTGGGGTAATTGGAGCAGGCCAGGAATTCGCCGTTGCGGCCCCATTTGATCACCATCGCCCCACCATCGACATCACACTTGAGCTCGGTCGGCACACCTTGCCGTTTGACAGTCGGCATCTTCTTCTTGGCCTCGCCCAGCCTTTTTTCGAACGGGCCGTAAAACCGTTTCAAGGTTTTAACCCAGTTCTCACGACCCTCCTCTACCTCATCGAGCTGTTCCTCCATTGCCGCGGTAAAGCCTATTTCGAAAATATCTGGAAAGCCCGCCAGCAAAAGCTCGCACACGACTCGGCCAAGGGAGGTGGGACGCAGGCGCTTGCTCTCGTCTTCATCAACATAATCGCGGTTCAGAATGCTCGCCATAATCGACGCATAGGTCGATGGACGGCCGATACCTTTATCTTCGAGTTCTTTGATTAAGCTGGCCTGATTAAAACGGGGAGGAGGTTGGGTGAAATGCTGCTCGAGCCAGAAGCCAAGAGCCATCGCTGCGGCATCCGCCTTTTGGTCGGGCTTGCTGCCGTTGGCAGCTTCGACAGCTTGGGCAGCCAGACTGACGAGCCTCAGACGCTCACCCTCAGTCATCGCGGGCAACGAGCCGGCCTCGTCCTCCTCGACCTCATCCTGTCCTTCCAGGTAAACACGCATGAAGCCGTCGAACTTCATTACCTGGCCACTCGCGCGGAAAACGGCGCCATCGGCCTCGATATCCACCGACGTGCGGTCATAAACCGCCTGACTCATCTGGCTCGAGACAAAGCGGTTGAAGATTAAAGTGTAGAGCGCGAGTTCATCCTTGCCCAGGTAACGCGCGATTGAGTCGGGATCGCGCTCGACGGCAGTGGGCCGTATGGCTTCATGGGCTTCCTGGGCAGATTTGGCCGAACGATAGAAATTGGGCTTCTCAGGCAGGTAGTCCTTGCCATAGCGGCCATCTACATATTTGCGGACCGAGGCCAGAGCGTCGTCGGATACGCGGGGCGAGTCGGTTCGCATATAGGTAATCAGGCCGATCGCGCCCTGGTCACCAAGTTCGATGCCTTCATACAGCTTCTGCGCAATTTTCATCGTGCGGGAAGGCGAGAAATATAGTTTGCGAGATGCCTCCTGTTGCAAACGCGAGGTAATGAATGGCGGAGCGGGACTACGGCGCACCTCCTTGCGTTCGATCTTGCGAATGACAAACGGTGCGTGCTGGCAGGCATTGATGATCTCATCGGCGAGCGGCTTCAGCAATTTGGTTGCTTTGTTGTCAATACGCCGGTCCTTGTAGCTGTAAAGACGTGCACGGAATTGGGGCGGATTTTGTGCGGCCAGATTCGCATCCAACGTCCAGTACTCTTCGGGCCGGAATGCCTCGCGCTGCCGCTCACGCTCTACGATTATGCGCAGCGCCACCGATTGTACCCGGCCGGCGCTAATCCCGCGCTTGACCTTGTCCCACAGCAACGGACTGACCTGGTACCCGACCAGGCGATCGAGAACACGGCGGGCCTGTTGCGCCTCGAACAGGTTCTGGTCGAGCTGGGCCGGATGCTCGATTGCCTGCTTAATCGCTCGTTCGGTGATTTCGTGAAGCAGTACCCTGTGAATGCCAGCCTTAAGCTTGCCGAGCCGATCGGCTATGTGCCAGGCAATGGCCTCGCCTTCGCGATCGGGGTCGGTGGCAAGATAGATGTTGTCCTTGTTTTTGGCGGCTGCCTTGATGCCTTCGACGACCTTGGCTTTGGCAGGAATGATCTGGTACTCCGGCTCGAAACCCTTCTTGATGTCGACCCCAAGCTTGCTCTTGGGCAAATCGACCACGTGGCCGACCGAGGGAGCGACCTGGAAATCCCCACCCAGGTACCGCTTGATGGTTTTCGCCTTGGCTGGAGATTCAACGATAACGAGGTTTTTTGCCACTCTTTGACTCCCACTTTTTCCGCCGCGCCGGCTTCAAACCGAACTAAGCGAGAAGAGCTTACCTGGGTGCTGGGTTACGATTCCCTTTAGCTCCAATTCCAAGAGCAATTTAAGCACCGTTGCTGCGGTCAGCCCTGAACCGTCGATAATCGAGTCAACATGGAGCTTATCAGCACTCTTTAAGCATTGTAATATAGTGGTAGCGTCAGCCTTTTCGATGCCGGAAAATTGCCCATCGCGCTGGCGATTGGTAATCAACGGTTCGCTCGCGGACTGGAGGATAGGGACCTCCGCACCACAACTTGGGTCCCCGGTGGGTCGATCGGCGACTGCCGTCCGGAGCTGGCCGACGAGCTGCGGGACCAACTCCTCGATAACGTCCTCCACGCACTCGACCAAGCGTGCACCTTCTTTCAGCAGGCGATTGCTGCCCCGGGTTTTGCCGGTCACGGGACTGCCTGGAACGGCAAACACCTGACGGTCCTGATCGAGTGCCATTCTGGCAGTAATCAGAGAACCGCTCCTTTCCGCCGCCTCCACAACCACAACGCCCAGGCACAGGCCTGAGATGAGGCGGTTGCGCGACGGAAAATTCTCCGGAATAGGCGGTGTGCCTAACGGCAGTTCAGACATCAAACCCCCGCCGTTTTCAATCATCGCTTCGGCCAGTTTTCGATTTTCAGGCGGATAAACGATGTCAATTCCACATCCCATTACCGCTACCGTCTTGCCCCGGCCATCGAGCGCGCCCTGGTGAGCCTCGCAGTCGATTCCCCGTGCCAGGCCACTAACTACGGTAAAGCCTTTGCCTGCCAGCTCCAGTCCGAGCCGACGCGCCATACGGCGGCCTACGTCACTCGCTGCTCTGGCGCCGACGACTGCTATCAATTTGGGGTCTTCAGCAATCGTCCCGCGTAGCACGAAGTAAGGCGGTGGATCTGCAATTTGGCGCAAGTTGGCCGGATACTCGTGGTCGGTCCATCTGACCAGCCTGGCGCCGATGCGCGGCAATTCACATAGTTCTTTTTCAAGAGGCTCAAAATCAGTGAACTGGCGGACGCGTTGAGCGGTGTTACGGGGAATGCCAGCCCCAACCAGATCTGCCTCACTCGCTGCGAAAATCTGTTCGGCTGATCGAAAGCGCTCTAGCAGCAAGCGACTGATTCGGGGGCCAACCCCGCGCACCCGCCGTAAGGCGAGCCAGTACGTATCAGGCATGGAGACCATGCTATACAGCTCCGGTATCAGCGCCTCGCAAACCGGGCAGCCTTCCCCGATCCAGAGTTCATAGTTCTATGCCGAACTCTCGAAGCTTCAGTTATGATGAAGCTGAGGCTCCGCGATCCTCCATGGCCCAAAACCCTTATGCTGCTGACTTGGGTTATGCAACCTCTTATGTTTCGAGCGGTATGATAGGGGTGTGATTTGGCGAGAATTCGTAGTGGATAAGGAGTCAGAGAGCCAGGACTTCGATGTTGACCCGCCCAACTGGATCAAATAGTTAAACTAAAACCGCGTTGTTAGCTGACCATTCATCGAGCTTTGCGTCGAAGCAGAATACAATCGAGAGAACAGCCGCCTGGCGGTGGGGAGAGCGTATATCAATGGACCTGAGCGCATTGTCGCCCAGTGAGAAGCAAATCCTGATTTTCAGCTTTTATCGCGATGCTGAATTGCGTGGTGCTCGTTTGCTGTTCAACATGTTTGGCCATCTACAGGATGCCGATTCACAGCTAAAGCTATCAAAACATCTCGCCGACGAAACTCGCCATGCATGGCTGTGGACGCGGCGCATTGCGGATCTTGGCGGCGCTCCGCTGATGCTAGCCGATGGCTACCAGCGCAGACTTGGTTCCCGATTGGGCATTGCCAAAGGGATTGTCGAGCTGCTCGGTCTGACGGTCGTGGTCGAGGAAAGGGCCCAGAGTCGCTACATGGCGCACGCTGCGCTACCCAATGTCGATCAAGACACGCGCGAGGTGCTGAAAGCGGTCACCGAAGACGAGACCTGGCATCTGTCATGGATCGAAAAGAAGATGCGAGAGATTGCTCGAGAGAACGGACGCGAGGCGGAAGCCGACGACATTCTTACCCGCTACCGCGAGATTGACCGCGAGGTTTACGCGACGCTCGCCGCAGACGAAGCAGCTTTGATGCGCGCCTGATCCTCAGCTCACTGCGCGAACTTGGTTTAATTCTATTCGCATAGCCTCAGCAGCGGCCGCCGCTGCTGCTGGCGGGTTGCTCCCCGCTTTCCCTCGATACGCGTAGAGTATGCTACGGCTCGCATTGACAATAACGCCGCTTCCGTCGCCACGCGCCGCCGTTACTGCATCGATGGCACTGGCACCTTGGGCGCCATACCCCGGCACAAGGATCAAGTTGCTCGGCAACAGCTCGCGGGCGCGCCGCGCGTGCTCCGGGTAAGTAGCGCCAATTACGGCACCGATTGCCGAGAGTCCGCACTCGCCGAGAAAGTCGCTACCAATGCCGTGAATTCGACGGGCAACGCATTCCCAGAGCGGTCCTTGTGGCGTCGCGAGGTCCTGGAATTCGCCGGAGCTGGGATTTGACGTCTTGACGAGGGCGAAAATTCCCTTGCCCTGCGGAACCAAGCGCACAAAAGGCATGATCGCGTCACTGCCGAGGTAAGGGTTTACCGTTACCGCATCACAGCCGAAATCGCCGTCGCCCAGAAAAGCTGTCGCATAAGCCGCTGAGGTCGGGCCGATATCACCCCTCTTGGCATCCGCGATTGTGAGCAGCTCCAATTTGCGGGCGAGCCTCAAGATGCCTGCGAACGCACGCATCCCTTCGACACCCCTTGCTTCGAAGAATGCGAGTTGCGGCTTGATTGCGATTATGGAAGCTGCGCAAGCCTCGACCATCTCACAACAGAAGCGCTCGAGCGTATAGCCAGTTGGCAAACCCGGTTCCTTGCCGTCGAGGTGCGGATCCACACCGAGTATCACGATACTGTCCTTCTTGCGCTGCATTTCGAGCACTCGATCGGCGAAATTCATCTTTTTCTTCGATCCGATTGTGACCCGTGGCTGTTTCGCATTAGAGGAAACTCGCGTATCGTTTTCCCGGATCGCTTGGCGGGGCCGAGGAGCGGCAAGCCCCGCGACATCTCATGAAATCATCGACTACGTTGATTTGCAATTTGACAGTATAGCTGGCGGGGTTGGAGTAGATTGCTCCGATGCCGCAGCATCGTTAGGCTGTAAGCGCTTTGAAACGTTACACACTTGTTTCCGGTCTCGTGATGGGACTCCTGGCACTGGTTCGAGTCGCTCCAGCGCACAGTGCTGATTCCGGCAAAATCGACCTTGCGGTGGAGTGTCATTGCTCGGACACTGTGGGTCAGCAATTGTGCACAGAATTCAAAACTCAGGCCGCGGCCTCACCCGGCTACCATTTGAGCGAAGGTAACACCGGATATGGAATTGGTCTCCATTTCTCATGTGTTGACCTCTGGGCCGGCTTGGAGAATCGACTCGCGGGGCAGATGTCAGCAGTATCCGTCGCGTTCACAATCTACTCTGACAAACTGCCCGGCGAGATATATGAGGACTCATCAGTTTTCCGCGTCGGCAAGGATGCCACGGGCGAAATGTCACGTAAGATCATCGCAGCAATTGGGCAATTGGTGAACGCCAACCAAACCCTGTTCCAGCATTTGCGCCAAGCCGAGCAGAAGCCGTCCCCCTCACCATCACCATAGTTTTGGACAGGTTCGTTTGGGAATGTTTCGCTTCCCTCGAAGAACAGGCCGAGGGATTACGACTGAAGGTACATGACGATGACAATGGCGCATCGGCGGGCCACGCGGCCCTTACTCAATGAAGAGGTCTCACCGAGCGAGGCGATTGTCCGGGTACTGGAACAAGCCGGCATAAATCTGGTCTTCGGGATGCCTGGCGGCAACATGGGTGCGGTCTTCAACGCCCTTTATGACCATCGGGAGACGGTGCGAAGCGTACTGGTTCGAGAGGAAGCCCGGGCTGGGGTTATGGCCGAGGTTTACGGCAAATTGACCGGCAGACCCGGAGTGGTAATCGCGCAGGGGGCGTTTCTCGCCAACGTCACGCTTGGCGCGATTGAAGGTTATCTGTCCAGCTCGCCAATGCTGCTGATGGGCGACCTGAGCGACCATTCACCATACTCGGCTCATTCGCCATATCAATCCGGGGCGGGTGAATATGGCACCTGGGACGCCAAGCAACTCTTCGCGGCAATCACCAAACAGACCATGGTCGCGTACAACGGCGCTCATGCGGTGCAGTGCACCGAACTGGCTATCAAACATGCGCTCAGTGGGCAACGCGGTCCCGTTGCGGTGCTTTACCACAGCCAATCGTTGCGAGGACGCGTCGGTCCGGAGACGCGCCCGACGCTTTACGGGCTGGATTCATATCTGCCGCCTACCACGTCACAGGCCGATGAGGGCGCGGTAAGCGAGGCTGCACGGGTGCTGGCCGGAGCCGAACGGCCTGTACTAATTGCCGGTAACGGGGTTCGCATCAGTCAGGCGTATGACGAACTGGCCAATCTGGCGATAAATTTGGGTGCAGGAGTGTCAACGACCGCGGGAGGAAAGGGGACGTTCCCCGAAACTCACGAGCTGGCCTTGGGGGTTTGTGGCAACTTCGGAACCACATTGGCCAACGCTGAAATCGCAGCCGCCGACGTAATCTTCGCCGTCGGCACCAAGCTCGGGGTTAGCGATTTCGCCAATCAGAATCCGAAGCTGATTGATCCACGCAGGCAGATCCTGATCCAACTTGATATTGAACCACGCAACGCCTCCTGGACTTTCCCGGCCGAAATCGTGTTGATCGGCGATGCCAAAGTGGCGCTGAGGCAGTTGATGGTCTCGGTTTCAGGCCAAGGCGGGTCTCCGCCTCAAAGAGTTGCGGCCGCGCGGCTGCGGCTGCAAAACTCGCGGCGCGAGTATGGATTCTTCGACGCTCCCGAATTGCGCTCCGAGGAGACTCCGATTCTGCCACAACGTGCTATCAGCGAGATTCAACGGTGCGTACCCAACGACGCGATCATCACCTGCGATGCGGGTGAGAACCGGATCTTCATGACGCATTATTTTCAAACCAAGGGGTCCGGGACTTTTTTGCAGCCAAGCGGCGTGGGTGGCATGGGTTACGCCATTCCGGCAGCGATGGCCGCCAAGTTGGTTCATCGCGAGCGGAAGGTGATAGCTGTATGCGGTGACGGTGGCTTTGCCATCGGCATGAACGGACTGATGACGGCAGTGGCCGAGGACATTCCGATAACAGTCGTGGTCTTTAATAATGGCGCCCTGGGATGGGTCAAGCATGGCCAGGGGGACCGCAACATCGCTTGCGACCTCTCGAACTTCGATCATGCAGCTATCGCGCGCAGTATGGGATGCGACGGGATACGGGTCGAAGAACCCTCCGCAATGGGCGCGGCGCTAAGGCAAGCAATGGCGAGCGACAAACCTTCGGTCTTAGACGTCGATACGTCGCTTAAAGAGACCTACCGGCGGGTGACCTCGCCGCTGGCGATCGAACGCACATGAAAGCCCAGGGCCGCATGCAATCTGCAATCATTGGCAACGAGCCCTAAGATGCAAACTCTTAAGTATGTCGCAGGCGCGGTCATCGTAATGCTCCTCGCTGTGAATGGCGGCGCGCAAGGGCCGCAGGGTATTACCGCCGACGCAGACCTAGAAGCGGCCAGACAAGTCAGGGACTATTACGCTGATTGGCTTTCTTCGATTCCCGGGGTCTCCGCGGTGCGAGCAGCAAACAACCAGCGGGGTGAACCAGAGATAGTTGTGGACGTCAGCCAGAGAACCCCCCAAATCAAGCAAATCCCCGACAAACTTAATGGGATTCCGGTCGTCGTCGAATCGCTGCCACAGGCCGAAGGGGAACAATTGTACTCCCAGCCGGCGAACATTCGCGGTTACCTGCCAACCCCAACTCCGGAAGCCGAAATCAAACCGGTACCGACTCCGGCTGGCAATACCGGTTGGCAATAAATTCTGGCCGACCCCGGTCAGTCAAGAGAACCAACTCCGTAATCGCGGGGAAGCTTTCACCTCTACTTTGCAGCCTGGCGAAACGGTGCCACAGCTTGGACCGCACGCTCAGCTTCCCGCCTTATCATCACGAGGTCTGTGCCGTAGAGCAGGAACTGAGCGCCGCTGTCGATAACTGACTTCGCGTTCTCAGGCCGATTGATGGCGCCTGCCGTTGCAATGCCTCGCGCTTTACACAGGGCCCGCACCCGGGCATCGGCGTCGCGCACGTGTGGGTGGCTATACTCACCCGGAACGCCAAGACTTTGCGCCAGATCCTGGTGGCCAACAAGCGCGAGATCGATGCCGGGGATCAGAATGTCGTCGAGGTTCTCGACCGCCTCGCGTGTTTCGATCAAGACGGCAAGCAAGGTGTTGGCGTTGGCGTGAGCGACCGCGCGTGCCGGGTCGACATCTTCGTAAGCGGTGCTGGCCCCCTGGTAAATCGCCATCCCGCGCCGCCCTTCCGGGTGGTATTTCGCATACTCGACGAATCGCCGCACCTCCGCACCAGTTCTGACGTGCGGGACTATGAGGCTCTGGCATCCGGTATCGAGCATCCGAGTTACATATTGATACTGCAGGTCAGGGATACGAACGATGGGCGTAATACCGGCCGCATGCGCATGAGCGACCAGATTGACGACGGTTTCGAGATTGTAGGCGGAATGCTCGGTACAGATCATCACGAAATCCATCCCCGCCTGCGCCAGGGTGTGCACCACACCTCGTCCCTGGGTCTCCCACATAAGAGTTCCCAGGGCGATGCCACCGGACTTTAAGGTAGCTCGCAATCTATTGACCTGCATTGAAATACCTCCAAGGTACCTGCTCATTCGGAGCTTAGAAATTTGCGAAGATTCTAGTAAACGCCCTCCGAGAAATATTCAAAAAAAGATGTTAGTGTCGAGCGTCGGAGTTGGTCGACAGCAGCGCAGCAGCGGCGGAGCGAGTTACCTGATCCTTACAGGGGTTATTTGGAAGGAGGGTCGGCGAGATGGCCTACGATATCCTGATCGAAAATACCCAAATTTGTGATGGCTCGGGGGCACCCGCTTACCCTGGCTCGGTCGCAATTGAAGCAGGCAAGATTGCCGCGGTCGGGAAAGTCAGCGAAAGTGCCCGTCGCAAGCTTAACGGCCGCGACCTCGTCGTCGCGCCCGGTTTTATCGATCCGCACACCCATTATGATGCCCAGATCTGCTGGGACCCGCTGCTTACGTCATCGTGCTGGCACGGGATCACGACGGTCCTGATGGGAAACTGCGGGGTAGGTATCGCCCCCTGCCGGCCGGCTGATAAAGAAGTCCTCGCCTGGGATTTGGTCAACGTTGAAGCACTGCCCTACGAGGTGCTGATTCAAGGGGCCTCGTGGGAATGGGAAAGTTTCGGCGACTATCTCGCATCCATCGCACGGCGCGGAACTGTCCTGAATACGGCTTTCCTGGTGCCGCTTTCAGCCTTGCGCTTCTACGTCATAGGCGAGCAGGCCTCGCAAAGAGCCGCAACGCCGGCGGAAATCGAACAGATGGTGCGATTGTTCCGGGAGGCGATGAACGCCGGCGCCTATGGCTTTTCGCTGAGCATGATCAAACGGCACATGGGTTTTCAGGGCAAGCCGCTTGCCAGCCGCCTGGCCGGCAAGGATGAACTGGCAGCCCTATGCCACGTCATGAGGGAACTGAATCGCGGGGTTATCGAAATTGCCCTGATGAAGCAGATCGGGACGATGGCCGAGGATGAGCTCGATCTACTGCTTCATCTGGCACGCGAAAGTTCCCGTCCCGTAACGTGGCTTGCGCTGCTCGACATGCCAGGACTGGGCGACGCCAACCAGCGGATCCTGGAACGCGTGCGCCCGTTTATGCAGCAAGGGCTGCGCATACCGCCCCAGGTAACGCCGCGTCCCGTCAAGATGTACTACGACCTGCGCACCCCGTCCTTGTGCGGTGAAATGCCCTCGTGGCGGCCGGCATTTAATCGTTCACGCGAGGAGCAGATCGCGCTTTATCGTTCGGATGCCTTCCGCGCGCAGTTTCGTGACGATCTGCAAGCGCGCCGCGGCGCTTTCTTCAATGGGCAGTGGGATGCAGTCACGGTCGCCAAGGTGAGCCGCAATGAGCATAAACCATTGCTCAACAAGAGCATTCGCGAGGTCGCTGAACTCCAGCGCAAGCACCCGGTAGACGCGTTTCTCGATCTCGCCATTGCGGAGAACCTGGAATTGGGCATAACCGTTCAGTTGATCAACGCCGATCAAAACGCCGTCGCCAGACTGATTAACCAGCCAGAGGTGATGATCGGACTGTCCGATGCCGGCGCTCACGTCAGTCAGCATTGCGAAGCTGGTTCGCCCACTTACATGCTGCGGGAATGGGTCTACAACAATCCAGTGATGAGCTTGGAGACCGCCGTCAAGCGACTGACCTCCGAACCTGCGGATTTCCTGGGTCTGAGCAGCAAGGGGCGCGTTCGCCCCGGGCTGGATGCCGATCTCGTGATATTTGACCCGGCGAGCGTGGGGACCAAGCCATTGGAATGGGTAAATGATCTACCGGGCGGAGCGCCTCGCTTAATCGAACACTCGCAAGGAATCATCTGGAGCATAATCGGCGGCGAAGTGGTGTTCGCCAATAATGAGTATCAGGGCGTCAAGCCAGGTCGCGTGCTAAGGCCGACTGCTGATTGAGCCACACAGCAGCCCGCTGAACCGCGGCAGAGAGCGCCAACTTATGACGAAGGAAATTCGCCTCAACGCATTCGACATGAACTGCGTCGGCCACTTGTCGGCGGGCCTGTGGGCTCATCCGCGCGATCGCGCGTATACCTACAAAGATTTGAGCTACTGGATTGAACTCGCCAAGCTCCTGGAACGTGGCAAATTCGACGGCATCTTCCTCGCCGATGTGCTCGGCGTGTACGACGTTTATGGCGGCAATCCGAACGCCGCATTGCGGCAGTGCGCCCAGGTGCCAGTGAACGACCCGGTGCTGGTGATACCGGCAATGGCGAGTGTTACTGAGCATCTTGGCTTCGGGGTCACCTGTACACTCTCGTTTGAGCCGCCCTACCCCTTTGCACGGCGAATGTCCACGCTCGACCACCTGACCGGCGGTCGTGCCGGCTGGAATATCGTGACAGGCTACCTGGATAGCGCGGCGCGTGGTACCGGTCTCGACGCGCAGACCGCTCACGATTTGCGCTACGACATCGCCGACGAATACATGGAGGTCGTGTACAAGCTGTGGGAAGGCAGCTGGGAAGATGATGCGGTGGTCCGCGACCGTGAAAACGGGGTGTTCGCCCATCCGGAAAAGGTTCACGCCGTTAAACACGATGGCAAATATTATCGGGTAAATGCGATCCATCTCTGCGAACCATCACCGCAGCGCACACCCGTGCTCTATCAGGCGGGAGCTTCGAGCCGTGGCCGCAGATTCGCAGCGAGGCATGCGGAGTGCATTTTTCTTACTGGCTCAAAACGAATCGCGGCATCGACCGTTGCCGATATTCGCCGTCATGCGGTGCTTGACGGGCGCGATCCCGCGGAAATTCTGATGTTTGCCGGGATTAGCGTGATTGTCGGCCGCAGCGAGGCTGAGGCGCAGGCCAAGCTGGACGATTACCGCCGCTATATCAATCCCGAAGGCGCCCTCGCCCTGCTCTCGGGCTGGACCGGAATAGATTTTTCTAAATATGCCCTGGATGACCCGCTCAGCTATGTCAAAAACGACGCTGTAAACTCGATCGTCGAAGCGCTCACACGTAAGGCCAACCGGAAATGGACCGTTCGCGAATTAGTTGAATATGGAGGTCTCGGAGGTCCGGCTCCGACAATTATCGGGTCGCCCAGCCAGGTGGCAGACGAGTTGGAATCTTGGATCGATGAAACAGGAGTCGACGGCTTCAACCTCGCCTACATAGTCACACCGGAAAGCTTCAGCGATTTCGTCGATCTCGTAGTGCCCGAGTTGCAGCGGCGCGGGATCTACAAACGTGAATACCGACCGGGCACACTGCGAGAAAAGCTATACGGCTCCGGCCGTTCGCGGTTGCCCGCCAACCATCCGGCCGCCAGGCATCGTTATCCTCACGACGAGCCGCCTTGCTGACAGTCATACTGGCGCGCGGGACATGTCGCTAGTACAGTCGCAATCACGGCATGGGCTGTTGAGAGTGGCTGCTGACAGGTGGTGATGCAAGCGGCTCGCTCGCTGCATCCCCGGCTTGACAATTGGTCACGACCGCGCGATTACGCGCAGGAAAATTGGCTCGCAATCGATCCGAAATAAGGCGACGGGAAAGTGGCCGCTAGCAATGGCTCCTATCTCGGGCCGAATGCCCTTGTCCTGGCTCTGCTAGGGGCGCTCGGCGTCGGGCTCCCTGCTTTGAGATTCACCGGGGGCCTGCCGGTGAATGCCGCAGCGACTCCCGCCCCTTCAGTCGCGCCTACCCGCACGACCGCTTCCTATTCGCACGGCGCTCTCGAACTGCTGGAACAATTTTTCGACACGGCCGCTCCACAACAAACCCGCGACAAGCCATGGCTCACGCAGGATCAGCCTGGGCTTGGGAATGAATCACTGCCGGAATCCGATCGCGAAAAACGTTTCCTCATTTCATTTCTGATTGAAACAGTGCCAGCTTCGGATTCCGCTTCGCTTCGCCATGAATTCGACACTTACTTAAATGCCATTCAAATGGCTGCCGGTCGTGCAGGTTACGTCCTGGACAGCTTCGACCTGCCGTGGCTCGGGCAGAAGGACCACAGCGGCGGCTTCCATCTCGAAGAACCGATTGAGCTTGACTTGCATGAGGCGGCAGCACCGCAAGTCAGCGGTGCAGGCAAGGGAAACTCGCCTACGCGCCCGGGTCAAGCCGAAAACCAATCAAATCACCCTGACCCTATCGTTGCGGTGCGCCCGGCAACCAATGAGGCCAAGGCCGGGCGCGATCCTGGAGTATTGCTGTTTCGCGGCAATGGTAAGTTGAACCGCCTGCTGATCGTCTTCCTGGTAGATGAAACGCCGACTCGCGGCGTGAACAAGACGGCGCTGCGCGATGCCCTCGACCAAATCGCATGGCTATCCGGCTGGATCAGCAGCGGCGCGCCTGCACCACAGTACCTGGTGAATGCGACCTGTAGCGCGAACCGCGCGGCAGTCGAGAGAGTCGCGGCGACCCCATGTCCTGCCGAGCATCGTGAGATTCGCATCATCGGCCCTACCTTCTCTGGGTCTGCGGTGTCGTTACGCAATAGTCTCATCGCCTGGCTTGGGGCGCACAGCATCGGCCAGGTGAAATTCAGCATTCTATCCGGCACCGCAACAGCCATCGGTGACAAGCTCGGTAGCACTCAAGTCGGAGACCCTTCCCTGGAATTCCATTCCGTGCGGATCGCGGATTCGGCAATTTGGCAATTCGTACATGGCTTTCTGCACGCTGGCGATGACGAGGCACATCCTACGCTGGCCGTGCTTAGTGACGATACCAGCTATGGCGGGGCGGCGACGGGTCAGAAATCGGCAATCCTGCGCATAAGTTATCCCGTCCACATTTCCAACCTCCGCGCCGCCCTGGATCGTACCGATCTGGCCAGTCCCCCCCCGGCACTCGAGCTGCATCGCCGTGACATTCCGATGACGGACGAAGGCGATCAGCCGGACAAGGATGTAATCCCTTTATTTTCAGGGCGATCCGCTACGTACGATGAACTCGTGCTCGAAAATTTACTGACAACACTGAATACGGAGCGCATCAAATATATCGGCATTGTTGCCACCGACGTCGAGGATCTTGTTTTCCTCGCTCACGAAATCCGCCGCACGTGCCCGAACGCCGTATTGTTCACGACATCTGCCGATCTGCGCTACGTCCACACCGATGTTAACGCTGATTTAATCGGAATGTTCGTCTTTTCGACTTATCCGTTGTTCGGATTGAATCAGGCGTGGACGTATCCGTTTACGGGCGCGTCGCAGCGGATCCTATTTCCGGGCGAGGATGCACAAGGTGTGTTCAATGCGACACTGGCGCAGCTCAACGATGTTGAGGGAATGGAAGAATACGGGGCACCATTCGCAACCAATCTTCGATCCTACAACCGTACACCCGCGCTCTGGGTCGGCGTGGTGGGTCGCGACGCTATCTGGCCGCTACGCTTCCAAATGGAGGAGGGGGTTGAGAACTTATACGCACCCCGAACCTTCCGCACCGGCACACCGGCGATGGAACTATTAAACTTTTACCCGCTGCCGTTCCAGATTGCCTTTCTCGTAATTTGCCTTGGATCTTTGATTCCCGCCGCCGCCATGCTTTGGCCGGAATTGTTTAAGGTAAGACCCATGCCACCCGGTTCTGGCCGGCCGTGGCCCGAAGCGCTGTTTGGTGATGCGGTGTTCCCGGAATTTCACCAAGAACGGTGGATGCGTGTCAGCGCTTTCCTGGGTGCCTTGCTGATCGCGCTAACAGTCGGTGTCGGCTATTTCCTCCTGCCGTTGTGCAGTGCCGGTCTGTTCGGCGGGCTGGCCCATACTATGTCACTGAGCCTGCCGGTCGCGCTGGCGACGATCCTGGCCATGCTCGTCACGATTCCCGCAACACTGGCCGCTATCACGGCGTCCCTGCGGCGAATCTGGAACGAGCCGCCCAAAACGGATCGAGGCGCTGAGCCACTTGCGAGTCTCACGCCGACCGGGGCGCAGTTCGCGCTGTTTGGCACTGCTGTCGGTTTCGTCCTGGTGGCGGCTTTCGCAATCAGTCAATGGCTGCAAGCGCCGGGTGTCACGCTGCTCAACTTCATACGAGCTTCAAATTTAGGCAACGGTGTATCTCCACTGACGCCCCTCATCTTCCTTGGGACGGCAAATCTCTGCCTGATCGGCGGTGACTTATGGCGGCTGCGCCTCATCGAAGATTGCCGCGTCAAGTCTCCATTTCTGAACTTCGAGGCGGGGGCGCCATCGTTCGGCGGCACGGACGCGCTTGAGGCGCGAGTAATTCATTTCCTCGAGTGTTCGCCCTGGGAATTACCTGGAACGTGGTTGCTGATTGCGTTGCTTACCGTATCGTTCATCTATTTCGCATGCAGCCGCGGCTTACCGGTGGCTTCGATCGATGGGTGGAGTTTCAACCTGCTTTTTTTCCTTTCGGCCGGATTCATCTATTTCTACTTCTCGATACAGCTGCTTCGATTCGGATGGTTATGGCATGCTTTGCACCGCCTTTTACGGCGTCTTTACTGGCATCCAACACGCGGTGCTTACTCATTGTTGCGCGTCCGCTCGCTACCGGAATCGGACACTCAGACCATCAGGCTGATTGAACCACGGCCGAGCTTGACTGCAACGGAATTTTGCCTGCAATGCGCCCGGGAAATTTTGTACCTCCTCGATCACCCGGCCGGCCAAGATGGGAACGAGGAGCGCACCTGGGGTGGACCGGAAACCGCCGAAACGCTGCGCAATAGCGTTCGTTTCGCAGAAGGTGAGATTGCCGCAGTACTGGCAGCGCAAAGGCGGCCGAACTGGCAGGCCGCAACCATGCTGCGATTGAGGGCGCAAGAAGCGATGGCGCACCTCTCGCAGCAGTTAACTAAATTGCTCGAACCGGCATGGCGATTGGTGCCGGATCGTCCGCAGCCAGGCCGCGCCGAGCGCGATCAGAAAGTTATAGAGTGGGGCAATCTGTTCGTGGCGGGCCGAGTGGTCGATTTCCTGCGCCAGGCGTTTCCGCAAATGCGGATCCTCGGTGGCTCCGCAATGGCCGGTCTGCTCGCAATGATGCTTGCCGCCAGCGTTTATCCTTTCGTGCAGCGCGACTTGCTGTTGTGGATTAGTTGGTTCGTTTTGCTCACCGCGGTTGGAATCGGACTCACCATATTCGTTCAGATCGGGCGAAGCCGGATTATCAGCATGTTGTATGGCACTACGCCTGGCCGTTTCAATTGGGACAGTGCTTTTACGATGCGCCTGTTGCTGTTTGGGATCATTCCGATCCTCACTTTGCTCGGTGCCCAGTATCCGAACGCGCTCGGGGGAGTCGTCTCATGGATCGGCAGACTCGTTGGCGGTGCTCCAGGTCACTAAACTTTTAGCTCGCGCCCTTGAACACGGGCTTCGGCAGCGCCCCGCCATTGCCATCACTGCACCAGCTTAACGCAACCGAACTTTTATCGTTCGGAGGCGATTGTGCTAAAGCTAAAATCTGGGCGGTGGGAACTTCATCCAGCCGAAACCGCCCAAGCGAGTACGAAAAGTCGCCGTCAATGAAGCGAGGAACAGGCCATGAACTACGAAGTCATCTCAGCCGATTGCCATATCGATTTGATTTGGCTGCCGCCCGACCTTTTTACCTCGAATGCGCGTAAGGAACTTAAGGAACGCATGCCTTATGTCGTGGATAGTTCCAAGGGTCCGCGATGGGTATCGAAGAACGGCGGCAATTTTGGCCTTATGAACGGGATGGGTTCGGCGGGCCGGGAGTACGTACCGGGTCAGATCCATCGCTCCGATCGGATGGCTTCGACCGGCCTTTACGACGATGGCCGCAAAGGCATCCGCCGTCTGAGCGACCCGGAATTGCGCCTCAAGGATCAGGAGCGGGACGGTGTGCAAGCCGAGGTGCTCTACGGCATCCTGGGTGCCAGTATGCGTCTTAACGATGACGAAGCGGCGACTGAGATGCTGCGGATCTATAACGACTGGCTTGCCGATTTCGGCCGCACACACCCTGACCGTTACGCCCCGCTCGCCTGCATCCCGAGTCACGACATCGATGCTGCGGTGGACGAGATAAAGCGAGTGGCCAAGCGTGGGGTGGTGCGTGGTCTTGAGATCGCCAATCGTGTCGGGATGAAAGCACTGTACGACCCTTGGTGGAACCCGTTGTGGGAGGTCGCGGCTGAAACCCGCCTGCCTATACACTTGCACACCATCGGCGGCGGTTTGCCGGATTTCAACAAGCTGGAACCCAAGGTACAGCGGGCAGCCTTCGCTGCGGCCATTTCGAGTTTTCAGATGTATATGGCAATTCCGCTGATGTCGCTGATTTTTGCCGGGGTGTTGGAGCATCACCCGGAGATCCGGATCGTTATTGGCGAGAGTGGAATCGGTTGGATTCCCTATGTCCTCGACCACATGGATTTGGAATGGGAAGACCAGTTCAAAGATCTGGACCTCAAGATGCGGCCTAGTGAATATTGGCGGCGGCAAGGTTATGCCACGTATCAAAGCGATCGCATCGGTATCAAGATGATCGATGAGATCGGCGAGGATAACATCATGTGGGGTTCCGATTTCCCCCACCCCGACGGTGTGTGGCCGGATTCGCAGGAATATATCCAGCGCGAACTGGGCCATTTGCCCGAACGCGTGCGCCGCAAAGTGATTTGCGATAACGCAGGCAAACTTTACGGTTTCCTGCCAAATTGAGCCGACCTTTATGGCGGGGTGACTGAGACGGCGCGAGAGGCGCGGCTGGACTTGCCGCGCCTCTCGGGCGTTTAGGGATTGTGCCCTGCTTGCGTCAACGGGTTTCCTGCCCCAGTTGTTGGACGCGAATGACTGGAGACGAACGCATGATTCGGCAAGTTGCGGGCTTCTCTATCCTGCCGCTCCTTTTGTGATCGTGAGCGCCCTTAACGAGTTCCAGCGAAACATCCACGCCCGTTTTAGCCCGGCGCGTCAACCCTGCTAGGCGGCCTTGCGCATCACACGCGGTAAGCTGAAGTCATAAACCACTGAGTAATAAGGCTTGGCAAATCCTTTGTTTTTCAAGTCTTTCGGATCCTCGTGCTTGGCCGGTGTTACGATCAATGATTGCTTGACCGCACCGACCACGTCTGAATCAATCCACGGGTCGCCGCTGAAGAAGAGCTGGGTGGTCAGCGTTTCACAAGACTCGTGAGTGATGCGCAAGTGTAGATGCGCGGGGCGCCATGCATGACGGCCAGTTCCTCGCAGCAATGCGCCGGTCGGGCCATCTTTGGGCACCTGATAAGGCGAAGGTACCCAGGTCTGCACCTCGAATCGTCCGCTCTGATCGGCAATCACGCGAGCGCGCAGATTCCAGGGCGCCTGATCGGCTGGAATATTGAAATGCGAGTATGCACCTTCGGCATCCGATTGCCACATATCGAGCATCGCACCGCTCAACGCGTCCCCCTCCACTGATCGAACGGTCCCCGATAGCAACAGTATGTCCCCTGGTTCATTGGCGCGATGTGGCAACACGCAAGGCGACCTCAGGAGCGGTGCTTCAGGAGCGTAGAACGGACCTTCAACCGAGGTCTCCGTGCCACCACGCCCGGCAGCATCAACCTGGTCAACGGTGGCTTCGAGAAAGACGTCAAACAGCAGCGGGATTTCGCCTTTGGCGGCGGTTTCCATCATAAAGGCAATCGCACGCCGATATTCATCATGGCTGATCTGATGCTTGCGAATAAGTCCTCGCAGATTCGCCAGCAAGTCGTTGACCACCTCGGTAAGCCTGGCATCAGCCGTTTGTGTTCCAGCCATAGCAGCCTCCGTATTTGTCTGACTCATCCGGGGCGGCCGGATGAACTGCTACGAAGATAATTACAACTTTCACCATTAGCGCGCGAACGCTCCGATTTGAACCCCATCAAACGGCGACATCGCGAAGGCGGAAAGTTAGAGAGAACTCCGCCACTTTCATTTGCATTGATTACAACCCCCTTCTGAAGCTGGTTGGTAACCAGGCGCGGTCAGACATTTGTCGAATGATATTTGGATGGCATTGGCCTAAAATCGTTAGGTGCGAGCACTGGAGTTAGAGTCAGTCCATAAATCGTTCGATGGTGTGATCGCGATCGATCGGCTCTCGATGGCGATTTCCGACGGCTGTATCTATGGCTTGTTGGGTCCGAACGGAGCCGGCAAAACTACCGCGATACGGATGATGGTGGGCATCCTCATGCCGGATCGGGGGCAGGTCCGTATTTTTGGCGAACGCTTCGAACGCCGTCACCTCAGACTAATCGGGTACCTGCCCGAAGAACGCGGCCTGTACCGGAAGGCCAAAATCGACGAATTATTACTCTATTTGGGGGAACTCAAAGGACTACGCCGCTCGACAACGCATCGCAGGGTTGTGGAAATCGCTGAACGGCTGGGAATCCGCGCGGCGCTAACGCGGCGGATCGAAGAACTCTCAAAAGGGATGGAGCAGAAAATCCAGCTCATCGCTGCGATGATTAATGATCCGCAATTATTGATCCTGGACGAGCCATTCGCCGGACTTGATCCGCTTAACAGCACCCTCCTGATGGAGTTGCTGCTCGAGTTGAAGCAGGCCGGCCACACGATTTTACTTTCGAGCCATCGCATGGACCGCGTCGAAAGTCTCTGCGATGAAATCTGCCTGATGAACCACGGCAAAAGCCTCTTGCAGGGTGGACTGGCAGAACTCAAGGCGCGCTTCGGCCGCCGAATACGTCTGGTCTATCGCGGCGAAGCGCCGCTTCTTCAACAGAATGGCGTCATCAAATCCCGCGGGCAGGGCGGAAACGTCGTGGAAGCGTGGTTAGGTCCAGGTACAGACGGGCAGGAATTGCTGCAGACCGTCGCTACGACCGCAACGATTGTAAGCTATGAGGCGGTTGAGCCTTCATTGGAGGAGATCTTCATCGAAGCAGTGGGAAGCCATGATGGCGTTTGAGGAAATCCGTGCGGTGTGGCTGGTGCTCCGCCGCGAGTACGTTGAACGTGTAAAATCGTTCTCTTTTCTCGCCAGCACGTTTGCCGCACCCCTCCTGTTTCTGGCAGCCTCGGCGACGCCCGCGTTGTTCGCAACTCCGCACCCAGTCGCCCCGAAAAATGTCGTGATAGCCGGCGCCGCGCCGCAGGAGGCACGCCAGATTGCGGAGATGTTTCAGAGTTTCGGGCGCTATCGAGTCACTCTCGCGACCAACACGACGCCTGAGGAACATGCCGAACTGACCGCGATGGTACGGAATTCACAGATCGAGGGCTTTGTCTGGCTCGACGCGCCAGCGATAGCCAGTGGACGGGTTGTCTATACCTCGCGCTCGGGACTCGATGCCGATGGGCGCGACCGCCTGCGCCGCATCATTTATCTCGCCCTTCTTCGGACCCGTTTAGCCGCTCGCGGGCTGGCCCCAAGCGAGATAGAGCGCGCTCTGCAACCGGTTACATTCAGTGTAGTTGCCTTGCGCGGTAAGGGTTCAGGCAAATCGGAGGGCGACCCGATTGCCGTTATCGTGGTCACCGTCACGCTCATCACGATACTCGAAATGAGCCTGCTGTCTTATGGGATAATCGTGATGCGGTCGGTACTTGAGGACAAGACCTCACGCATGGTGGAGATTCTGCTTTGCTCGGTAACGCCGCGTGCGCTCATGGCAGGCAAAGTCCTGGGCATCGGCGGTTTAAGTTTTACACAGGCGGTGATCTGGGGCGCGATGGCGGCCGGCGGGGTCACTATGGCCTCCCGGATACCAGCTACCGGCGTGGCATCCGGTTTCACGCTGGGCCCCGGCTCATTAGCGGTCTTCACTCTTTTCTATGTGCTGGGTTACCTTTTGTACAGTTCACTGTATGCTGCCTTGGGCGCTGCATTTAACAGTGCCGATGACGCGCAATACTGGAGTTTCGTCCTGACCTTACCGCTGCTGTTCGCCGGAATGGCGGCCTGGTCGCTGTTTGAGCAGGCCGATTCGGCCATTGCCGTTGCCCTATCATTGGTACCGCCCCTTGCACCGGTAATGATGAGCATGCGAATCGCGACAGGGGCGGCGCCCGGCTGGCAAATAGCCATTTCGGCGGTACTGATGATCGCCGCTATTTACGCGGCCTGGGTATTATCGGCCCGGATTTATCGGGTTGGTACTTTAATGTTTGGCAAAAAGCCGAGCTTGCGTGAAATCAGCCGATGGGTGCGCTACGCGTGAGATAGTGGCCGCCCGTTGGACGCGTGCTTTGTCTGGTCGCGCACTAAGCTCATAAATTGAAGACCAAGCGGGGAGCCGGTCATGATCGAAATAGGCGTATTCCATAACGGCGCTAGCGACCTCCCAACCATTACTTCACCGGATGGGGTTGAGGTTAATGATGGTACACTCGCCGAAGTCCATGAGAGCAATCAGCGGGTATTGCTAGAGCAGATTCGTCAGGGAATTCTCGCCGACCGCCTCGGTTTTAACTACTTCTTCATGACCGAGCATCATTTCCAGCCAGAGGGCGCCGAGTTCAGTCCCAACCCGTTACTGGCGGAAACGGCCATTGCTGCGCGCACCAATCAAATACGGCTCGGCCAAGCGGCGAATATCATTACCTGGTGGCATCCAATTCGAATTGCCGAGCAGGCGGCGATGCTCGACGTGATCAGTGGTGGCCGGCTGGAATTTGGTATCGGCCGCGGTTACCAGCCACGCGAAGCGGAAGTCTTCGGTTGGCCTTTTGCGACCATCCAGGACCAGGAGCGCAATCGCGCTTATTACCAGGAAGCCTACGAGATCATCATCAAAGCGTGGACACAATCCTCATTTTCGCATCAGGGCCAGTTTTTCACCGTCCCGCCGGTATTCACCCGCTGGAATCACAAACAAACCATCGCCTATTTCAAAATGCCCAAAGCCGGCCGCCCGCTCGAACAGGTGGTGCAACTGGGCCCGCCTGACCCGTACGGCGGAGCAAACCCGGTGACGCAAAGCGCGACCATTTTGCGAGAACTGCAGGTCTTCCCGCAGCCCATTCAAAAACCGCATCCGCAGGTCTGGGAACCGCTCACGACAGAACGCTCTATTCGCTGGGCGGCGCAGCGCGGAGTCAACGGCTACTTCATCGTTGAGCCGATTTCGCGCCTGCGGCGCAACATCGAGATCTATTACGAAGAAGCCGAGAAATGCGGATGGCCCGACAGGTTGGGCCGCGGCAAGTTCAAGTATGGTTGGGATTGCGAACGGCGACGCGGCATCATGACTGGCCGTTATGTCCATCTGACGATGCCGGGCAAAAATCCCGACCGTGAGCGCCAGCGGTTCCTGCGCGCTCTCGAATTACAATGGGACTACTATGGACCGTTCGGCTTTGCCGCCGTGCTCGCCGACGAAAATGAGCCCTTGTACGACATCAGCAAGCGCGTGAGCGGCGAAACTCTGCTCAAAAAGGGTGTCGCGCTCGCCGGTCGCCCTTCGGACGTTGCGGAGGAACTTCTCAAAATCAAGGATCGTTGCGGCTACGAAGATTATATCGTCAATGCCTGGTTCGAGACCGGCGGTTTCGAGGGGCACGAGATCGAGGACCAGATGCAGTACTTCGCCGAAGAAGTATCGCCGCTGTTAAAGCGGGCTTGCGGCGGCCAAATTGAGAATCCGCCGGTGTCGGTGAGGCTCGACCCTCGCACCAGCAAGCATTAGCTACTTTGGTTCATCAGGCATCGGCCTCCTACTTTTTTGCGGAGACATGACGCCAGGCCCACCGCATATGCGCCTCAGGTGCCCTGATTCACTTGGCAATGATTTTCGAGCGTCTTACGGAGAAGGTCGGAAGTCAGGTTGATTGCTTCCGCGTGACCGTTGTCATCCATGGTGGCTTCAGGCGCACGATTTTCCCAAAAACGGGACAAGTCTTTTCATGGGCTCCCGGCAGATAGCCGATGCTCAGCAGGAATTCACCGGTTATTTCTCCACCCGTGAAAAGGAAGGTCTTCTTGAATAGCTTAACCCAGTCAGGTTTGCTGAGCGGATGATGGCCTGCGAGCCATGCGGCGAACGCGCCGTGTTCAGCGCGTAATTGCCGAATTCGCCGCGCATTCTCGATAGCTGCGTCGATTTTCAGACGATTGCGAACAATGGCGGCATCATTGAGCAGGCGGTCTCGATCCCGGCTCCCGTAATTTGCCACGCGGTCGACCTGGAAATTATCGTATGCAACGCGGAAACTGGAGCGCTTGGCCAGAATCGTCGTCCACGAGAGCCCGGCCTGATTGATTTCGAGCACGAGCCGCTCGAAGAGCGCCGACTCATCGCTGACAGGAAAACCGTATTCCCGCTCATGGTAAGGGCCATGCAAAGGATGTTGGGGCGCAATCTGGCAGTAGCTCATGGGAGCTTCGTATAGCGAACTGGCCGACAGGTTAATAGGGTGCTTGCTGATGGGGAGCAGGTCAAATTTGCCGGATCCGGGGTTCGACTCTGCGCGCTCGTGGTTGATGGCCGCGCTTGCGTTCATGACTTGTCTGGTCGCATTCGGCGTCGTTTACAGTTTCGGCGACTTCTTCAAACCGATGGCGTCCGAATTCGGCGCGAGCCGCGCGACCACCTCGGCAGTCTTCGCGATTACTGCGGCAATGTACAATTTGCTTGGTGTTGTCGGCGGCCATCTTTCCGACCGCTTTGGTCCGCGGCCTGTCATGTTAGCTGGTGCCCTTGCGATGGGGGCGGGCCTGCTTGCTACTTCGTATATCGATCGGCTCTGGATGATTTATCTGACGTACGGTGTCGGGATCGGGTTTGGCGTTGCTCTCACGTACGTGCCGATGCTGGCTGTGGTTGGCGGATGGTTTGTGCAGCAGCGCAACACCGCGATGGGAGTAGCGGTAAGCGGGATAGGATGCGGCACTCTGCTGTTCGCCCCGCTGGCGGCGTGGCTGATCGAGTTATATGGCTGGCGCCAGGCCTATGCTCTGCTCGCGGCGTTTGCCTGCGCATGTTTGGCGATTTGTGCCCTGCTGGCCGAGAGTCCGCCCAATCCGATCACCACTGCGCGGCTGAACCTCTGGCAGGCAGCCCGGACGCCGAACTTCGGCCGCTTGTATCTTTCATCCGTGCTCATTTCCGTCGCGATCTACACTCCGTTCGTCTACCTGCCCGATTTCGCCGAGAGCCTTGGGATCGACGACATCCGCTCAGCCTCGCTGGTCGGCTTTATCGGAGCTGCCAGCATTGGCGGGCGTCTCGCTCTGGGGACCGCGGCCGATCGTGCCGGTATCATTCCGTTATACAAGTTCACCACAATTGCGCTGGCATTGAGCTACGTCATTTGGATCCTGTCGCATTCGTATCGCTCTCTAGTCATTTTTACGGTCCTGATGGGAGCTGCATACGGCGGCCTGGTAGCTCTATCACCGGCGGTGGTGGCCGAATTATTTGGGGTCATTGGGCTCGGCGCGATGCTTGGCGCGCTGTTCACCAGTTCCGCGATCAGTTCATTGGCGGGCCCACCACTGGTTGGCTTTCTGATGGATTACAGTGGCAGTGCTATTTGGCCGCCGTTATTTGCGGGCGCCTCCGGAGTGCTCGCGTTTATCGTCCTGATGCCGCTCGGACGGGCAAAAAATAGTGCGCGGGGAATACACGGCCCGGAACGGTCTGCCGATTCGGGCGAGAGCCGTTCAACTCGGGTAAGCGGCTGAGAGCCTTGAGCCCCTTCGTCGGAGATCCGAGCTCCGCGCCGGCCGCCGCGCCAGCGCCGCGCCATCAAGGATACTTTCAGGCACGATGCGGCCGTCAATTCACGTCCTCGGCACGTGAAGCGGCGGTCAAGCAAGGATCAAAGCGGAGACTTTCGAATCCTCAGCGCCGAAGGGCCATCGCGCTGGTGCGCGTCCACCAACTGCCCGGGGGGGTCGTCGCTTTTTTTCCCGGGCTCACCC
>JAMXLL010000357.1 GCA_024281015.1 Candidatus Binataceae bacterium
CACTGTAGTTTGCGGGAAAAGCTCTCCAGACCGTCAAGCTTAAGCGCTCCTCGGGACACGACACTAGACACAATTTTGATGGCTGCTGAGTACGACCTCCGAAGCAGTCTGGCGGAAACGGGATGGCATAGTATCTTCCAACGACGCATCGGCGCCTTGGAGCGCAATCCACCCCCAGACCATGTTTGTTGACGGGTTCGCGAGGTCACCAAAAAGCGGTTCGCGGATCGTTGCATGAGAATTAAACACAGCTCCTCGGCACCCTTCTAATACCGCCAAGGCGCGAATCGCAATTTTCGCGCTCTCATTATGTTGAAACGCCAGCGGTCGCCTCTGGAGGCGGCCGAAGCACATCAAGTCGCTATACGATGAACTCCGCTGAGGGATGGCATCGCGGGTAGTCGCGAAGGTACTGAAAGAAGCGAGCAAGGGTTCGATCGCTGCGAGTCAGTGTGCCAGGACGGAAATGAATACTGTTGACCACCGGAAGGTCCTCTCGCACCACCTGCATTTCGAGCTCAGTAACCGCTTTCAGAAAGGTCGAGGTCGAGACCTCATCGCCGTCCGCTTTGCGCGCCGCGATAATCGCAAACACGCGTGTCTGCCCGGGCTTCGGCAACCCGAATGGGGTCATGGCACCGAACCATCGGCCCTCAATCGTCCCGCTCTGATAAAAGATGTTCGTCCCATAAATCCCGACGCGATATTCGATCGGCTGCCCTTGCGCGTGACGGCCCTTGAAATCGTAAATCATCGAATGATCTGTCCACTCGACGCGGTCGTGAGGATCGTCGCCGTCGAAGCTAATATTGTGCAGCGCTTTGATGTGCTGCATGTCGGGAGTGTTGCAACTCAAAACCCAGGGATCGGTGGGAGTGACTTTCGGCAGTATTGAAGTGCTGATCGCTAGTTCGGAATCGGGATATGGAAAATTGGGAACCGCAAACCGGGGTTGCTCACCGTTATAGGCGAAGACGACGCCGTAGCGCTCGCAGCTCGGAAATACAAACAGGCATGCACCCGGCGGCGGGGGGTCGCCAACCTTGGTACTCTCACAAACGCCGTATGGATGATATTTCCAATGATGAAACGCGCAGCGGACCGATTCACCCTGGACATCCCCAACGGAGAGGTCTGCGCCGAGATGCGCGCAGTACGCACTCATAACATGAGCGATTCCTGTTGCCCCGCGATAGGCGACCACTCGTCCCCCGAGGAAATCGACTCCGATAATTTCGCCCGGAGGAATTTCGCGTGACAGACAAATAGGGAACCACGACTCTGAAAAGACTCCGTTGTCCCCCTCTGCCGGAATCGGGGGTCCGAGATGCCGATGCCGTGAGCTAGTCACTGTACTCGTCGCAATTGCCATCTGCTCGGTCTACCACGCGCTAAACGGATCGCACAACGGTAAAGGTGCGACCATAGTTGGGCGCGATGCTCTCCCGGCCGAGCGCATTGCGCCCTCTGGAAATCACGTCAGCTTGACGCTCGTCCCGATCGAGGCAGGTTGCGTCAATAACATCCCAACGGCTTCGTCAGTGATCGTTGTACGCATCATGATGACGCAACCAGTAACCGGTTTCATTGCGTCTCTCTGAGGGGACGGTCGAGCCAATGGTACATGCCCCAGAGCCCGTGGAGTAAGTCGATGCCCGCACAATCCGCGGACTGTCTGCTGGAGCTTCGCTGATATTGGGGACGACGGCGCGAGACGAAGCATTTTGCGGCCTGTCTGCTGGGAGCGGGAAAGATTTGAACTCCCGAGCCACCGTCCGATTTCTGAGCCGGGAAAGGTGGTCTCGAACCTTTAATGTGGCAGGGCTTTTGGTTTCGCCACCCGTCTTCGATGCCAGCACACGGAATATGCTGCGCAATCAAGATTCTCCTAAGCCCCAGCGAAGCGACTCGAACGTTCAAATGCAGTGAGCTCCAGCAGTCAGTTTGCCTCTACTATTGGTCGTAGTGGCATCTCGTAAACGAGCGGTTCGTCTTCGATTGACGCTTTTATACATGCGCTCTATGGTGCCCTTATGGTGCACACCTTCGGGTGGGATATGGTGCCATGCCCGCATAGGGAGGAGCGACGATGAAGTTCGGGCTCATGTATGAAATCCAGGTTCGGGAACCCCACTATGAAGGGATCGAACAGGAACGCTACAAGCAGGTGATGGCGCAGGCGGAGCTGGCCGACCAAGTTGGCTTCGATCACTTCTGGACCGTGGAGCATCACTTTCTCCGGGAATTTTCACATTGCCCGGCGCCGGAAGTGCTTTACGGAGCAATCTCGCAGCGCACCAAACAGATCCGTATCGGGCACGCGGTAGCACTTTTGCCGGGTCAGTATAACCATCCGGTGCGGGTAGCTGAGCGTGCAGCGGTGCTGGATATCGTGAGTGACGGGCGCATGGACCTAGGGACTGGCCGCTCAACGACGCTAATCGAGATGGACGGCTTTCAGGTCGATCCTGAGGAAACCAAGGCTCAGTGGGAAGAGGCGGTCAGAATGATCCCGCGGATGTGGACGGAAGACCCCTTCTCCCATGAAGGCCGCTTCTACCGGATTCCGCCGCGATCAGTCATCCCGAAACCAGTGCAGAAGCCGCATCCGCCGCTGTGGGTTGCGTGCAGCCAGCCGGATAGCTTCCGGCAAGCAGGAGAGATGGGCCTGGGTGCCCTGTGCTTCAGCCTGGGTGGCTATGAGCAGATGGCCGAGCGGGCCGGTATCTACCGGGAGGGAATCAAGCACGCCAAGCCTGTGGGCAAGTTCGTTAACGACCAGCTCGCAGCGCTGTGTATGATCCATTGCGCCGAAAACGACGATGCGGCGCGACAGGCCGCCGCGCCGGAGGCGATGTGGTTCATTGGCAAGGCAGAGAGCTTGTATGCGCCGTGGCAGGGAAGAAAGATTCCGGAGTCGTATAAGTTCGCGGTCGGCGCGGTCCAGCAAGAGCGGGTAGGCAAGAGTTTCGGAGAATTTGTCGAGTCGGGTGCGTTTGCGATGGGCACTCCCGATACGATTATCAAGGTCTTGAAGAAGTACCAGGAGTCTGGGGTGGACCAAGTGCTATGCTTTATGCAAATGGGTAATCTCCCGCATGCGCGGATTATGGACTCGCTTAGTCTGTTCGGGCGTAAGGTAATCCCCTATTTCAAATAGATGTATACCAATCGCTTGCAAAGCCGTGAGAATCGCGCCCACGTCGGCCGAATGACTCATGGAACGAGGGGCTTTCGAGATGGATGCATCGAACAGTTCCGGCCGCAGTGCATCAAGTACTGCATGCTGCAACTCATGCGTTGTGTGATATTGACCACGACTTAGTAAACCTCAAGACCGTCGATGCTGATCGACATGTGGTCCCGGTTTTCAAGCGGCGACCGGATGTTGAACCGCAAGCCGAATCAGGGTGAAGCATTTCAATCAGCCTACTTCGTCAAGGAGCAAGGCCCGGAATCCAGGCCAGCTTTCAGGCGGCGAGGGCCGAAGCTGTGCCAGGGAACGAAGGGGGTTGGAAGGTATGACGTACACCCCCTAGCATAGTCGGCAAGTCGCAACCAGGCACTTTGGAAATGACACAGTTCCCCGTTCGCTTCGGTATTCAGACACCTCAGCAACACGTTCAATGGGCGGAGCTCCTGGCCCTATGGCAGGAGATCGATGACTTGGACTACGACAGCGCCTGGGTCTTTGACCATTTCCTGCCCATCTTTTCTGATCCAACGGGCCCATGTCTCGAAGGTTGGTCCACTTTGGCAGCAGTCGCGATGGCTACTCGACGCGTTCGCCTCGGCCTGATGGTAACCGGCAATACGTACCGGCATCCCGCAGTTTTGGCGAAAATGGCGACGACCGTCGATATTATTAGCGGTGGCCGCCTGATTTTCGGCTTGGGTGCCGGATGGTTTGAGCTTGAGCATCAGGAGTATGGCATTCCGTTTCATACGACGGGTGACCGACTAAGCCGCCTGGATGAGTCGCTCGAATTAATCAAGCGGCTGTGGACTGAGGATCGGGCGAACTTTAAGGGCAAGCATTTCAGTCTAAATAATGCGAGCTGCAATCCTAAGCCCTTACAGAAACCGCATCCGCCGATTCTAATTGGTGCCACGGGTGAAAATATCGCCTTGCGAATCGTCGCACGGCACGCACAGATGTGGAATTCGTTCGGCACTCCGGAGGTCTTTCGCAGGAAGATCGCGCGGCTCGATGAACACTGTGCACGAATCGGACGCGACTCGACAACCATAGAGAAATCGGTGTTGGTGGGCGGCACCTTTGGCCTCGATGACGCGCTGCAAGAGATCGATGAATACGTGGCCACGGGCGTCACCCACATTGTCTTCTCGGTCGGCCCTGCTGAGCGAGCTTGGATAAACACTTTCGCGGAGAAGGTCATTCCGCGTTACCGTACATAGAGATAATCCCAGAGCTTGGTTTATCGATGCACGGAGATATCCAGTACGGAAACCTGCTCGTCTAACGCCGCTAAGGCTCTTTTGACCCGCCGCGGAGATGTTCCGCTGAGCCGGCAGGTGCAAAGGGTACAAAGAAACTCCTTGGCGTAAACAGCGCCAACCCAGGGGGCTCGACGTTTCAAATCCGCCTCGCTCCAGCAGACAGTCTGGCTTTCGCACGTCTCACGTTGCGGTCGGCGAAGATTGCCGCATTCGTGCGGGTTTATGCCAGCCGAAGGGCACCGGAGAAAGGACGAAGTGGGACCAATGGGTCGATCTGTCCCGATTCTCTCTTAGTGCGGGCAAGCCGGGTCCCCTCATTGCGACCTCGTTCTGGCCAAACCTAATGACCGGCGTGTGCGTCGGTTCGAGCGCCTCGGCCTTAATGAGTTCACGGCCGTCGAACATGCCACTGCCGAGTTGGAGGCGCATCCAACGCGTCAGGTCACGGACGCTGGTGCTGACCCCCCCGGCAGGCGACCGTGCGTCAGCATTCACTGTAAGCAGCGCTTGCCAGCGCCCGTCACGCCTGATGTGTAGTGCCGCCCGGTCGCTCTGGCGGAGGAAGTCGGCGCAACGCGCGCTGGTCGAAGCCATACCGAGTGGTTTGAAGAGCTTGGTGTCGGCCGCGTCCTCCCAGGAAAGGCCGGCGGCCTTGGCAGCGGCAACGGCGCCCTCTGTCAGGCCGAAGTTGCTGTAGGCGCACACGGCCTGGAAGGCTCGACGTTGCGAATTCGGCGCAAGATATCATCACGGCTGAACCCCAGTTCTCCCAGATCGCCGCCGGCTAAGCCCAGACCGCTGCGGTGGGCGAAGAGGTCTCGGACTGTAACCTCCACGCTTGGGTAGGCGTCGTGCAAGCGGAAGCCCGGATCGGCATCGGCGATGCGGGTGTCCCAGCTGACTGCGCCGGCGCTGACCAGTGCGGCCACCACGGTGCTGGCGATCGGTTTGGAGCAAGAGGCGAGTTGGAATGCGGTATCCGGATCGACGGCGGCGTTCTCGCCGGCTTTGCGGACCCCGAATCCCTTTACGTAAACCACCTCGTCCTGCAGCACCACGGCGATCGCCACGCCGGGCACCTCCCCGGCGCGAATGCCGGCCTGCGCGATCTCGTCCAACTTGGGGAGCCCATCGATCACGCGTTGGCGAAAAGAGTC
>JAMXLL010000358.1 GCA_024281015.1 Candidatus Binataceae bacterium
TCATTTCCCCCCTGTGAAACGAAGGTGGTTCCCGGAGCCCCGCCCTTACTCCCTTTCGGGCGGGGTTCTCGTTACTCGATACGGGGGGCCGTTGGGACGAGTAGGCGGCACGCCCTGCTGGTGCGAGAATGACCCGCTCTATGAGCGGAGGCTAAATCATGAGGGAACCCAGTGACGCCGCGGTCGTATGGATTTGGCTGATCGCAGTTGCAGCTGCGTCGGTGTGGTGTTCAGAGTTGTAAACGGCTGAGCCGCACAGAAATGGCTCCTAATGGTTCGGGCGAACGAGCTTGGATTGGTCCAGAGCACCGAAAGATGTGCAGGGCGCAACATAAGCGCTGCGTTGTCCGCTTTGGGTCAAGAGGCCCGAGGCCACGAAATTCATGGCGGCCATGATAACTCAAAGCGTTGCAATCACCTGTGCCCAGATCGCGACCATACCCACAAATAGCGCCAGCGAGGCCAGCGTGGCGATTTCTTCAACAAGGTCGCGGCCCATGTTACTCACCCCACAGTTTCGAAATCCAACGAGTTCGCGTGTTTGAATGCCTTTTCCCGGCCACCCCTGGGAAAGGCTCTCGCTTTATTGGTTGCGCTGGGGATGGAAAGGTTCGATTGCACGCCTGACACTTAGGCTTATCGTTAATTTATCTGATTGTCTCAATTCACGATGTAAGTCCGCTCATGATTGGGGCAGTGGCACAATTCGGCCGCCTCCACGTTAACTGTACCGACCATGGCGAAGAAAGCACACAAACAGCAAGCGTCGGCGCTGGAGGAGGTCCGGCGGCATGTTCGCATTTTTATCGATTTGGGCCGGGTTGCGAGTGAAAGCACCGATGAGGATGGATTTCTCGACCAAGTCGTGGTGCAGGTCGCAAGGGCAGTGGAGATCGATCACGTCAAAATCCTTAGATATCGCCGTCGGGAAGCCGACCTACTCATTGCCGCCGGCTTCGGATGGAAAGAGGGCGTTGTGCGGTCAACTACCTTGTCTGCCGATTTGCGGTCGCCGCCGGGCCGCTCGTTCCAGACCGCGGAGCCGGTCGTGATCAAGAACTTCCAAGCGCAGGATGACTTCGTCCATTCGGGGCTGCTGAAGGATCACGGCATTGTCTCACTGGTCAATGTGCCAGTGCTGATCGAAGGTGCGGCTTGGGGCGTGCTGGAGGTGGACAGCACTCGCCCGCGCGATTTCAGTCAGGACACGATCGAGTTTCTCACCGCTACCGCCGCACTGATTGGCGCATTTCTCCAGAGCCACCGCGGCGAATTAAGCGAGGCGGCAAGGCTGGCAGCCGCCGCTATGCAGGCGCAGAGCCGGGACGTGCTCCTTCGGGAACTGCAGCATCGCGTTAAAAACAGCTTCCAGATCATCCTGGCTTCGATCGCCATTCAGAAGCGACGCTACGCTGCCGGTGATGCTCAACGTGCGCTGGACCACATCACCAGCCGCATCAACGCGATTTCGCTCGCCCACGACCAGCTGGCGCCCCACGAGAAGGGACAGATCGTAAAGCTCTCCGACTACCTGCGTGCGCTCTGTCTCTCGATCAAACAGCAGACAGAGGGAATTGAGGTCGAGGTGCAGGCGGACGAGCTTGAATTATCGATCGAACGTGCAGTGCCGCTGGGCCTGATCCTGAATGAGATTGCAACCAACAGCATCAAGCACGCGTTTGGCCCGGATGGCGGCGGAAGAATCAGCGTTAAGCTGGTTGCGGGCGTCGGCTACGGCGAGGCTCGTTTGAGCGTAGCGGATAATGGCCGCGGGATTAAACAGCACAACCCCACAGGTACCGGGTTAAAACTGATCGTCGCGCTGGCCCGCCAGATCGGGGGCACGGTCGATCAGGAGAGCTCCAATCAAGGTACAAGGACGTGGCTGACCTTTCCGGTGGGATAATAAGGCAAACCGAAGACGGTAGTTAGCCGATAAGGTGCAATGTCGTTTCAATTCGCATGTTGAATTTGAGGATTTTACGATTTGCGCCTGGGAGAAGGAGATGCCCGAATCGGCGTTATGGCTCACTTGGAGATCCGACGGGAGCACGTGCTGACCGGTATGGCCCAGAGTCAGAAGCGTTAGCCAAGCAGCAAGAGCACGCCACCGATCTGCGCAAGAAATGGGGCCGGCAGCCCCCACCTGGAGCGTTGGTCCCCGCGGTCGCCTTCGCCCTTTTTTACAATAGTCTTAGCCTTCGACCGACGATGAGCTGAAAGCGATCGGCCGACTTCGGTTTGCCGGCTGGTGAACTGTCTTTTATCCCGCAGTGCAGCGGCCTCCTGCCGTTTCGTATGGCGTGCTATCCTTTGGTCGGCCTGGCGTAATGCTCAACCCGATTCAGAATATTTCAGGTCTGGCCCAAAGACTTTCGGACTTCTCTTCAGCAGGTTGACCCATGCTGCTCGCCCGCGCCGATGAGGTTATCGAATGAGACGCCGCGAGTTCATCACGCTCATCGGCAGCGCGGCGGCCGCATGGCCGCGCGCGGCGCGCGCGCAGCAGCCCAAGAAGATTCCGCGGCTGTGCTTCCTCACGTTCGATTCGGGCACGTTGCAGTCGACCCGCTTTGACGCCTTCTTCCAGGGCCTGCGTGAGCTGGGCTATGTGGATGGGCAGAGCATCACCATTGATTACCTCTCTGCGGACGGCCGCGGCGAGCGGTTTCCAGCCCTGGTCGCGGAATGTATGCACGTTAAGTCCGACGTCATCGCTGTTAGCACCACCCCAGCCGCTCAGGCTGCAAAGGACGCAACCCGCACCATTCCGATCATCATGATCGGACTCGGCGACCCGGTGCGAACCGGGCTCGTCAACAGCCTTGCCCAGCCGGGTGGAAACGTCACCGGCTTGTCGCTGATGGTTCCCGAGGTTGCGGCCAAGCGTCTTGGTTTGTTGAAGGAAGCATCACCCGGAATCTCGCGGGTACTCGTGCTGACCTACCTCGCCGACCCGATCGCGCCCTTGCAGGTCAAGGCATTGGAGGAGGCAGCGCGCTTGCTTGGCGTCACGTTGCAGGTCCAAGACATTCGGAGCGCCGATGACTTTCCAGCCGCGTTCGAGGCCGCGGCAAAGGAGCACGCCGAAGGGCTTCTCACGACGGCCGAGAGCATATTCGTGGCGCAACGCGCGCGCGTGACAGAGCTAGCGGCCCGCTATACGTTGCCGGCGATTTACTGCTATTCAGACGTCGTCGATGTCGGTGGCCTGATGGCCTACGACGTGAGCTATTCCGATGTCATTCGGCGCGCCGCGAGCTACGTTGACCGGATCTTGAAGGGCGCCAAGACTTCTGATCTTCCGGTCGAGCAGCCGATCAAATTCGAGTTTAGCATAAACCTCAAGACTGCGAAGACGCTCGGCCTGACAATTCCACCCGGCGTACTCGCCATTGCCGACAAGGTGATCGAGTGAGGCGCCGCGAGTTCATCACGCTGCTCGGCGGCGCGGCCGCGTGGCCGCTGCGGCGCGCGGGCAAGAAAGCGGCCGCACGTACCGTCTGGGCTTCCTGCTCCCCTCTGCGAGGCAGACACCGACGCTTGAGGCTTTTTTTGACGAGCTGCGGCTCAATGGCTTTGTCGAGGGACAGAACCACGCGTCATCATCATGCGCAGCAAAGGCGAGCATTTGGGCTCAGTCGAAGCGCCCGATCGGGAGCGGGCCGCGGCCGTAGCCATCAAGCAGTTCGACCTAGACCAGGACCAGCGCAGCCGACTTCTGATCCGGGAGCGGCATTAGCTCCCCCGGCGTGTTACATAAGCCAGATTGGTTTGAGCTTCAGTCGTAGTCGTAGGAACGCCGGCGCGGAGCATAGTACGGGGATGGATCATAGTATCGCGGGCGCGGAGCATAGTACGGGGATGGATCATAGTATCGCTGGCGCGGAGCATAGTATCGCGGAGACGGAGCGTTGAACCCTGGGCATGGTGCGCCGCGAAGGCAATCGCGTAAGTAATAGGCATGTGCTGGCGCCACCAACGTTAGCGCCACAGCGGTCAACCCTAAGGCAATCAGAAGCGTTTTCATGACATCTCTCATTTTGGCTCGTCGAATGCGGGCTCCGCTCGGGCAACCATTGGGCGCGGCAGAGGTTCCTCACGGAACAACGGCGATTTACCCCTGGGGGGACGATATTTGTCAGCACATCCGCGCAAACGTTGAAGGCGAAATTGAATCGCTACTCAGCAGCGGCACACCGCGGCTCTTTTTATTAGACTTATGCGACCGCGCGTGCCGCGCTGCGGGACCAGCGCTCCGCATGGGGAGCCGATCG
>JAMXLL010000359.1 GCA_024281015.1 Candidatus Binataceae bacterium
GGTAGCAGGCGAGTAAGCGATTGATGGTGTTTTGTCGATCACGAGCCAAAGTGCGGATGGAAATATTGAATTAGGTATTTGGAAGTATGCCTGAGCGAGCTTTTCAACAGTCGACTCGTTCGTCGAACCTCGCCGATGTGCTCGAGCTTGTGCTCGACCGCGGCATCGTCATAGCCGGTGACATCAAAATAAACCTGGTCGAAGTGGAGCTACTGACCATCCAACTAAGGCTGGTTATCTGTTCCATTGACCGCGCCAAGGAGATCGGTCTCGACTGGTGGAACCAACGAGTCCAAGCACCGGGTCACGAGCGAGATGCATTGAATTCTCGCACCAGGGACTTGGAAGAGCGACTCGCTCGTCTGGAAGATCGACTAACGCAGGAACGGGAGGCATCGCGCGAAACTGAGCATCCAACAAGGCAACAACACGAGCTGTCTCGTGAGCCCCAAGATAGCTTAACGGAACCGCGCGAAGGCGGGAGCATTGACAACAATGGCTGAAAAAGAAGACAAGGCCAGCCGGCCCCAGGATGGGGCCGGTGGTGGCTTCTTAAAAGGTTTGACCGACTTGGTTGAGAAGCTCAACGAACTCGCGGAAACGGGTCAGGAACTGCGACAGAACTCGGAATTCACTAGCCCCGACCAAAAAATCAAGGGCGTTTACGGGTTCAACGTTCGAGTCGGAGTGGGCGGAAAACCCGAGAGCGTGACGCCATTCGGCAACCTGAAAGTCGACCGGAAGTCGAAGAAGCCGGTAATCCAGGAAGTCCGTGAGCCCTTAGTCGACGTCCTGGACGAATCCGATAAGATCTTGGTGATTGCTGAAATGCCGGGCGTCGGGGTCGACAACATCTCCCTGGATATTAACGGCGATGTCATGACCATCAACGCCCATCAGGGTGCCAAGAAATACCGCAAAGAGGTGCTGCTGCCAAAGCCGGTAGACAAGAATAAAGCCTCCATCTCCGCGAACAACGGCATCGTTCAAATCGAGTGCCCTCTGGAATGACAACATGGCAGACTCCAGACCTACCGATGTGCCGGCCAAGGGCAACGGCTTGAAGCTCAAGGTTGCCGAGGCGATGGCGAAAGACGCCGGCCACGCGTACGCGCGCATGGGTCCGGAGGACATGGCAAAGCTCGGCATCAAGGTTGGCGATATAGTCGAGGTCGCCGGTAAACGGCGAACCGTGTGCCGGGTGATGCCTGCGCATGCAGAATTCCGCGGCAAATCATCAGTCCAAATTGACGGAATCACGCGGGAAAATGCGGGTACCGCGGTCGCCGAATTTGTAAATGTCACGAAGGCCTCGTGTCGCAATGCCGACCAACTGGTCCTCCACCCAGTAGCCAGCGCACCCTCGCAGCGTGACCTCGATTATATCGGAGGGTTGCTTGATGGACTGTCAGTAGTTGAGGGCGATCGTGTACGGGCAACCCTGTTCGGGAGCCGTTGGCTCGATTTCCGGGTCCAATCGACCAGCCCTAAGGGGCCGGTGTTAATCAACCCCCGCACCCGGTTGACAATCGGTGGCGCGCCAGTCGTTGAAAAGAGCACTCGCTCAGTTTCGTACGAGGACATCGGGGGGCTTAAGCCGCAGCTGGCCCGCATTCGCGAAATGATTGAATTGCCGCTGCGCCATCCTGAAGCCTTCGAGCGGCTCGGTATCGATGCACCTAAAGGTGTTTTGCTGTACGGCCCCCCCGGATGTGGCAAGACGCTCATTGCACGTGCTATCGCGCACGAGACAGAAGCTAACTTTTATTCCGTCAGCGGACCGGAAGTGGTCCACAAGTTCTATGGCGAGAGCGAGGCCAAATTGCGGAGCATCTTCGAACAAGCCACTCGCTCGGCGCCGAGCATAATTTTTATCGACGAGATCGACGCGATCGCCCCTCAGCGCGAACGAGTTGTTGGAGATGTCGAAAAGCGCATAGTGGCACAGTTGCTCGCCCTCATGGATGGCTTGACGCGGCGGCAAAATCTTATTGTCATAGCCGCGACTAACATTCCGAACGCCTTGGATCCCGCGCTGCGCCGCCCGGGCCGTTTTGATCGAGAACTGGCAATTCCGATCCCGAACCGCGCAGGCCGCCTGGAGATGCTTGAGATCCACAGTCGTGGCATGCCGCTGGCTGAGGACGTTGATCTCGATCGCCTTGCAGATGTAACTCATGGGTTCGTCGGTGCCGACCTCGAAGCATTGTGCCGCGAAGCTGCGATGCGCACCCTGCGGCGCATTATCCCCGAGATCGATCTAAGCGCAGAACAATTCCCATACGAACTGCTCTCCAAGCTGGAAATCCGCATGGAGGATTTCACCGAAGCACTCCACGAGGTCGAACCCTCAGCCATACGTGAAGTCTTCGTTGAAGTGCCGAACGTAAGTTGGAATGACGTAGGCGGCCTGACTGCGGCCAAACGACGATTGCGCGAAGCCGTGGAATGGCCGCTGAAATATAGCGAATTGTTGGCGCAAGCTCACGTTAGCCCGCCGAAGGGCATCTTGCTGGTCGGGCCTCCTGGAATCGGCAAGACGCTGCTGGCTCAAGCAGCTGCGAGCGAGAGTGGGCTTAATTTCATCTCGGTCAAAGGGCCGGAGCTGATGTCGAAATACGTCGGCGAATCGGAGCGTGCTTTGCGCGATGTTTTTCGCAAGGCGCGGCAGGCAGCTCCGACCATTCTTTTCTTCGACGAAATCGACGGACTTTTACCTAAAAGGGCCAGTGATAGCGTCGGCGATGGGGTCGCCGACCGGATGCTTAGTCAATTCTTGACCGAACTGGGAGGAATTGAGGAACTAAAAGGAGTGTTGGTGTTGGGTGCCACGAATCGCCTCGATCGGCTAGATGCGGCCGCATTGAGACCGGGTCGGTTCGACGAGATCGTGGAAATTTCGGAACTCGACATCGCCGATCGTAAGGAGATCCTGAGCATCCATCTCCGGGGCAAGCCGCTTGGCTCCGCGGTTGACCTCGATTCATTGGCGGTTCGCGCGCAAGGATTCGCTGGCGCGGAACTCGCAGCACTTTGTCGCCGGGCTGGCCTTAGCGCTGTACGAAGGGCAATTCGGGCACGCGAGCAGGGAGTTCCCGGTGACGTGCGCCTCGAAATACAAGACTTTGAAGAGGCTTTTCAAGCGCAGGCGCATGCGGCAAATGGGCGGCCAACAGCGCCACCACACCAGAGGGAGCCGCTTATGCAGGATGCATCCGCCTGAAGAAGCGCACCATGAATCAGAACCAAGCAGTATATTTGTTTTATCTAACTCTAGCGGCCACCGGACCGCCACCGGAAATGAGTATTGAAGGCGAGGGGCCAATTCTTGCTCATCATTCAGGGGATCTGGCTGGCATTGTCAGCCTCGTCTCAATAGACGAATTCTGCGGACCCGAAGCCGAGCGACGCTTGAAAGATGTTGAGTGGGTGAGTACGCGTGCGGTGCGGCACGAGAAGGTGGTCGAGGAGGGTTGGCGCCGCGCTCCGGTCTTACCCTGTCGATTCGCGACCCTTTTCTCCTCGTTTGACTCCCTGGATCGGTTTATTGATGCCAATCGCTCCGCCGTTCACGAATTCTTGAATCAGGTGAGGGAGGAGCAAGAATGGATATTGAAGGTGCTGGTTGACCATCAAGCAGTCCGGCGCTGGCTCGAGCGTAAACACGCCAGTGATACGCAAGCCTCGGCGTCACCCGGGATGCAATATTTGCGGCAGCGTCGGGCGCTGGCCGATGCGGACAAACGGGCACGGGAATGGCTTGGCCGTGAATGTGAAGAAGTTGCCCAGTCGTTCGATGAATACGTAACCCGCCGGCGTCAGCGAGCAATATCCGACCCGGCCGGCACCGAGGACAATAGCCATGAGCTGGCACTTAGTTTAGCACTGTTGGTGCCTCAAAAGCGCACGAAAAGGCTAGAGGCACATGTTGATGCAATTAATCGCGAGCGCAATGAGCAAGGGCTCGTGTTCCAAGTGACCGGCCCATGGCCGCCCTATAGTTTCTGTCCAGCGCTCGAAATGCCAGCATAACATTGATGAGTTATCTTCTTTATTGCATCGTGCGCGGGGATCACCGTGTGCCCCACTCGGCAGGCGCTGTGATCATGGTCAGGCGCGCCGGGTTAGGAGCCGTACTGACAGAAGAGTCGCGCCCCGAACGAGAGCAGAAGGTCGACAAATTGCTGGCTTATGCAAACGTGATCCATTGCTACGATAGTGAACAGAGCGTTATTCCAATGCGCTTCGGTTGCGTGTTCGAGGACCTGGATCGCGTCGGCGAACTGCTGGAACATCGCCAGGCCGCTTACCGCGAACTATTGGCCGAGCTCGACGGACGAACCGAAATGTCAGTTTGTGTCGCGCTGGATGGAACGGCTCGTCGCTTCCAAGCGCCCCAGGCGAAAGCCTCTGACAGCAATGCAGGATGCGAGCAGTTGCCTCGAGACCGTGCGGGAGCGGGCATCGAGTACCTCGCCCAGCGACGCCGCTATTATGCGATGCGCGAGAGTGTAGAGAACGCGCTGGATGAGCTCGGTCGTCAAATCGTCACTGCCGCCGACAGCACCTTTGTCCGCTCGAATAGCGAGCATATCGAGCGGGACGGGCGGGTTGGGGTTGAAGTTCATTTCCTGGTGGAGCGCGCCGGCATCATACGGTTCATCGATGCGCTCGGCGAACTCAAAACTGAGAAAGGCCCCAAGATGAGCATCACCGGACCTTGGCCTGCATATAACTTTTGCAAACTTGACGGCAATAACACCGCCTTATCGCTGACCACTTGACATAAACGCCATGCCGGATGAGTCGGCGACTTCTCTCGAGCGAATGTTGACAAAAAATTAGAGTTGGAAATGCATCTTGTGTGGCAGTAGTGTTCCCCAAGACATCGCGCCGCTTAGGTGCAGGTGGCCCCCGGAGTTGAACGATGGATAATGCCCTCAAGGACAGGTTTTCGAGCGTCACACGATCGGCCCGCCAAGCGGTCCAGAAAGGCTTTGATGCCGCGCAGGACTACGTCACCAACAGCTACGGGGCCGCGCGCCAGTACGCCACGCGGCGTTACGATAGAGCCAAAGATTACGCAATCAAGAGGTATGGAACTGCACGAGATTATGCATCGAAAGGCTACGGGGTTACCAAGGATTATACCGGCAAAGGATTAGATCTGGGCGGTGAATACGCAAGAGTTGGTGCGGATTTTGCCCGCCGGCGCACCGAAGACCTGAATGAGCTAATGCATACGCGTCCCTGGGTCACCATTGCAGCAACGTTCTTGTTAGGTTACATGGCTGCACGCGTGGTGCGTACTCTGTTTGCTTCTTCTGAGGATGAAGCCAGATCTCGGAGGCGAGGACGGAGAACCTGAGACGGCGAGGATGCGCCTGCAGCGCCGCGATTCAGTCCGCAACCGCTTAAGCGTTAGCTCCGTTCCCAAACTGATAGAACTTCTCGGAAAAACTGAACGGCTGTGGCACGGATTATCGTTGAACGACACCAAGTCTCTCGTCGAGCAACATCAAGCCTCCAGAGTCGAACAAGTCAGTTGTCTGGCACCGTCCTGTATAGGTGCCGGTCTGGAGGCAAATGGCTAGGTTTGCGCGCAGTTGCGGTTCGCGAACTTGCGCGAGTTGTATGCCGTTGATTTCAAGAATAGCCTCAAGAAGCCCATCAGCGCTCGTGAGTGGCGTACTCACGACAGTTCGAGGTTTGATAGTTGCGCAATCTTTATGGCGGGTGCTGAGGTGGGCCATTCCACTTGGACCTCTACTCCGGACGCGAGGGATGGAGCCCTAGTATAGAACCGCCGCTGTCGTTTTCGCTGCCACACGGCCGCGAGTCAAGCGGTCGGCTTTTGATGCGTTTACGCCTGCATCTCGCGTTTCTGCTTACTGTTGCTGCTGGATTGAGCGCCTGCGCTCGCGCGGCCATGATGGCCGCAGCGATTCGTCCCTCGTGGATTCCAGGCGGCCGTGCCGCGCGGGTGCCGTCCAAGAGCAGCAGTAAAACAGTCCCTGGCCCGCAGCGTTATGCCGGCCGTACCGCTACCCTCAACATGACAGTTGGATTGCAGGTCGCCGGTATCAGTGCGTTGCCTGAAGATTTTCAACCGGACATGAACCGCGCGCCTCTATGGCTCGACTCAGGCAGCGAAATTGGCGTGATCGGAAGCCGCTCGGGCAAGGGTGTAATGCTGGGTATCAGCGGTGCCGGACTGTCTCATCAAAGGGTTGTTCTTGAGGATTACGGCACGGGTGCCCCTGGCGGAAAGATACTTGATGTCACAGTTAATAACGACGGCCGTAAGCTCGCGACCGTATCTGTGGTCCCTTCCGAAGATCGTCTTGACGTGAATGTGATTGATACGTTGAGCGCTGACGAGGTCCAAACGGTTGCGAGCCTCAAAGGGGAATTTGAGGCGGCCCAATTAACCTGGTTGACCAACGGCAAGCTCGCGCTCGCAGTGCAGGCGCTCACCCCTGCGCTGACCAGCAGCGCCGTGCCAGTCAGCGCTCTATATGTGATTACCCTCGGCCAATCCCCATCGATACGCCGTTTGGACGGAATCAAATGCCAATTGTCAGCTTTGGCCTTCAGCCCCGATAATGCGATTGCGGTGGCACAAGGCGGGAGCAGCGCATCGCCGGCTGTGCTCGACATGCACCGAGGAACGTGCAGCAGTTTTCCCTCTGCGGCCTCGCTGCAAGTGCTCGGCTGGGCCCCTCATTCGGAGACCTTTCTTTATCGCACGGCTGATCATGCCGGCGTGTTTCGCTTTGACGTGGAGAGCGGGCGGAGGTCGACGATTGCCGTCTCATCGGGCGCTGCCGGCTATGCCAGCGACGGTACGATCATCGCCGTCGGCTCGCAACAGCTGTCCTGGCGTCGCATCGCCAATGGCCGCTTGGGAGAAGTAAAAGTCCAAGTTGCCCTGTTCGATCCACATCAAAGCCTGATAACGATCAATTCGCTCGGCTTCGCCACACAACCAGCGTTGTTGGCGCAAAGCAGTATGGTTATCTCACCCGTCTCGAACAATGCCATCATCGATACGGCAACGCCGGGCCAAAGCGGCCCGGAGCGTGAACTTATCGAGTATTCGTATCCGGCACGCGCGGCGTTCGTGCTTGCGCGCGGAGTAGTTCAGGGGCCGATCGGGATGAGTTGGTCACCGGACGGCAGGCGAATCGCGATCGTAGACGGCAACTCGACCCTGCGCACGGTATCGGTGATTGCGCCGCCTGAGTGAACACCTCTACTTGCAGAGGTGCGATTGGTATTAACCTCGGCCAGCTGGTTTCGGGCGCGCACACTACAAAGCGAACGCAGCTTCTTCGAGGATGCGAGCGGTGCGATAGAGAAAGCGGTTGCCGAGCACGCCATCGATGACGCGATGGTCATATGATAGCGCCAGATACATCATCGAACGCACGGCGATCGCATCACTGCCATCGATCTCAACTATGACGGGCCGCTTTTTAACCTCTCCCATTCGTAGGATTCCGACTTGCGGCTGGTTGATGATAGCAAAGCCATAGAGGTTGCCTTCACGTCCGGGATTGGACAGGGTAAAGCTACCGCCCGCCAGGTCATCGGCAGTGAGCGACCGATCCCGGATCTTGCCATGAAGCCGTTCAATCTCGCGGGCGAGGCCGATCACGGTAAATGTATCGGCGCCCTTGATAACTGGTACCACGAGCCCTTCCTCGGCATCCATGGCTATCCCGAGGTTGATCTCGCGACGCATAACTAATGAATCCCCCGCCACTGAGGCATTCATGCGTGGGAATTCCTTCAGCGCCTGCGTCGCCGCCAGCGCCGCAAACGGGAGCAGTGTGAGCGCAAAGCCCTCGCGCTTGCGAAATTCCTCCTTGTGCGCCTCTCGCATTGCAACCAGCCTTGTCAGGTCTACTTCCGCCACCGTGCCGACATGTGGCGAGTGCGTTTTGGAATAGACCATATGTTCGGCAATCAGCTTGCGGCGGCGCGAGAACGGCTCGACGGTATCGCCTTCGCGCGGCTGGTAAACCGGCGGTCTGAAGCCCGAAGACCCGGCAGCCGGCGCGGCTACGCTCACGGCCGGGGCTGCTGGCGCCAAAGATTGATTGCCGTCAGCCGCTATTGAGCTCGGCTGACCACTGCGGAGATGTTCGAGATAGTGTTCGACGTCGCGCTTGCTGACACGCCCGCCAACACCGGTACCGGGAACCAGGCTCAAGTCGATGTTGTGCTCTTCGGCCATTCGCATCACGACCGGCGAATAGCGGCGCGGTGGCGCGGAAGATGCCGCGACGGCTGGCGACGGCTGTGCCGCCGTTGGCGAGAGCATCTTCCGAGATTCCAATGCCTCATCATCTGGACGTGAAGGTGCCGCCGCTGGTCGCGTTGGCGATTCCGCCTGAACCGCCCGCTGTGTATGGGTTCCTGCGACGGATGCTGCGGCTCTTGACGGCGTCTGGCTCATTTCGCCGGGGCTCTCGATAACGGCCAGCGCTGCTCCGACCGGCAGGGTCTGACCCTCTGAGGCGATTAAGCGGGCAATTACGCCGGAACCGGGCGATGGAATTTCGGTGTCGACCTTGTCCGTTGAGATTTCACACAACGGCTGGTCTTCGCTGACCCGGTCACCTTCGTTGACCAACCATTTGGTGACGGTGCCTTCAACCACGCTCTCGCCCATCTGGGGCATGGTAACTTCGAGGCTCATTTCTCGGCTCTAATAGGACGCGAGGCTCCGGATGGCATCAACGATCTTGTTGGTGTTAGGCAAGATGAACTCCTCCATCGGCGGACTGAAGGCAACATGGGCGTCGGCTGCCCCGAGCCGGCGAACCGGTCCGTCCAGCGCATCGAATGCGTTCTCGGTAATTAACGCCGCGACCTCGCCGCCCAACCCGCCGGTGGTGCGGTCCTCATGAACCACGAGGACCTTGCCGGTCTTGCGAGCAGTCGCGAGGATGGCATCGCGATCGAGGGGCAGCAGCGTCCGCAAATCGAGGACTTCGACCGAAAGGCTGTCCTCCTTATCGACTATCCGAGCCGCGTCCAGGCACTGATTTAACGTCCCGCCGTATGTGATTATCGAAAGGTCATTGCCGCTCTGGCGGATCTCCGCGACACCGATCGGGACTGTAAAATCTCCCTCGGGCAAATCGTCCCGTAGGCTGCGGTAGAGCCGTTTGTGTTCGAAGTACAGCACGGGGTTGCCGTCGCGGATAGCGGACTTCAGGAGTCCCTTGGCATCGTACACGGTGGCTGGCGCCACCACTTTCAAACCGGGCACCCGCGTAAACCACGCCTCGGGATTCTGTGAATGAAATAGCGCGCCATGAACTCCGGCGCCCGACGGCGAACGGATTACCAGCGGGCAAGCAGCCCGGCCCCCATGCCGATAACGTAAAGTGGCCGCGGTGTTAACGATTTGATCGAATGCGCAGGCAATGAAGTCACCGAACTGCATCTCGACAACCGGGCGCATTCCTAGAATTGCCGCCCCGATTCCAGCTCCGACGATCAGCGATTCGGAAATAGGCATATCGATCACACGGTCTTCGCCAAAAGCATCGAGGAGCCCGTCAGTCGCTTTGAACGCACCGCCAAGTTCACCCACGTCCTCGCCCATCACGAAGACGTTCTCATCTCGCCGCATCTCTTCGTGCAGCGCCTGGTTGATCGCAGCTAAATAGGTGACTTCCATTTACCTGAGCGGAACGCGCTGGAGCCGGGGGGAGTTTCTGTGTGCGCATAACATTGAAGCAAGGGAATCACACCGAACAACTCCACACCCGCCTAATGTTTGCCGTTGGGACTGGCAGGGGTAACAGATGGCGCATAGAGGTCCTCCAGGGCATCCTGGGGGGCCGGCCACGGACTCTCTTCGGCGAAATCGACCGCCTGTTGAACGATCCGGTGGGTACGCTCGTCGATCTGCTCACGAATCGCGCGGATGTCATGGCCTCTCTTTTCCAGATAGAACTCGTAGCGCGGAATAGGGTCGCGGCTCTCCCATTCGACCAGTTCGTCCTTGTCGCGATAGAGCGCCGGGTCGTGCTCACTGTGGCCGCGATATCGATAGGTCTTGCACTCGATCAACGCCGGGCCGCCATCTTCCCGGACGCGCTCGATAACCCGCTCGCTAAGCTGGACGACGGCGAGCAAATCGTTGCCCGATACTACATGTCCGCGAAAGCCATAGGCTTCAGCGCGATCGGCGACGTTTTCAATCGCCATTTGCTTTTCGAGGGGAGTGGAATAGGCATAGCGATTGTTTTCGCACACAAAAATCACCGGTAGCTTGCGCACACCAGCGAAATTCATTGCTTCATGAACATCGCCGCGTGAAGATGCACCTTCGCCAAAAAATGCGACTGCGACGTGCTTCTCACGTTTGATTTGAAATTTCAAGGCCGCGCCGACAGCTACCGGCAGAGATGAGCCGAGCATCGAGGTCGAGCCGAAAATCCCATGTTCCAGATCGCCGCCGTGAAGGAAGGAGTCCTTGCCGCGCGACAAGCCGCTTTCCTTGCCCATCAGTTGTGCCATCAGGCGCCCTGGGTCAACTCCACGCATCAAAAAAACACCCAGGTCGCGATGGAGTGGCGCAACGAAATCGCCTTCTTGCAAGGGTGCGCAGACACCGGTAACGATCGCCTCCTGCCCGGCGCCGGAATAGACTCCGCCCAAAATTTTATTTTGCCGATGAAGCCGCGATACACGCTCCTCAAAAGCGCGAATCAGCTTCATCTGGAAATACAAATTCAGTTCATACTCGATTCTTGCGCTCGTCTCGGCTGCGGATGCCGGTGCGGCGCCGTCGGGCTCAGCCATCGACACCTCTCTCCTCTCTTGCCCGTTCCCCACCTGCCGTCTGTCACGCTCTCCGCGAAGTTGCGAGGAGGAGTGATGTGATAGTGAGTAGCAGGAGCTGGTCCGGTGAGGGATCCATTTCACCCGATCTTACCACGCATCGCGACGGCATAGGCAAGAATTGTGGATCCGGTACTGACCGCCAGCCGAGAGCCTCCACTCGTCGAGTCCTGTCGCGGTCGCTCGCGAGTATCGCCGGCGGTAGTATAGCGCCAGCACCCATGATCCCTTTGGGCGATAGCGAAGCGGCACGGCGGCTCTCGCCCGTCAATTCCATTCTCATCGCGGCCAATCTGGCAATCTTTGGGCTGCAACTTCGGTGGGGAGGCCCCTGGCTGCTGTCAAGCTTTGCCCTGGTGCCGGAGCGGGTCTCGCACGCTCAATGGAGCCAGCCGGGCATCGCGCTGGCAGCACTCGTGACCCTCGTCAGTTCTCTATTCATCCACGCCGGGCTTGCTCACCTCTTGGGCAACATGCTCTATCTGTGGGTCTTCGGGCCGGCGGTGGAAGGGCGGCTAGGCCATGCGCGTTTTCTGATCTTCTATCTCGCCGCTGGCGTGTGCGCTTGTCTGGCAACAGTCGCGATGGCGCCGCTATCGCCAGTGCCGGTAATCGGTGCGAGTGGCGCAATTGCCGGGGTGCTCGGAGGATATTTTGTGCTCTATCCCGGCGGCCGCATCGGCACGGTGCTGCCAACGCCGATTATACTGCGGCGAGTGGAAGTTCCCGCCATCGTATATCTGCTGATTTGGTTCGGGCTGCAGCTCTATTTCGGCATCTCATCGGGAGCCAGTGGTCCGTTGAGGGGTGGCGTGGCATGGTGGGCACACGTTGGCGGTTTTCTGTTCGGCATCGCCGCCGCTCCCCTGGTAGCCAACCCGGTTAAACTACGCCGAAGCCCGGCAAAAAGGAGGGCAATTAGAAGGCGCCAGTGACGAAGATTTGCCGGGATTTTGATTGACTGCGGTCCGTTTTGACACACTCTTGCCTCAGACAGGCAGCCGTAATCCACAGGTTGTGGATATCTTTGTGGACAGATTGTGTGGCTACGGTGCACGCCTGGTTAAGCGGCATTTGCTTGTCACCCGCAAAATCTATTGTGACCGGCTGGTTTATATAAGACTCTAACTAGCGAACTGGGTCGTGAAACGAGGTGGTGAATGGCGGGGGCGGCGGACGACATCCTCAAGCGGGTACCTCCACAAAATATCGAAGCCGAGCAGTCGGTGCTGGGCGCCGTGCTGCTCGATAATGATGCTATCAATCAGGCAATCGAAATCCTGACCGCGGAGGATTTCTATCGCGAGTCCCATCGCGAGATCTTTCGCGCCATGGCGGCACTGAGCGAACACAATCAGCCGGTCGACGCGATCACACTTACAAACGCATTGCGCACCGGCGGCGTGCTCGAAGCGGTGGGCGGCGCGGGCTATATCGCGGAACTGGCTGCCTGCGTGCCAACCGCGGCCAACGCCGCTCACTACGCGCGCATCGTGCGGGAAAAGGCGCTGCTGCGCAGCATCGCTTCTATAGCCACGGAGATTGCTTCGGGGGCTTATGATTCGCCGCCTAACGTCGACGAATATCTCGATGAATCCGAGCATAAGGTCTTCGAAATCTCGGAGCGCCGGATCCGTCAGTCCTTCCACTCAATGCCGGAATTGACGCGCGAATCGATCAGGCTGCTCGAGCGGCTCTACGAGCGAAAAGAGCTGGTTACAGGGGTGCCTACCGGGTTTCTCGACCTGGATCGGCTCACTGCCGGCCTGCAGCCGTCGGACTTGATTGTCATTGCGGCACGGCCGAGCATGGGCAAAACCGCCCTCGCGTTGAATATCGCGGCGCATGCTGCCACTGAATGCGATCCGCATGTGGGCGTCGCGCTCTTTTCGCTGGAAATGGCCAAGGAACAATTGGTGCTGCGCATGCTGTGCGCCGAAGGCCGGGTCGATAGTTCCCGGGCGCGCGCCGGTTACCTCGGCGAGCGCGATTTTCCCAAGCTGGCACAGGCTGCAGCGCGCCTGTCGGAAGCCCCCATCTTCATTGATGATAGCTCCGATACCTCGCCGATCGTGCTCAAGGCCAAGTGCCGGCGGCTGATGCGCGAGCGTAATACCAACCTGGGCCTGATCATAATTGACTATCTCCAGTTGATGCGTTCGGCGCGGCCCGGCGAATCACGGGAAAAGGAAATTGCCGAAATTTCGCGCTCGCTCAAGGCCTTAGCCAAGGAATTGAAGGTGCCCGTCATCGCCCTCTCGCAATTGAATCGGCAGGTCGAGACCCGGCCCGATCGGCGGCCATTACTCGCCGATCTGCGCGAATCAGGCGCCATCGAGCAGGATGCCGATGTCATCGCCTTCATCTATCGTGATGAAATGTATCATCGCGATAGCAAGGAACCCGGGGTGGCCGAAATAATTGTCGCCAAGCAGCGCAACGGCCCTACCGGTACCGCCAAGCTTACGTATTTGACCCAGTTCACCAGGTTCGAAAACTACGCCCCCGAGGAGGGTGCCTTTGGCGAGGCGGAGGATTAGGCGGGTATTTGGTCCAGCGAAGCAGGGGGGTCGCTCGCGCAGATCGGCGAGATGTGAACCAAAAAAAGCCTCGCAAACGACGGCGGTTTCAGAAAGCTGGTACTTGGCTGAGTAGCGGCTAAGCGCATCAAGCCTTAAGAGTTCACGAATAGCACATTCGGACCGCTGCGCGATTTTTTATTGATCCGGCAGCCATGATGCCCCACATTAATTGAATGAAAGCGTTGAAGCGCAAATTGGCCATCCTCCTGATGGGTGCTGCTGCCTGTGTGATTACCGACGGCTGCTTCTCTTGTAGCTATCACTCTCAGCAGAGCAATCCCTATCCCTCTTCGTCCGGAACGAGTTCGAGCAGCACTACCGTCCAGGGAAGCGCGCCCTGAACGAGCGCGAGCGGTTCAACTGGTCACGCAAAAGCCGCACGCGTATTCCGATAGTGCCTGCGCGCAAATGCTGTCACTAGCCGGGGTTCCGTATGCCCCGTGAGTTCAGTTTTCTTTGTTGCACCGGGTCAGACCGGTGCTAACGAGTAGCCTGTAAAGCAGGTCAGGCCACTTCGAAGCGGAAAGTCAGCGGTTCGCCAGTTGCCAGTGCACGAGCGTGGCATCGGGGTGATCTTCAAAAACCGCTTCGACTTCGGCGTCGAAGGGCGGATCAGCCAGAGGATCACCCAGCAGGTTGCCGACCATCCGGATATTGTCCGCCTCGGGCAGTTGCACAACGGCGACCAGGTATGGGCAGGCGTCTCGCAGCGCCGGGTGGACAGGGTTCCACGTCCTGATCCAGCTATACAGCCGTCCGCGTCCGGATAGCTTGGCCCATCCCAGATCGGTCGAGTGGCATTTATGGCAGACCGCCTCGGGACCCCATTGAAAGGCATTACAGGCGTTGCACCGCTGAGCTACCAATTCGTGTCGTCGCGTTGCATCCCAATATTCTCTGTCGAGTCCATCGCGCTGCGCGCGCGGACTGGGTAAACCTTCGGGCAAATAGTATTTTCGTTCGGGCATGAATGCTTCCTGTCCTTGCCGCTCACATATTGTGGACGAGGAGGTCGCTTACCGGCGAAACCATCGGACCGGACGCAACCAGCGAAATTTTGCAGTCGGGCACCTGACAGGTGGATTCCCCGCGTACCTGGCGAGCCGCTTCGATCACCAGTTCCAGACCGTGCATGTAGCATTCGGCAATATTGCCGCCGCTGGTGTTAACTGGAAGTCTGCCTTTCGGGGCCGTGATGTTATCGAAAGTGACAAATTCCGGGACCTCTTCGGGTTGGCAGAAGCCATGCTCCACCAGGCTTATCATTACTGCGCCGCTAAAATGCTCGTAGACCTGGGCACAATTCACGTCACGAGGGGTGATACCAGCCATTTGATAAAGCCGCGGGGCCAGTGTCTTGAAATTCGATGAGGAGTAATCAGAAGGATTTTCGACCGTTGCGGCATGGCGATAACCCGAGCCTTGCGCCGCAGCCATGATATAGGCCGGCTTCTTGCGCGCATCGCGTGCCCGCTCGGCGGTCGTCAGGATCAGTGCGGCCGCGCCGTCATTCTCCATGCAGCAGTCATAAAGATGAAATGGCTCTACGATCCATCGTGACTTATCGTACTGCTCGCGCGTCAACGGGTGGCCATACATGACTGCCCGCGGATTAAACTGGGCATGGTAGTAATCGGCCAGCGCCACTGCAGCGAGGGGTTCCTGGTTAATTCCGTAGTCATGCATGAAGCGTCGAGTGCGTAAGGCCACCCACTGCGCCGGCACATAGAGTCCGTAAGGCGCCGTATACGCCGCTGCGCCGGAGACGTGCTGAGACACCGGCGCCTGGCCGAACCGGCCGAACTGCCCTTGCGCCAGGGCGCGCAACACCACCACATACTGGGCATAACCGGCCGCCACCGCGGCTGCAGCATTCCCGACTGCGGCTGAACCGCCGCCGCCACCACCGCCCCATACCATCCCCATGAAGCCAACCTGTTTCAGGCCCAAGCCAGTCGCCAGTCGTGAGGCATCATTGCGGTCGTTGGCGTACCCGGAAATTCCGTCTATATCACGCACGTCGATCCCCGCATCCTCCGCAGCTTTCCGGATAGCCTCACAGGCCAGTCGAAATTCGCTCTGAGGCGCCTGCCCCCGCTTGTAGTATTTGGTCTCGCCCACGCCGACAATCGCGACTTTGTCCTTGACTGTATATTGACTCATGTCTTCACTTTGAAAGTTCGCTGGAGCGGAATTTATTATCTTCGACTTGGCACCAGGCCAATTGGTACGCTCGAGTTGATGGCGGCTACCTGCCGATCGTTATGTGCGGCTTTGGAAATGCGGCAGAACTTCCTGCGACAACAGGCGCATCGACTTGAACCAGGGCTCCGGGTCATCGGCATAATCGAACGCAAATAGCAGCAGGGTGCCGAAACCACCCAGCATTTCGTACATCTCGCCGAGCTTACGAATCACCGTCTTAACTGACCCCACCAGCCAGCCGTGGTCCACGAGGTACTCGGGGGTTACGTCCGCGTCGGGAACTTGCCGGTCGTGTTTCAGGTAGGTCGTGAACTGAAAATCGGCAAACAGTGGCAACAGGTATTCGCTCATCATACGGCCCATCGCGCCCTGCAGGCATCCGCGGTACGCCTCATCGTCGGTATCAGCAACGAAAATCTCGCGAACAATGCGCCATTGTGCGCGCTCCGGCGTCCGCCCGGAGCGCCGCCCACCCTCGACAACCGCATCCCAGTGCGAGGCCACATACGATGGGCTGAGGTTAAGACTCAGCGGGATGAAACCGCGCTCGCCTGCCAGTTTCAGCGTATCCGAGCCGGGACTGAAACCTGCGATTCCGATTGGCGGATGTGGTTTTTGAAAAGGCCTCAGGTGATGCTTCAGGGTGCGCATCATCGGATGGGGCACGTTGACGTTCCAATATTTACCGGTGTATTCCAGGCCGCCTTCCGTTTGCCAGACTTTGAGAATGATGTCGAGGGCTTCACGCGTCATATCGCGGTTTTCGCCCTTGATGCCGTCTACACAGAAGAGCTGCCAGTCACTCGGCAAGCCGCTGGCGCCTATGCCTAACATGTAGCGGCCCTGCGCCAGATGGTCCATAAACGCTACCCGGCAGGCCAGTTCGGCCGGATGATGATAGGGCAGCAGATGGGCGCCGGGAGCGAGTACGATACGCTTGGTTTGCAGCAAGGCCTGCGCAATAAGCAGGTCCGGTGCCGGGTTGGGCTCCCAGGGCGAAGTGAAGTGCTCACCGATCCACGCCTCGTCATAACCGAGCCGGTCGGCCACGCGCAGCATCTCAAGGTCCCATTCCTGGCCGGCCTTGAAATCGCGTTCGGGCGGATGGGAAGGCATCAGGAACAATCCGAGCTTCATTTCTTTCACCGATCGATTTGGACAAGAGCGTTCACTTTCGCGGGCCGCGCGCTCCCGGGAACGATTGCACTGCGCCGAGTCCTTCGAGCGCGAGACCGTAGCCCAAATTATCCAACATCAGCTTTTTTAATTGTTGCGTCAGGGCGACGCGCGCATAGCGGACGGCAAGCGACGGCCGCGTCGTAATTTGCTGTGCCAATTCCCACGCGCGCGGCAGCAAACGGTCGCGCGGCAGGATCTCACTGACTACTCCCAGTTCCAACGCTTCCCGGGCCGAGAGTTTTTGCCCCGTGAGCAGGAAGTAGCGGCCGCGGTTGGGACCGAGGACCAGCGGCCACACGACGTGCACGCCGTCGCCGGGAACCACGCCGTTCGGAAAATGCGGCGCATCCTGGAATTCCGCGTTCTCGGAGGCAATGACGATGTCGCACAGCACCGCCAACTCGGCATGTATCAGCGCCGGACCATTCACCGCGCCGATCATCGGCACCTCGATGTTGAGGTGGTTCATCAGCAGATGCTTGGCGTCGTTGTAAATATGGTCCCAACTGGTCGGCCTGACGCCGTAGGGCGCCTGTTCGCCAGTGCCCTTGACCGGGATCCCGCGCCCGCCGCCGGCGTCGACTTCCGCGCAGAACGCGTTGCCGGTACCGGTGATAATCACACAGCGGTTCTCATGATCGCGCGCGATATCCATGAACGCATAGGACAATTCTTCATGAGGCGGCGTACCCCACTTGAGCTCGGCGTTATTGGTATGGAGCGTCATTTGCAAGATACCATCTCGCCGCTCCATCTTAATCGTGCTGTACCGGCTGGCGTAATCGTCGAATTTGATCAGTGCCATCGCTTAGCTTCTCGATTTGTTATGTGTGCACATCCCATACTGGCTGCCCGCTGCGACCGAGGCGCTGTTGCCTGGTCCAGCCTGGCGCAGTCTACAAAAACCGGGGCCGGACGACCACCCGCTGATGTTTGTTCGTGCGGCCGGTAGCAGTGGGTGGATGTTACAGGCCCAGCACCTCGCGCATCGAATAGAGACCCGGCTGCTGACGTTCGAGCCAGACGGCGGCGCGCAGCGCCCCACGGGCGAGCGATTCCCGGCTCTGCGCGCGATGGATCAATTCGAGCCGCTCTCCCTGCCCGCCGAAAACCACTGTATGATCGCCTACCGCATCGCCCGCCCGTAACGCCATCACGGCGATCGTTTCATGCGGCCGGACCCCGGTGATTCCCTCGCGCCCATAGACGGCGTTGCTTTGGAAATCACGCTTGCGAGCTTCAGCGATAGTGCGAGCCAGCGCGAGTGCGGTACCACTGGGGGCGTCGATCTTGGTGCGATGATGGATTTCGAGGACCTCGGCATCGAAATCACCCAGTATTGCTGCTACTTCTGCGGTGATTTTCATCAGCACGTTGATGCCGACACTCATGTTAGGGGCAATCACGGTGCGGGTCTGAGACGCGAGTTGGCGCGCACGCGCCTCGAGTTCCGGGGTAAAGCCGGTCGATCCCACTACAATGGCCGCGCCGCTTGCGGCCGCCACTTCCAGATGATCCAGTGATGAAGCGGCATTGGTGAAGTCAAGCGTCACCGTATCGGGGCGAGCCAAGGTCGCGTAATCAGTCGTAATTGGGACACCGAGTTTGCCGGCGCCGGCCACTTCGCCCGCATCACGCCCGCTGACACCGGCGGCTGCGGCTTCAAGGGCCCCTACCAGGGTGAATTGCGGATCGGCGGCAATCATCGAAACGAGCAGACGGCCCATTCGGCCCGCCGCTCCTGAAACGATCAACTTCGCCATATTCGGAAGCCTCCGCTTCGTTCAGCCAAACGAAGAGCCGCCTTGGGCCACGTCACGCACTGGCCGCCGGAGCAGCGGGTGCCGGAGCAGCGGGCGCCGGAGCAGCGGGCGCCGGGCTACCGGCCGTTGCCGGGGGCGTACGACGTTGGGCATTGAAGTGTTCCTCGCAGAGGCTACCATGAGCCCGCGGTTTGCGGCATTTTTCCGCAGTGCAGGTCTTGTAACGCGGCTTGGGCATCTCGCCCGCCTTCCACAGTCGATAATGTTTCCGGCAATAACCCTTACCAACCACCTGGCGATCGCAATCGCTGGCCTTACAGTTTCCTTCTTTAGGCATTTGTCACCATTCCAGTATCGATGAGCGGTTCTTATAACGACCGTCGTCGCGGATTTCCACCGATCAGTTGCGGCAGCAAACCTGTTCCCACGCCCGGTTAAAACTCCGCTTTAAGTTCGCGGCCTAGTAATTCCTCGACCATAGCGCCCGGCGATGCTGCTTCATAGAGCACCCGGTAAACCGCCGATGAAATCGGCATCTCAACGCCGAGCGCACGGCCGAGCCTGACGATGGCCTTCGCATTTGAAACGCCTTCGGCGATGGATGATCCCTCCGCTGGCGGTGGTAGTCGTTCACCGCGGCCCAACGCGAGTCCGAGCCGCCGATTACGTGAGAGATCGCCGGTCGCGCTGAGCACCAGGTCGCCCAAACCCGCCAGGCCTGCCATTGTCTCTTGTTTCCCTCCGGCTGCGCGCGCCAAGCGCATCATCTCGGCGAGACCGCGCGTAACCAGTGCGGCACGCGCACCTGACCCGAGTCCCAGTCCATCACTGATCCCGGCGGCAATTGTGATGACGTTTTTACTCGCGCCGCCAAGCTCCACCCCAATCAAGTCAAAGCTTCGATAGACCCGCACCGGCTTGGCGGCAAACAATGCTTGGACGCGGCTGGCGACCGCTTCGCTTTCAGCGGCTGCAACCAGTGCCGCAGGTTTGCCGAACGCCACCTCCGCAGCGAAACCGGGACCCGATAGTACGCCGACCCGGGCAGCGGGCGGCGCCAATTCGGCGAGCATTTGCGACATCGTGCGCAGCGTATCTGACTCGATGCCCTTGCTAACGCTGATCAATAGCGCCTCTCTCGGGACCGTCGCTGCCAGTGGTGCAACGATATGGCGCGCAAACCCTGACGGGACAGCCATGACAACTGCGTCTGCATCGTGGACGCATTCGGCGCCGAGTTGCGAAACCTGGAGTTCACCCGGGAAGGCAATGCCGCGCAAATAAGCACGATTCTCGCGAGCTTCGCTCAGCGCGGCGAATTGCGATTCGCGGCGAACTGCCAGCTTGACCGCATGGCCACTGCGCGTCAGCACGATTGCCAGCGCCGTGCCCCAGGCACCGGCCCCAAGCACGGTCACAGTAGCCATGCGGGATAATCAGTAGCAGAGCACTCGACCTGCAGCGGTCTACAGGGCCGAGGCCCTGGGTCATTAGGCAACGGTACGCAGCACGCGATAAAGTGGTTCGAGTTCACGAAAGGCGTCGAGAAGTTCTTCGCGATCAAGCCGCAACGCTTCCCTCACTCGCCAGCCAAAGCCGACATCGATTCCGCCGCTTTTCTTTTCCAGGTTCTGACCGAGCGCCGCAAAAAAATCGGCATCCGCAGGAACTTCTTCCGGGAATTGACGAAAATCCCATTTGTCATAACGCGCTATGCCCGTCCCGTTAAAGGCATCCGCCAACTGAGCGCTCCGTGCTTTGAGCAGACGCGCCATCTCGGGACGCTTGTCGGCCTCGGCCTTGACCACCGCGCGTGCGTGGATGCCTGCCCCGGAAATACACAATGCGAGATAGCCAAAGCGCTTGTATCCCTTGGGTGAGGGCCCAAAGGCGGCCCATGTTTCGGGCGGCGGGTTTACGCTGCGGCGGGCATGCTTGGCCACATGGGGAAAGAACTCCATGTGCAGCCGGCGCGCGATGGTGGGTGCTAGTTCATCGCCCAGGCGCAGGAGCTTCGGACGAACATGGGCGTATAGCTGCTGCATCCGCTCATTGAAACCTTCGACACCGAAGACCTTGAAATCTACGGGAGTGAATCCAAGTGTTGCCATTTTCAGTCACCCACAGCGACGCGAGCGATAGAAGCGAAATGATGACTCGCCGTCCGGTTGGTTAGCGCTCGCTTGCCGTGTCTCGCTCGCTTGCTATTGCGGTTTCCCAATTGCGGCCTTCAAAATGTCGTATTTTCAGCGACGTCAGTTCTACGCCCTCGACGCATCGGAGGTTCACATCGATCTTGTCCGGATCGGAGCGCGCAATATAAAAAGGTGCCACGCCGCATTTTGGGCAGAAATGATGCTTGGCGACCCGAGTGTTGAAAGTGTAGGTGGCCAAGTCTTCCCAAGGCGTGAGCAGCCGGAAGCGCTCGCGGGGAATTATCCAGTGAATATAAGCTTTTTTGGTGCAGATTGAGCAATTGCATTCGGACACGCGGCCGTCTATCGGTCCCACAATTTCATACGTGACACGCCCGCAATGGCATCCGCCGCGATGGATGGGGCGTTTTTCGAATTCACTCGCCATGAAGATGAATCTGGCGCAAATTGCCGGATACGGCAAATGCGCCGCTCACGGATCGGCCAGAATTTAGGCTACAAGATTACGCCATGGACCTCAGCGATAACCGCGAAGAAACCGAGTTTCGCCTCAAAGCGCGCAGGTGGTTGGAACAAAATCGGCCGGCGGCAATGGTGGACCGGGGCTTTGCACTACCCATCGATCAAGACTCGGTCCGCACGTTGCGCGATTGGCAGCGGCGGCTGTACGACGCCGGATACCTGGGACTCTCGTGGCCAGCCGAGTACGGCGGGCAGGGAAAAACCGTCATCGAAAGCGCGATTTTCAACGAAGAGATGGCCCGGGCGAGGGCGCCGGCGCCGCTCAACGAACTGGGCTTGTCGATGGGGGGGCCGACCATTCTCGAACATGGCACCGAGCAGCAGAAGAAACGGTTTGTCCAGAAGATCCTGAGCTGCGAAGAAGTTTGGTGCCAGGGATTTTCGGAACCGGGCTCCGGCTCCGACCTCGCCGCGCTCAGCACGCGCGCAACTCCGGACGGCGACGAGTTTATCGTCAACGGTCAAAAGGTCTGGACCTCGCTGGGTCATATCGCCGATTGGTGCATGCTCCTGGTACGGACAGATGCCACTGCGCCCAAGCATCGCGGCATATCTTATCTGCTGGTTGACATGCACAGCCCCGGAATCACGGTGCAACCCCTCAAGCAGATGACCGGCGAGGCCGAGTTCAACCAAATTTTTTTCGAAGAGGTCCGCGTGCCGCGCGCAAATTTGCTCGGCCCGCTTAACGGTGGCTGGGGGGTTGCAATCACGACCCTGATGAACGAGCGGGCCACGCTTTCGCTGGCAACGGTAATGCGCTTTCGCAATACCTTCCAGGACCTCGCCGAGTTGGCGCAACGGGTTCTCGGCGACGGCACCTGCGCTCTGACTCGCGCCCAGGTCCGGCAAACCCTCGCGCAGTTTTACGTTGACGTTGAATCGATGAAGTATTTGGCATATCGAAACTTCTCGCGCCTCAAACGCGGCGGAACGCCTGGTCCTGAGGGTTCGATTTCAAAGGTACTGTGGAGCGAACTCAACCAGCGTATGAACGAATTCGCCCTGGTCCTGCAAGGACCTCGCGCCGTCCTTGCGGAAGGAGCCGGCGCAGTAATGGAGAGCGGACGATGGCAGTACGCCTGGCTGCGCTCTCGCGGTAATACGATTGAAGAGGGAACCTCAGAGATCCAGCGCGGTATTATCGCCGAGCGGCTGCTCGGTTTGCCCAAAGCTTACTAGGCGCAACAGCGCCAGTCAGGTCACCCGGATGATATGAAAACCAATGCGGACCAGAGATCCCACCTCAATCTGCGTCCGCTCCGGTAAATCAGCGAACTGCCTGGTGGGGCCGCGTATTAGATCGCAGGTGTTTGTCAAGTTTACGATCGGGTTGGTCTTCTCTTTCGTTACCATCCATGCCGGCGCGATTACTCCGGCCCTTGCTGCAGGTGGCCTATCGATCAGAGGGCGCGTCACCGACGCGCTGGGGCGTCCGCTCGCTGGAGTTAAGCTCGAGCTGCGAGCCGGCACTGATAAAGTTTCCGGCCAAACGGCCACTGCTGCTGACGGTCAATTCAGGTTCAGCAAGCTACCCAGCGGTTTTTACACGATCATGGCGCGAAAGCCGGGCTTTAAGGCGGCGGTCATTATCGCCGCCGCGGGCTCCGCTACACCGGTCACGCTTGCGATGCAATCCGAGCGACCCCTGAATATAGCAATCACTGCAACTCTCAATCAGGCGCGCAACGCGCTTTCCCCTGAAACGGGTAGCACCGTCTACCGCTTCACTGACCGGACTATTGATTTGCTACCTCAGGGTGATAACACGCCGCTGAATAACGTGTTGTTTCAAGCGCCGGGAGTGACGCAGGATTCCTACGGACAAGGGCAAAGTCAAATCCATATTCATGGCCTTAATGGTGGCGGAATCCAATACCGGCTCAATGGTGTTTTCCTGCCGGAGGCGGTCAGCAGTTTCGGCCAGCTCTTCAGCTCTTATTTCGTTAAAAGCGTCGCCCTAATCGACAATTTTATGCCCGCCCAATTTGGTTATCGTAACGAAGGAGTAATCGATATTCACAGCAAGGACGGATGCCTCAACCCGGGCGGTCAAGTGGAGTATTACGGTGGTCAGCGGGGAACGATTCAGCCAAGCCTGCAATTCGGGGGATGCGGCGGAAAGCTGAGCTATTATCTGAGCGGATTCTACTATCAAAGTGCTCTCGGCGTGCAGTCGCCGACCCGGACGCCAACCCCTGAACATGATCGTACCAGCCAGGGCCAAGGTTTCAGCTATCTTTCATATCTTCTAAGCCCTGTTACCCGGGTAAGCCTAATCAGCGGCACGGCAATCAACGCCTACCAGATTCCGGGCCAACCCGACCTGCCGGTGGTGTTTCCGATTAGTGGCGTGTTCAGTTATCCCAACTCCGCCAATACCAGCGCAACCGAATTTGAGCAGAATTATTATGGTATAATTAGTCTCCAAGGTGCGGCAGGTACAAAGTTAAATTATCAACTTGCCGGGTTCAGCCGTTATTACAATCTCAAGTATGATCCGGACCCGATTGGCGATCTCGCCTATAATGGTACCGCTAATAAGATATTGCATACCGGGTTCATAAACGGTACGCAGGGCGATACCTCGTATCGCCTGAACGACCATCACACCCTCCAGGCTGGCTATTACGTCAGCGGAGAGACCCTGGAACAGGATAATCGTGCACTGGTATTTCCCGTCAACTCGACAGGCGTACCTTCGACTGTCCCCGAAGTGATAATCGACAACTTCAACGGCAAGGCACTGCTGCTCGGCTGGTATGCACAAGACCAGTGGCATCCGCTGCCAAGCCTGGAACTCATAATCGGCGCGCGTTACGACCTGATGGATTACTTTGGTTGGCAAACGCAGCTCAGTCCCAGGCTGGGGCTCGTCTACAAGTTGACTAGATCGACAACGGTCAATGCGGGATATGCGCGCTACTTTCAGGTGCCACCGTTTGAGTCAGTGCTCCTGGAGACCGCCAATAAGTTCGCAGGTACCACTGGCGCTCCCGCTATTAATTCCGGCAACCAGGAGATCCAGGCAGAGGATGACGAGTTCTTCGACGCCGGAATCGTCCAGCGGTTGCCGTTGGAACTAAATGCGAGCCTTGAAGGTTGGTTTCAGTGGGCCAGCAACAAGCTTGATCTGGCACAATTCGGCAAAACTTATATCTTCGCACCGCTTGAGTACCGGCATGGTCGCGGATGGGGAGCCGATTTCAGCCTGGTAAAGAGCACCAGGCATCTCTCGGTCTATATTAATTTCTCTTATGCGATCCAGCAGGCCACCGAGGTAATCGCCGGCCAATTTCTGGTCGATGACCAAGCCGAGCTGAACTACATTGCGCATCATTGGATTTACTTGGATGATGACCAGGAGTTCACGTCTTCCGCCGGGCTGAGCTATCGACGCTGGGGATTCCTGTTCACTACTGATGCGATTTGGGGAAATGGCTACCGCTTCGGCTTTGCCAATCTGCAGACGCAGCATCCCTACCTCCAGGTGAATGCGGCGATAGCGCGTAGTTTTGCGATGCCCCGCGCGGGTAATGTCGAGGGCCGCGTGAGCATTCTCAACCTCTTCGATCACGTCTACTTGATCCGCCAGGGTAGCGGTATTGGCGTCTCCTCGCCGCAATACGGCCCGCGACGCGCTCTTTATTTCTCGGCAAGACTACCGTTCGGAGCGGCACCAAGCTCGCCGGCACCGTAAATCCTGATCCCCCGCCGAGTAGTTATGAGAGGCAACGATGATAAACCCTTACACCGCTGTTGGCCTCGTTCCGACCGTACGCGGGATTCGCAAACGAGCAGACATCCGCACCAACCTCGAGCATCTCGGCGGGCTGATTAAGGCGGCCGCCTGGCTGTCCAGCCTGGAGTTGCCGGTTCGACTGATTGCCATCCCGGAAGGCGCGCTGCAGGGCTTTAATGACGAGGTGATGGACCTCGATCATGAGGAGTTCGCGCGCCACTGCGCGATTGATATTCCAGGCGAGGAAACTGATGAACTCGGCAGGATCGCCCGGCAGTATCAATGCTTCATTATGGCCCAGGCGAAGGCGCGGCATACTGACTGGCCAGAGCGCTTCTTTAATGTCGGATTTATTGTCGATCCGGACGGGCGGATTGTCCTGCAGCATTACAAGATTTCGCCGTTGTTTCCGGTTGAGCACTCAGTTTGCGCGCACGATATTCTCGACTGGTGGGTAGAAAAGTATGGCCGCTCGCTTGATTCTTTCTGGCCCGTGGTTGACACCGAGATAGGCCGCCTCGGAATCATGATGGCGAATGAGGGTTCCTATCCCGAAAACGCCCGCGCGTTGGCGTTGAACGGGGCTGAGCTGGTTTATCGTGCCTCTTATCCACATCCCGCCGCCGGCAATGAATTCTTTGAGATCCAGAGCCGCGCTCGAGCGCTGGATAATAATATGTATGTTATTGCGCCGAATATGGGTACTTACTATCTCAATTCCGATAGCCCTACTCCGATCGACACCTTCGGCGGACGGTCATTCATAATTGACTACCGCGGTCAGATTGTCGGCCGCCAGGAGTATGGCGGAGTATCAACGTATGTAGCCGGAATTATCGATATTGAGGCGCTGCGCTATTATCGGGAGCATGCGCAATGGGGAAACTGGCTGAAGGATCTGCGCACCGAGCTATACCAATTATTATATGAAAAACCGATATACCCCAAGAATCTTTACCTGAATCGGTCTCCAATGAAGCACGACGAGTACCGGTGTGAAGTGATCAAAAAACAAATCGCACTGATGCAAGAGCGCGGCGTGTGGAAGAAATCGTCGAGATGAAGAGCGGTCCGGGAGCTCGACAAGCTCCCGATAACCTGCGAGCAATCCAGTAACGAAGCTTTTGGCAGGATGTAGGGGCGAGGCAACAGCCTAGCCTCGCCTCGGCTGTTTATCATGTGGTGCAATATCTACCAGTCCAATCCTGGCTTGTTTCGGCCAGGGCGAACCTGTTCTTCAGCCGCGTCACGCTTGATCTGACTGCCGCCCTGACCTCGCTGCCAAAATCGTCAGTGCTTGTCGTACTCGTCGTGGCG
>JAMXLL010000360.1 GCA_024281015.1 Candidatus Binataceae bacterium
GTTCGAGGACTACTGCGACAACGACGCTATCAGCGACGACCCGATCAGGATCGCCGTGCGTGTCACGGTAAATGGGGACGAGATCCATGTCGATTTCACCGGCTCGTCCCCACAGGTGCGGGGCGGAATGAACGCCCCGCTTGCCGTGACGGTGTCAGCCACCTGCTACGCAATCAAGTGCTTGACCGATCCGGAAAATCCGCCCAACTCGGGTTCGTACCGGCCGATCAAAGTAGAGGCGCCGTTCGGGACGGTGGTAAATCCGATGCCGCCCGCCCCCGTAATCGCCGGGAATCACGAAACTGCGTCGCGCATCGCCGACGTGATCGTTGGAGCGCTGGCGAGTGCGCTCCCAGAACGAGTCTGCGCGGCGGGAAGCGGGAGCTCCGGCGTGCTATCACTCGGCGCACGGGTGCGCGACGAACGTCGCGAGCGCGAGTTGCTGATGGTCGAGACGCATGGGGCTGGCCAAGGCGCGAACGTAAATGGGGACGGCGTCAACGCACGGCGCGTGAACGTGGGTAATACTGGCAACACGCCTAGCGAGGCGCTCGAAACGAGCTTTCCGATTCATGTCCTGCGTTATGCGATCTCTGAGGACTGCGGCGGTGCCGGCCGGACGCGTGGCGGCACCGGCATTCTGCGCGAGATCAGGCTCGACCATGATGCAACGGTGACGTTCACTGCCGAACGGGCAAAATTTTCGCCCTACGGTTTATTCGGCGGCTTCCCGGCACCGAAGGCGGAGTTCTGGGCCAAATTGCCGGATGGAACGCGCAGGGTGCTAAACTCCAAGACTGCGCCCATGCACCTCCCAAAGGGAACGATCGTCCACTTCCGCGCTGCCGGTGGCGGCGGGTATGGGCCGCCGACCGAGCGTGACCTGGACGCGATCCAGGCCGATCTCGACGATGGCTACATCAGCACGAACGCGGCGCAAGAATATTATGGGGTTACCGTCAAGCAAGATTCGAACCGAGCGGAGGGCTCATGGGTCGTGATACCGCGGCAATCTGAGCTGCCGAAATGATGAAACATCCAGCGACCGCGCACGTCGACCTCATTCCCGGCAACTGTTTCGGGACCTTTAAGCTGCCCGACGAGGTCGCCTTCGTTACCGATCGAGGTGAGGGGAGCAATCTGTGGACTACCGATGGGCGACGCCTGATCGATTTCGTGCTCGGGTCGGGGCCAATGATGATTGGTCATGGGCATCCTCGCGTCGTATCCGCCATTCAGGAACAGGCTGCGCGCGGCACCACTTTTTACGCCATGAACGACGTCGCCCCACGCCTTGCTGCACGTATCGCCGATATGGTGCCTTGCGCGGAAGCGGTGAAATTCGTAGGGGACGGAGCGCAAGCAACGTTCTATTCGCTCCGCCTTGCTCGCGCCTTTACCGGCCGCGATCTCGTGCTCAAGTTCGAGGGCGCATATCATGGCCATCATGATTACGCGCTGCACGGGCTTAATCCCGAGCACGGCACCAATTATCCCGTTGCACGGCCTGACTCGGCGGGCATTCCGGGCGCGGTAAGCAGCACAATACTCGTCGCGCCCTATAACGACCTCGAGACCACGACTCAGCTCATTGAACCCGTTGCGGATCGCCTCGCAGCCATCATAGTCGAGCCGGTGCAGCGATCGCTGTTGCCACGACCGCAGTTTCTCGCGGGCCTTCGCGGTCTCTGCAGCCGCACCGGCGCACTGCTCGTTTTCGATGAAGTCGTCACTGGATTCCGCCTCGCGCTTGGAGGCGCGCAGGAGGCCTTCGGCGTGGAGCCAGACCTCTGCGCGCTCGGCAAGGTGATCGGCGGCGGCCTGCCGCTCGCAGCCGTTGCGGGACGTCGCGATATCCTTGAACTCACGATTCCCGGCCGTCCAGAGGACGGGCGATCCGTTTATATGAGCGGCACACTCAATGGCAATGCGATCGCCGCTGCTGCCGGCTTGGCCACGCTCGACGTGATTGCTGAGGAGAACGGACCGGCTCGCCTAGTCGAGATAGGCTCCGCGCTGGCCCGAGGCTTCGAGGATTGTGCATACAGGCTCTCGGTCCCTCTGCAGATGATTGGTCCCCCAGCATTTGCAGATCCCGTATTCGGAGATGGCGAGATTTACGATCATCGCAGCTATACGGCAACGAACCGGGCGGCGGCGAAGCAGTTCGGCATCGAACTGTTGAAACGCGATATCTTTGTACACCCGGCAAGCAAAATCTACATCTCAACGGCACATAATTACGATCAAGTCGAAGTCGCCTGCAAGGCGGCGTACGAGGCGATGGGATCGATCAGAGATAGGGGACTGGTCGAATGAGTGCTTGGGCTCCGCTGTCCCGAACGCGGGTTGTGGAGGCGTGTCAACGGCTGGTTGGCCCTTTGGCGGGATGGCATCTCGCGATTCTGGGCGCCGAGGTAGTGAAGATTGAGCCGCCCGCGGGGGACATCGCGCGGTCCTGGGCCGACGGTCATATGTTCGATGTCATCAACGGGCAGAAGTTGTGCGCTGCCTTCGATATCGAAAGCGAGGCGGAGCGTACGGCTTTTGAAAAACTGTGCGCCGGCGCTGACATCGTGATCGCTGACGCGAGTTGGAGTGAGCAGCCAGCGGTCACCGGAAGCCGCCAAGACAATGCGCGTACACGGTCAGTGGTGATTGTCGATGACGGGCCGGTACCAGGCGGTTCCGGCAGCAGCGAAACGCTTGCGCAGGCGGCAATGGCGGTGACCCCATATGTGGGAGAACCGGGCGGCCGACCGCTAAGGTTCGGCACTGATCTTGCGTCCTCGTCGGCAGCTGCGACGGCCGTCCAGGCGGCTCTCGCGGGACTGCTCCGGGATAACGCCCGGGAGCCGCTCCTCTCGCGCATCTCAGTCGACCGCGCAATGGCTACCCTGAAAACAATCCACTGGGCGGCTCGCTCCGATCCCGACCGCTGGCTCGGCTACCACCTTACCGCCATCGCTCGCCAACCGGATCGCGGGTATCGCGTTCGCAACGGGTGGATCACGCTGGATTATCTGCCCGACCAGCGCGACGCGTGGCGCGGCCTGTGCAGGGAGCTCGGCCTCGAGAGCTTCGCCGATCAGGTGGGAGAGAACTGGTTCAGTACGATAGGCATGGAGGATGGCGTGGACTGGGCACGACCGCATTACGAGCGAGCGTTTGCCGGCTATACACGGGAGGAAGCGATTGCCGTCATCCGGAAGCATGGCGGCTGGTCGGTACCATTCCAAGATCCCGCGGAGGTGCTTCAGCATCCGCAGTCGCAACTCTATGCATCTGCTTTCTTCGAACAGGGCGAGGCGACCGTGCGGCTACCGTGGCGGGTAAATAATCAGCCCCAAGGGACACATCGGCCTGCCGCAGCGCCTCCGGTCGGCGCGCACACGAAAGAGGTGCTTGCCGGATTGTCGAGTGGGAGCGAGCCGTGAAGGCAAGCGCGTTGCCGCTGCATGGCATTCGTGTAGTCAATTTCGGTGTGGGCGGTGTGGCGCCCTGGGCGGCTTCCCAGTTGGCGCAACTAGGCGCGACCGTGGTAAAAATCGAGGCGCCGAATGAATTCATCATGTACACACTGCCGCCTTGGCGGGGGCTGACCACAACGTATGCGGCACTTAACGCCAATAGTCGTTCGGTCAAGCTCAACCTCAAGGACGAAGGCGATCGGCAGCTTGCGTGGCAACTCGTCGAATCAGCCGATGTAATGATCGAAAATTTCCGCTCGGGCGCCATCGACCGGATGGGCTTCGGCTTCGATGCGGCCGCCGTGCGAAATCCCCGCATCGTGTTCTGCTCTTCGAGCGGTTTTGGGCGCGAGGGAGATATGGCTGGGCTGCCCTGTACCGACCCGCACATCCAGGCGTTCTCGGGATTCGCTACCCTGAATGGCGACACGAAGGGCGGCGAGCGCTCACGTTACTACGGGATGATCGATCTTTATTGTGGTCAGCTCATCTGCGAGGCCGTGTTAGCTGCGCTCCTCGCCCGCCGCTCCGCCGACAAGCCGCAATATATCGAGATGACGATGCTGGGCGGGGCGACGAGCATGTTGGTGACGAAACTGGCCGGATATCTTCGTGGTGGCCCAGCTCCGACCCATCGCGATGCCCGGCATTCGGCCCCCGACGGGCTTTATTCGACCTCAGACGGTGCAATTGCGCTAACGGTGGAGAGCGATACCGGGTTCCGTGCACTTTGCATCGCGATCGAACGCGAAGATCTCGTGCAAGATGAGCGCTTCATAACGTGTCCGATGCGGCTCGCCAATATGCAAGCTCTCGACGCGGAGCTGCAAAAGGCGTTCGCTGCCGCGCCGTCAGATTGGTGGCTCGTCTCCCTTCGCCGTGCTGGCATCGCTTGCGCCCCTGTGCATTCGGACTATGAGACCTCGACGCATCGCGACACTTGGGCGCGAGGGCATCTTCGGGAAATAGCAGTCCGCAATGCCGGTAGATTGCGCGCCGCTGCCCCGCCCTGGGACTTCGATGGAATCGATCAAGTAGCGGGGCAAGCGCCGCGCCCGGGGGAGCACTCGGACCTGCTCCACAGGGATCCAGCAAATTTCTGGATAGCCTTAGAACAACAGGAGTGACGATGGGCATGGGATCAACCATGCGAGCTGTGGTCCAACGCTCTATCGGTGCCCCAGAAGTCCTAAAGGTCGAGAGCTGGCCGACTCCATCGCAGCCGCGCGGTGACGAGGTGCTCATCCGTATCCGCGCCGGTGGCGTTTGTTATCACGACCTCCTGGTCCGCGACGGCACCTACCGTCATCTCGTCGAGCTTCCCCTCGTTCCAGGACACGAGATAGCCGGCGACGTGTTGGCGGTCGGTGAAGGGGCGACGCGGATCAAGGTTCGCGACCAGGTCGCCAGTACGAACCGGGAGACCTGCGGTCAATGCGATCTGTGTCGCACCGGCCAGGAAGGGCTTTGCACGAACCAAAGGTTCTTCGGGCACAATGGTCCGGGTGGCTATGCGGAATTTGCTGTAACTCGCGAGAACGCTCTCTCCGTGGTGCCTCGATCAATCCCGCCCGAGGTGGCTTGCGTGCTTTCCTGCGCCGTTGGCACCGAGCTGCACGGAATTCGTGACATCGGGCAGACCAAGGCAGGTGATACAGTTCTTGTCACGGGCTCCGGCGGCGGGCTTGGAGTCCACGGTGTGCAGGTAGCCAAGCTGTGCGGCGCCTTCGTCGTCGGCCTTACTACGACGGCTGCCAAGGCGAGCGTCATTCGATCCGCTGGCGCGGACGAAGTCGTTGTGGTCGAGCGTGGCGAGCGTTTCGACAAGAAGCTGCGCGAAGTTGTGCCGGGGGGGTTTGACGTAATTTGCGACAATGTTGGCCAGCCAGTGTTCGACTCGTGTTTCCGAACGCTCGCGATCGGCGGGCGCTACGTATTTATTGGTCAGCTCAACGATCGGTCGATCTCATTCAATCCCGCGTGGCTGTTGCTGCGGAATACGCGACTGCTCGGCTCCAATTCGAGCACCCGGCGTGAGCTTGACGAGGTTGTGAGGATGGTCGATCGGGGGCTGATCAAGCCTGTGATCGATCGCACCATGGCGCTGGAGGACGCTCCGATGGCGCATCGGCGCGTAATGACAGCCGAGGCTACCGGCCGAGTTGTTCTAACGCCATAATGCATTTTCGGACGGAATGGTCTGAGTTTCATCGACCTTCGAAATAGGCTGCTTCTATCGCTTCGCGGGTGAGCATCTCACGCTTGCGCCCAGCATCAAGCATGTGACCGCGGCTGAGAATATAAATGCGGTCGCATAGGTCGAGTGCCTCCTGAGTGCGCTGCTCCACCAAGATAATCGACAGGTTCTGATTCTGGCGAAGACGCCTGAGCGCCTCCATCACCGCTTCCACCATTAGGGGAGCCAGACCTATTGACGGCTCGTCCACCAGGAGCAGACGCGGCTTGGACATCAGCGCTCGCCCGATCGCCAGCATCTGCTGCTCGCCGCCGCTCAGTACCGCCGCGCGAGCCTCCAGGCGCTCGTGCAATCGCGGAAAATGATCAATGACATAATCGAGAAGCTGCTGCAGCTCCCGCTTGCGTTCGGCGGAGGCAAGCCGCCAAGCCCCCATCAATAGGTTCTCTTTGACTGTAAGTGATGGCCAGACGCGCCGCCCTTCTGGGACATGGGCTATCCCAAGCGCGGCGCGCTCGTAGTCGGGTTTTCCGTCGAGCGGTTGGCCTGCAAACACGATGCGACCACCATACACGCTGCAAATACCCGCAATGGCACGCAGTAGTGTTGTCTTGCCTGCACCGTTTGGCCCGAGTACGCCGATCGTCTCTCCGGTAGCGACGGAGAGTGTGACGTCGTGCAGAACCCTGACACGTCGATAGCCCGCGTGAAGATTTTCAACGTCGAGCATCGTCCCACCTGGAGCCCAGATACGCTTCCACCACCCGTGGCATTCGGGTGACCTCCGCCGGCACTCCGTCGCCAATAAGGAGGCCGTTGTCAATCACGACCAGCCGCTCGACGATTTTGGCAACCGTCTCAATTGCGTGGTCAACCAGGACAATGGTCAGGCCCTCGGCCTGCTGGCCGCGCAGGATATCAATCAACTCGTGCACTTCAGACGGATCGAGACCGGCGAGGGGTTCATCAAGCAGCAGCAGGAGAGGGCGCGATACCAGCGCGCGCGCAACCTCGAGTAGGCGAATCTGCGAGGGCCCTAGCGACCCCGCGTGCTTATTTGCGAGATGCTCAAGCCCGACGGCACGAAGCGGCCGCCAAATCGCCTCCTCCATGCTGCTGCGGGCGACCTCGGTTGCACCGACCAGCCCGCCGAGCATCGCATTCTCGTAAACGGTTAGACGTCCAAACGGCCGTGGGATCTGGAATGTGCGGCGAACGCCGGATCGAGCCAGACGGTACGGAGCAGAGCGGGCGACGTTCTCACCTCTTAGGTAGAGGCGCCCTGACGTGGGCCGCTGGAACCCACTCAGCAGGTCGAACAGAGTGGTCTTTCCGGCGCCGTTAGGGCCGACAATACCAATGAACTCGTGCTGCCTGATTTCCAGATTGAAGTCGCGAAGGGCGATCACGCCGCCGTAAGCCTTGCCGAGGCCATCGGCTTTGAGTAGCACCTCGCCCTTGCCGACTGGCGCGCTAACGGGACTACTGACCACGCCAGGAACAGATGGCGGCGCCGCGGGGGTTGTGCCGCGCATTAGCAGCGATCGGATCCTGCCGAGCGTCGGATACTGAGCCGGATCGATGCGCCGCAGTTCGTCCATCAGTCCGTGTGGGATCGTTAGCACCACGACGATTAAGACCAGTCCGTACACCAATTGCGCCGCGCCCGAAATCGAGCCGAATTGGGCTTCGAGTGCCTGCGAGATGGGAACTGTGATCAGGGTGCCGAGAAGCGGCCCGATGGCATATCCGGGGCCGCCAACAAGATTAACAATCAGCGCCTGCACCGAAACTCCGATGCCGAACATGGTCTCGGGCGTGACCACGAAAAGCATCTGCGCATAGATCACCCCCAGCATTCCGGCAATCGACCCGCTGATCACGAAGGCCCATAGTTTCACCAGCCAAGTGTTGATCCCCACAGCCGCCGCCGCCGCCTCATCCTCGCGAACGGCGGTGAGTAGATAACGCCAGTGGGACCGCTCCAGAAAGACCGTGGCGAGCCAGCAAAGCATCAGAATCATGCCAAAGATTGCCGCGTACCATCGATTGTC
>JAMXLL010000361.1 GCA_024281015.1 Candidatus Binataceae bacterium
CTTCGACTTTTATCAATGGGTTATAGATTCGCGACAAAATCACGCACGGGCGTTGACGCGCAGTTACGTCGATTTTCCGCTATCTCCCTTCAGGATACGATCCTAACACCTTCAAGAAAAGTGCCTGCCGCTCAAGTGCCCGCAACGCACGCTTGACCCGATCATCCTCGCGCGAACCCTGCAAGTCCACGAAGAATGTATATGCCCACGGGCGCTCACGCTGCGGACGTGACTGGATCATGGTGAGGTTGATTTTCTCGCGCGCAAACAGCCTGAGCGCCGCGTGAAGCGCACCCGCTCGCTCCGGCACGGCAAAAACCAGGCTCGTTTTTTCGCTCGTCACCCCAGGCGCCGAACGCGGGCCGGTGCGCTTTCGTTCAGGGGGGGGAGCCGTCGAAGTCTCTGCGTGGCCGAGTACCAGGAAACGAGTCGTGTTCTGCGCAACGTCCTGAATATTCGAGTCGATTATAACCAGTCCGTATGCACCGGCGGCAGCGGCAGAGCAGATCGCTGCGATCGAATCGTCTTCAACGGCGCGGCGAGCTGCGAACGCGTTAGAGGCGACCGCCTCGAGCTCGCAATTCGGATAGCTGGCGGCGAGATAGTTGCGGCACTGGCCTAGCGATTGCTGATGCGACAGGATGCGGCGGACCCTGGCCGGGTCGCCGTGACGCGACATAATAGCGTGCCGGATCGGCATCAGGATTTCTGCGATTATTGCGCAAGGTGTGTCGATCAGGAGATCCAGAGTGAGGCCGACCGAGCCCTCCGAGGTGTTCTCGACCGGCACCACGCCCAGATCGACCCGGCCATTCTCGACTGCCTGGAAGACGCCGGCGATGGAGGGTTGTGGCTCAAATTGAGCGCTGGCCCCGAACCGCGTCCGCGCGGCTTCATGGCTGTAAGTATGTTCCGGGCCGAGGTAGGCTACTCGTACCGGCTGTTCCAGCGCGGTGCAGGCCGAGATAATTTCGACAAAAATCGTCCGCAAATGATCAGCAGATAGCGGCCCAGGATTGTGCGCCGCCACGCTGTCAAGCACCTCGCGTTCGCGAAGGGGCTGCACAATCGCGCGACCGCCGGTTTGCTTGAGATGGCCAATTGCCTGCGCCAGGCGGGCCCGTTCCGATAATAGATCGACGAGCTGCAAATTGATCTGGTCAATCTGCTTGCGCAAATCATCAAGCGAGTCGTTGCCAGATCCCCACCGTTGTGATGCGGCATTACTCATCAGTTGTGCGCACCCCGGACTCCTTCGCCTTGGACAGCCGCCCAGGCCCTCGGCGCCTTGCTACTCCACCCGGCTCACAGGCTCCGTTACGTTGCGACTGGTTAGCGTGAAATCGGTAGCCCATTCGCTGTCGTATTTCAAATGTCCGCTGACACCCGGAAACCAGCAAAATCGGCCATCATTCCGCGTTTCATGCCAGCGTATTATCCGAAAGCAGAAAGTAATTACCCACAGCCGCGAACTTGCTTTCGCGATCTCGGCGGAGGTCGGCAGGCTTCATCCGGGAGAGTTTCGAGAGATGGCGAGAAATCGCAGTGCCGACCAGCTTGACGGCGGCAGACGGGTCGCGATGAGCGCCGCCCTCGGGCTCAGGCACAATCTCATCAATCACTTTAAGCCGCATCAGTTCCGGCGCCGATAGTTTGAGTGCCGCGGCAGCGTCCGCGATCTTCTCCTGACCGCCATCGCGCCACAGGATAGCGGCACAACCCTCCGGGGTAATAACCGCGTAACAGGCATTCTCCTGCATCAACACCCGATTCGCGACCCCCAGCGCCAACGCCCCGCCCGAGCCGCCTTCGCCGATTACGCACGCGATAACCGGAACGGTCAGCCGTGCCATGAGCACAAGGTTTGCGGCAATTGCCTCTGCTTGGCCGCGCTCCTCTGCGCCGATTCCTGGCTCAGCGCCCTGGGTATCTATAAAGGTGATGATTGGCAGGCTAAAGCGCTCGGCGAGTTCAAAGACACGCGCAACCTTCCGATAACCCTCGGGATGTGCCCGGCCGAAATTACGCCGCAACCGCTCGGCTGTCGAACGACCTCGCTGATGCCCGGCGATTGCAACTGGTACCCGCCCCATGTAGCCGAGGCCCGCAACAATCGCTTGATCGTCAGCGTAACGGCGGTCCCCGTGGATTTCGCAAAAATCTCGCACCAGCCCCTCGATGTAATCAAGTGTCTGTGGGCGGGTCGCCTCGCGCGCCAGCCGAACTCGTTCGATGGGTGTGAGTTGGGCTTGCGGCGGTGGTTGTTTCGATCCGGCAACGCGCCTCATTTTTGGAGCCCTCGGATTACGGCCGAGCCGGCGAGCTGATGCTCCGAGCTGGCCGCACCGAGACGAGGCGAACTGGGCATCATTGCAGATTGCGGTTGTACGCACGGCGCAACCTTAGTAAAGCCCGAGAAAAAGTCCTGGAACAACTTCAATGCGTCTCCGGCGTCCCGGTCGGCGTCGAGCCAGACGATTTCCGGGTCGGCCCGAAACCAGGTTAGCTGGCGCTTGGCGAGTTGCCGGCTTGCGCGTTTTGCCCGGGCAATTGCTTCTGCCAGACGCACCTCACCGCGCAGGAATCCGGCGATTTCACGATAGCCGATGGTCGACAATGGCAGCTCATATCGGCGATCCAGCAGCGTTCTAACTTCGTCGACAAACCCGTCCTCCATCATTGCGTCGAACCGTCGCTCAATCGTTTTATATAGATGATGGCGATCCATTGTCAGGCCAACTGTCAAGGTGTCGAATGGCCGCTCCCCAAAAAAATGCCGTCGCTGATGTTGACTGATTGGTATCCCGGTCTGCTCGTAAACTTCGAGCGCTCGCACGATGCGTTTAAGGTCGTTGGGACTGATCCTGGCGGCGGCGTCAGGATCTATGTCAGACAGCCGTTCGAATAGCTTGCCAACCCCATCCTGGCGAGCGCTAGCGATTAAACGGGAGCGAATCTCGGGTGAGGCGGGTGGCGCAGCAAAAATCCCACTACGAATCGCGCGCAGATAAAGTCCGCTGCCTCCCACCACCAACACAGGCCGCCCGCGCCTTGCAATTTCTGCGATTGCTGCCCGCGCCAGGGCGGCAAATTCGGCCACGTCGAGGGGCTCGCCGGGGTCCCGAATATCGACCAGGTGATGCGGCACGCGGCGCAGCTCATCAGGGCGAGGCTTGGCCGTACCGACGTCCATTCCGCGATAGATCTGGCGGGAGTCCGCGCTCACGATCTCGGCACCAAGCTTTTCGGCAATCTCGAGCGCAATGGAGCTCTTACCGGCGGCGGTCGGGCCGACAATGAATCCAGCACGGATACGAGTAGAAGAGGATTCTTGCACTTTCTGTACGCGCGAGCGCGATAAGTACGAAGCCGACTCGTTCCATTTTACCTGTGAAGAACCGCAATTAGCAGCGGGGCACCACCTGGTGCTCCAGAATACCCTAACAGGTGGGGTTCCGAGATCGAGTGCAACCGGCTAAAAGATAAGCGTGGGCCGAACGATCGACCAAAGTAATATCCACGCGAGGACCAACGGTCCGGGCTCTAGCGAGGCGGCTGGCAATGGAGAGTTGACAATTCCTTCGCGGGCGATTGCGCAACACTCGCTGCTATCGCCAGAGCTGTATCTTAATCGCGAATTGACGTGGCTCAACTTTAATCGCCGCGTATTGGCAGAGGCTGAAGATGAGCGCAATCCCCTGCTCGAACGGCTTAAATTCCTCGCAATCACTGCGTCGAATCTCGACGAATTCTTCATGAAACGCATCGGCGGTCTTAAGCAGCAGGCCGCCGGCGGGGTGAAGGCTTTGACGCTTGATGGCCGTACGCCGCAAATGCAAATCGCCGAGTGCCTCGACGTAATCAGGGATCAGGAACAGCGCCAACGCGAGATCCTCGAATTACTGCTGGACCAGCTAAAACATCACGGAATAACCATACTCGGCTACCAGGAGCTGTCTGCGTCTCAACAACTCGCATTGCGGGAACACTACTTCGACAACATCTTCCCGCTGGTCACGCCGCTGGCGATTGATCCCGCCCATCCATTTCCCTTTGTATCCAGCTTGTCGCTCAACCTGCTGGTCACGATTCGCAATCCGGCCGAGGAGCAGCCGAGCGATGCCGCGCCGGAGGAAGCGGACGTCTCGCTCGCACGCATCAAGGTACCGGTCGGGAACGGAGTTCCGCGCTTCGTCCGCGTGAGTCAAGGCAATCAGTTTGTCTTGTTGGAACAGGTGATTGCGCACAATCTCGACCTGCTCTTTCCGCAAGTGGAAATTGTCAAATGTGAACTGTTTCGCGTCTCCCGCAATGCGAACACCGAACGCGACGAGGAAGAGGCTGACGACCTGCTGGCGTTGATCGAGACCGAATTGCGTGACCGGAGGATGGCCCCCATTGTCCGCCTCGAAGTGGAGCAGGGAATGGAGCCGCTTCATCGTGGAATGCTGGCCGCCGAACTTGGGCTGGATGAACGGGCCGACGTATTTGAGACCAGCGGAATGCTGGCAATGCGTGATTTAATGGAAGTGGCGGAACTGGAACTTCCAGAGTTGCACGATCCACCCCATCATCCGCTGGCTCATCCGCGCCTGCAGGATCAACGCAGCATTTTTCATATAATCCGCGATAGCGGTTCCCTTCTGCTGCGTCATCCATACGAATCCTACGCGACTTCGGTCGAGCGCTTGGTGCGAGAGGCCAGTCGAGATCCTAAGGTGCGCGCTATCAAAATGACCATCTATCGCACTTCTGCTGACGAGCGCCTGCTCAGCTACCTGTTCGAGGCGGCGCGTAACGGCAAGCAAGTGGCGGTAGTCATCGAATTGAAGGCCCGCTTCGACGAGGAAGCCAATATCCATTTTGCCAGTTACCTGGAGGACTTTGGCATCCACGTCACATACGGAGTGCTGGGGCTGAAGACGCATTGCAAGGTGATACTGGTGGTGCGCCGCGATTATAATGGATTGCGCCGCTATGCCCATATCGGCACGGGCAACTATCATTCCGGCACGGCGCGATTATATGCGGATTTTGGCCTTTTGACCGCCGATGAGCGAATCGGCCAGGATTTGACGGAGCTGTTTAATTTCCTGACTACTGGTAGCCGGCCGAAACGCAATTACCAGAAGATTCTTCCCGCGCCGTCATTGCTCAAGCAGGCGCTGCTGGAAAGGATCGAACGGGAGAGCCAACTCAAATCGCGCAATCCAGATTATCAAGCCCTGCTGCAGATCAAGGTTAACGCGCTCGAAGACGGAGACATCACCCGCGCGCTTTATCGCGCGTCGCTGGCCGGCGTAAAAATTGACCTGATTGTACGCGATACTTGCAGGTTACGTCCTGGCTTGGCCCAGCTATCGGAAAATATCCGGGTTGTGAGTATCGTGGGGCGCTTCCTCGAGCATGGCCGAATCTATTACTTCCGCAATGGTGGCGATGAGGAATATCTAATCGGTTCGGCCGACGCGATGACCCGCAACCTTGAAAGCCGGGTCGAAGTAGTGGTTCCCGTCGAAGATCCACAGCTGCGCAAAGAACTTCGTACAGTGCTGGATGCGCAGTTGAAACCCAACCGCTGCCAATGGGAAATGCACGCGAATGGGAGCTACAGCCGAAGCACAGCCACGGAGAGTTGCCAGCAATACCTGGTCGATCTAACCGAACGTGCCCATCAAAGGCGCCATCGCCGCCGCCGCGGCTACGCCCACCGCCCATTACATAACAATTAACGCCGGACTGGCCCATTCGCGCTCAAGACGATCGCATAACACGGAACCGGCACCAAAGCCTACAATGAGTGACACACGGGCTGGAAGCCTGTGCCACCCGGAATGACGGAAAAAGGTGGAATGGCAGCAGAAGAAGCCGGGCTAGTAGCACAGGCTTCCAGCCCGTGCGTCTTCCCGGTGTACACGTTTGGCGAACTTGAATGCGCTGAAGATTCTGGAGGCCATCTGGACCGCGCGATTCACCCAAGAGCCCGAATCAAATGCGCTGGAACGCCGGCTGAATTTTTCAATGTCCGGCTTGGTTGCGTGGGTCGTCTGAAGAATTGACGTAGTTCATACCGAACGGTCCTTGGCCGTAGACCTCAATAACGGCCGGCCCTTGCGCCCACGCATAATGATGCATGTCCTTAGGTTCGAGAATATACCCACCGGTCTGCACGATTCGTCCTGTGCTTTTGTCAAACTTGTCACCCGTCCCTATTCCGAGAGCCCCGCTAAGCACAGTGACGTTAACGTTTTGGGGATGCCAATGCGGCTCGAAAACGTAGCCGTCCGGCATTTTCAAACGCAACGCATATGTTCCGCCTCGTTTCGAAGCATCACCCGAGATCACCGCCAGCTGAGCGCCCGACGGAAGCGACGCCGGAGCAGGCACCCATGTTATTTCATGGGGCGACTGAACTACCTTCATAGCGGGCCCGGCTGCGCAGGTATAACGCGCCGGCATGAAGAACACGATTGCAAACATAACCGTCAGTGATATGTAGGGCCGAGTTTTCATGCCTTTCGTCAGCCTCCAAGCTCGATGAGACTTTCCGCTGCCGCGAGCTCCTCGGCACTGGGACTATGTAAGCCCAGGAATGAATGGAAGGCGAAAATTAACAGGGTCATCCATAACGGCGTCGTCGAGGAGTGCCGCAGGGCCAACAGCCCCAATATTCCCACCCCGAACGGCAAAATAAACTTGAGGTCAATCTCGTTGTCGGTGGCCAGCCGGATTTCGTGATCGATCTCGCGAAAGAAAGAATCCACCTTTTTAGCCGCGACCGAACGGCGGGGCCTGCCATGGCGATTATCTTGTGGATGGGCAGGATATGGGTCATGCAGCGCAATCGGCACTGCGGATCCGCTCAGGCCCGATTGGAGCGCATTCAGGTTCTTATACTGGTCGTCTGAATATTGAACGAGTATGCTGCCGATTACCGGATTGTACTCGACTCGATTGATCCCCGGGGTTCTGGCTATGGCCGAACTGATTTCCCGCAAATCACCCTCTTCGCCCTTGGCAGCCGGTATCCGGAGACGCAGCCGTCCCGGAAGATGATGGTGCACGTATGCATCTACTGCCATCCGAGCCTCCCCAGCAGCGAGCAGAGTTTCAAGCGCTCAGCCGACGGTCAAGAATTGCATTATGGTTTGGGACCGCTCTCAGAACGTGCCTCAGCCACCATGTCTGCAACCCCTTCTGAGGCTTCCGATACCATTTCGCGGGCCATTGTAGCAGCTGCATAGCCGGCTTTAATCGCGGTCTTGACCAGCGGGCGGACTGTGCCGCCCAGGAGGTTTGGCATCCAGTTTGACGCCATTGCCAGACCAGCGCCAACCGCCATCCCGACCAAAAGCTCCGGCTCGAATAGCGCCGCGACACCAATCAGCGCACCGGTGGTTAGCATTGAACCGCTCACCGGTGGCCGAAGTGAATGATGGTTGGCACGCGTGATTGATTCCGTATTCCTGTGCTCGGCACTTCTGCCGGAATTACCCTCATCCCGAGCCATTTTTTGCCTCCTGGGTGACTGAGCAGACCGCTTGTTTGCTCGTTCGCGCTTCATCTAGGCGCTTAATACGCGCGTATGACGGCAGAACAAATAGCTCTTCGCGCGCGCTTATTTTCAAGACTTGCGCAAATGTGCTGGCGGTTCAATCGCAAGCACTCGTTGACCTGATTGAGTAGCGTCTTCTGTCGGCGCATGTACCGCATCGAACGCGGAGCCGGAAAAGCTCAGCAACTTGGCACTCTCCGTTCCAAGGAATGGAACCACTGCCCCAGCCGCCGCAATTATGCCATCCGTAATATCGACCGAAGTCAGCCCAAGCAGATTGCGCAAGCCCGGAATCAGGAACGTCAGCGCCTGCAGGCCAAATGATGCCACCAATGCACCAGTGAGATAATGATTTGCCGGGAGGCTGCCGTGGCTTAGGACACTATGGCGGGTCGAACGGCAACTCACCGCGTGGAGCAATTGTCCCGAAGTGAGACTGGTGAACGCGAGAGTGCTGGCGTGTGCGCCGGCGCCATACCGCGCCAACCCGTAACCGTATACGGCCAGTGCGCCCCCGGACAAGGCTGCAGACTCAGCGACAATGCGGCCCAGGTCTGAGTTCTTCACCACCGGTTCATCGGGGTCGCGCGGCCGTGCGTTCATGACGTCATGTTCCGGCGGCTCCAATGCCAGCGCCAGACCCGGCAAGATATCTGAGAGTAAATTAATCCATAGCAACTGCATGGCATTGAGCGGATGGCCCAGACCGGCCGCTAACGCCAGGAACATCACAATTATTTCGCTGAAGTTGGTCGACAGCAGGAAATGCAGCGACTTCTGAATATTGCTGTAGATCGAACGCCCTTCGCCGATGGCGACCAGCATCGTTTGCAGATCATCGTTCTCCAGCACCACGTCGGCAACATCGCGCGCCGCATCCGTGCCGGTACTCCCCATTGCAATGCCGATATCCGCCGCCTTCAGCGCCGGACTATCGTTGATGCCATCGCCGGTCATCGCGACCACTTTGCCGGCGCGCTGGAGTCCCTGCACGATTTGCAGCTTGTTGGCTGGACTGACCCGCGCGAAGACCTGGGCATGCTGCGAGATATCCGGGCCCACAATTCCTGCAAGTTCGGCGGCCCCGTTAACTTCATAGACCTTCAATGGACCATTGCGGCTCAGCGCCAGTTGCTCCCCGATGGCTGAGGCAGTCAGCGGCTGGTCGCCCGTAATCATGACCGTATCGATGCCGGCTCCATGAAACGCGCGAATCGCATCGCCGACCCCATTGCGGATGGGATCAGTCATGGCGACCATGCCAAGCCACACCAGGTCGCGCGAAATCCGTGCCTCTGGCGCGACAGCCTTCAGCTCGCGATACGCTATACCGAGCACCCGCAGTGCCCCCGCAGCCATCTGATCGTTTTCGGCAGCGATGCGGGCGCGCTCGGCGTCGTTCAGCGGCACGCGTTGATCCCCGCGGATCTCCCAGCGGCACATTGCCAGCACCTCGCTGGGACTGCCCTTAACCGCCACCAGGAATGGCCCGTCAAACGACCGGGCCGCGCCTGGGCGGACCTGGTGCAGAGTGCACATGTAGTTACGGCGCTCGGCGCGGCGGATAGTCCTCGTTGTAGGATATTGCGAGCGCAGTGAAGTAGCCTCGACTCCCGCGTGCAGTGCCAATTCGAGTAAAGCGTTCTCGGTCGGCGAGCCGCTGAATTTGTAGTTCGCGCGGTTGCGTTCAACCACGCTCTCATTACAGAGCACACAGACTTCGGCCAACTTGCGGAACGTACTATCGGCCTGAAACAGGCGACCACCCTCGCGCAATTCGCCTTTATGGAATTGAAGCCGCCGGCCACCACTGTGGACTACCGTGACTTCCATCCGGTTGAGTGTGAGTGTGCCGGTCTTGTCCAGGCAAACAGTCTGCACACAACCGAGCGTCTCGACTGCTTCGAGCTTGCGGATGATCACTCCTTGGCGGCGCATTTTGAGGATGCCGATCGCCAGAGTGGTCGCGGCTACCGCCGGCAACCCCTCGGGTACCGAGGCCACTGCGAGGGAGATTGCCGTCTCCAGCATTTGCGCCAGACCGTAGCCGCGCAACAAGCCAATGGCCAGAATTACCCCGCATATTCCGCTGCAGATAAGCACCAGTTGACGACCCAAACGGGCAAGCTGGCGCTCCATCGGAGTGTCAGGGGATTCGGTCTCTCCCGCCAGCCGATGTATCAACCCCAATTCGGTACGGCCACCGGTTGCAACCACCACCGCGACACCGCTCCCACCAGTCACTCTGGTGCCCATGTAAAGCATGTTGCGGCGGTCCGCGAGCGCGAGTCCGGCATCGTCTATAGCCCGAGGGCTTTTTGCGACCGGCAGGCTCTCACCCGTCAACGCGGACTCATCCACGGTTAGTTGCTCAGCCTCAATCAGCCTGCAATCGGCTGAAATGTAACTGCCCGGCTTCATTACGATGATATCGCCCGGCACGACGCGCTCGGACGGAATCTGGCATGGCTCGCCGTTGCGGACGACGACCGCGGTCGGCTGGACAATTCGTTTCAGCGAACGGATCGCATTTTCTGATTCGCTCTCGGTGAAGAAGCCGATTGCCCCATTGATCGCTAGCACACCACCAATCGCGAATGCGTCGCTGATACCGCCTGTAAGCACGGAAATCCCGGCAGCCGCAAGCAGGAGTACGGTCGGCAGGGAATCGAACTGATCGAGCAGGATGTTCCACCCCGAGCGGGCCTGCAGTTCCGGCAACCGGTTCGGTCCGCAAACCTGAAGCCGGGCGGCGGCGAGCTCTTCGGGAAGCCCGTCTCTGGAACTACCTAACTTGGCAAGTGTCGCCTTTGCTTCCTGGCGATGCCAGCCGTTTTGGCCCGAGATCTCAATCGCGGGGGCAATCAGGGAAAGGAGCCGCTTGCCACGGGGGCGGGAATTTCCGTTGCGTTTCCCATGCGCACGACTCGACGGTTCCGAGCTCAAATCCGCCGCTGAGGCGTTGCCGTGGGAATGGCCTGCGGTCGCTATTTTCTCCAGCAGGGCCGCAATTTCACTCGGCTCGATCTGCTGGTCGAACTCGACCAGAACGTTACCAGTGAGCGGGTTGGCCGTGACACGATTGATGTGGGGTCGTAGCGCGAGCTCGCGCTCGATGGCGTATTTTGACTCGGACGAATGATAGAGACCGGGGACACGAAACCGTGCCCGGCCCGGGAGCAGGTGCACAATTTCGACCGGCGAGGTCAAACTTCCCAGATCAGCCAACCATGTCTCCAGATTTTAAGATTCCTTGCCAGGGAAGGGCCACGCATCGAGCATAACAGAGAAGCTTGCGGGTCCGCAAAAATTTCGGGAAATACACGCACGGGTATCGCCTGCCGCTTCTGAAGGGACGGCGATGGTTGCGCTTGACAGCTCGGGCGCGCTATTGCTCCAAAGGCTTTGCGCGCATGGCCGCGCCTCAGATCAGGAGGAAAGGCAAATGGGGACTTTACGCGGTGAGGAGATCATCGCCCGTTGCTTCCAGCAGGAAGGCGTCGACACCATCTTCTTCATGATGGGCGGACCAACCAGCGGTACCGCCGAGGCCTGCCTCAATTTAGGCATGCAAGGGATTTATGTGCGCCACGAGCAGGCAGCCGCGATGATGGCGCATGCCTACTCCCGCGTCACCGGCAAACCAGGGATCTGCATCGCGCCAATGGGTCCCGGCGTTGCCAACCTGGTCACCGGCCTGGCCAACGCTCAGGCCGACGCGTCGCCAGTGATCGCGATCGGCGGGTCAGCGCCGATGCGCGGCTGGACCCTCGACACCTTCCAGGAAATGGACCAGGTACCCATGATGCGGCCCATCGTCAAATCAGCCTACCGGGTCGACCTCGGGTATCGCATCCCGGAATACATCGCAATCGCCTTTCGCGAAGCGCTTGATGGCAAGCGTGGCCCCGTTTACCTCGATTTGCCTGGCGACATCCTGGCCGGCAAAGTCGAAGAGGACAAAATCAACTGGGTCCAGGGGAACTACCGCACCGAAGCTCGTCCGGCTGGTGATCCGGCGCTCGTTCGCAAAGCTATCGATTTGCTGGCCGAAGCGCGCAAGCCGCTGATACTGACGGGGAGCGGCGTATTATGGTCGCGCGCAGAGAACGATTTGCGCGCGTTCATCGAAGCGACTGGTATTCCCTTCTTCACCACCCCCCAGGGCCGCGGCGTGGTTTCTGAAGATCATCCGAGATCGTTCCCCGGGGCACGCTCCACGGCATTCCGTGAGGCTGACGTTGTGCTGGTTATTGGGGCACGCGCGAACTCGATGCTCTCCTTTTTGCGAGCACCCCGCTTCTCCCCTGATGCCAAGTTTATCAACGTCAATCTTGATGGCCGGGAAATCGGTCATAATCGAGCGGCCGACATCGGCATTATCGGCGACGCAAAGCTCGTCCTGCAGCAGATGATGAGCGAGGCGAAAGGACGCTTTACCCCAAACGAAGAGACGCCCTGGGTGTCGCAGCTATCCGCCAAGCATCGCTCAAATCTCGAGCGCAGCTCGCCACTGCTTCATTCAGATAACGTTCCGATCCATCCCTTGCGCCTCTGCAATGAGGTCAAGAACGTCATCTCGCGCGATACCATCCTGGTGGTCGATGGTCATGAAATCCTGAATTTCGCACGCCAATCGATCCCGATTTATCAGGCGCGTTACAGCCTCAACGCCGGACCGCACGGCTGCATGGGCGTGGGAATTCCCTTCGGTATTGGAGCCAAAGCGGCGGCACCGGATAAACCGGTGGTCGTTCTCAGCGGCGATGGCGCATTTGGCTGGAACGGAATGGAAATGGATAGCGCCATCCGGCATAAGCTGAACATCGTGGTGGTGGTTTCGAACAATGCCGGCTTTACTTCGCGCAAGACGGGCGGCAACGTGGGCCGCGAACTAGGCTATCAACGCTACGACAAGATGGTAGAGGCGCTCGGCGGCTATGGCGAGTTCGTCGAAAAGCCCGACGGAATTCGGCCGGCAATCGAGCGCGCAATGCAAAGCGGCAAACCCTCGCTGGTTAACGTGTGTACCGATCCGGAAGCACAGGCCACCACTGACATGGGATTTGCCGGATATTAAAGCCTAAATGGTAGTTCGCGCAGCATTACCCGCGCGAACCCTCCTCGAACGTGAACTATCGCACGGCTGGCTGGCCGCCGGCCGTGCGATAGGCCTTTTCTGACATTCTGAGCGCAGCTGTGAAAGCAAGGCAGAGCCTGTCCGAGTCTTCCCAGGGAAGTGGCCGCGGACAGCCGCCGAGCCTGGCGAGGGGGCCGGTACCGGTTTCTGTTCTTGTCCGCGAAGCCCCCACATTGGATTTGCTGGAGACCACGCTGGTAGCTGGCACTTCGCTGCACCTCGCCAACGCCCCTACTTTAGTGCCTGATTATCCAGCGACCAAGTTGCCCGCAGCCAATTGGCTTTGTTCTGTAGATTTCTGACGCGAGCCACCGAGTTACTTTGTTGCTCTATCAGTCGCAGCCATTTGCGGTTTCGGCGGGTGCAGAGGGCATTGAAAACCATGTTAATCGTTCTTTCATGGATCGCAATCGCAGTGACGTTTTTTTTCCCCGGGCACCGCTGTTGGGCTGGCTCTCGATCGAATGGGCTATGGGGCATATGAGTGGCAAAGGCTTCTAGCCTGTGCATCCGAAAATCCTGGTCTGGGGCTTGAGGGGTAGAAAAACGTGGGGGAAGCCCTCCAAAGATAATTCCGGCCTAAAAGGAAAACCCACAGGCTGGAAGCCTGTGCCACTAGGACATTCAAACCTGAGGAACTGAGGAATATCTATATTCTGGCCTGCACCCCTAAATCCCGCCAGTTTTGAGGTAGAGTCCGTCACCCGGAGAGGAGACGGACGGAATGAAAGGCAGCAGGTTCAATGAGGAGCAG
>JAMXLL010000362.1 GCA_024281015.1 Candidatus Binataceae bacterium
AGATCGCGGTCGGTTTGGTCGTCGATCAGCATTGTCAGGCTGTCACGGTAGATTGAGGGCGGCAGCCGGCTCAGCAGGTCGCGGGCGGCGGCGACTTGTTCGGCCGCCAGCGCTCGGCCGCGTTCAATTAATTGCGGCTGGCGTAGCAGGGCCAGTACGCGCTCAAGAGCCTGTCCCTCAAGGCCGTCAGCATTTAAGAGCACTTGTAATTCAGGATTCGAAGGCAGTCCCAGCACTACCGGAAGTGACATTATGCCCAGCCGGAGATCGGAGCCGACCGGTTTGCCGATTTTTTCTTCGGGACCAAGGATGTCGAGCAGATCATCAACCATCTGAAAGGCGAGACCGACTGCACGGCCAAGTTCTTCCATCTCGGTGATGGTCTTTGGCCCCGCGCCCGCAAGATCAGCTGCAACCCGGCCTCCAGCGGAGAATAGTGAAGCGGTTTTCCGCGAGATTATTGCAATGTAATCGCCGAGGCTGGTAGAGGCACGATGGCGCATACGGCCTTCCATTACTTCGCCCTCAGTTAGCTGAATGCAGGCATTCGCGGCCGTGCGAACAAGGCGCTCATCGAAACGGCCGCAAAGCTCGAACGCGCGGCAGAATAGATAGTCGCCCGCAACCAGCGACGCCGCCAATCCGTAGCGGGCAAAAGCGGAGGGCTTACCGCGCCGTAGCATGCCGCCGTCGATGATGTCGTCGTGCAGTAGAGTAGCCGAATGAATCAATTCGAGCGCGGTCGCGGCGTCGATCGCGTCGTCGACATGTGCGTCGCTACCACCACATGCACGGTAGGCCAACAGAATGAACAATGGCCGCAGACGCTTTCCACCACTATCCACCAGATGATGGCAGATTTCGCTTATCAACGTCTCATTGGAGTCAAGCAATTGCAGCAGTTTCTGTTCGACCGCGCACAGTTCAGCCCGGATGGGAGCGCCAATTTTGGAGCTTTCTGAAACATCGGCGCGAACGGCTGCTTGGGTTTCATCCACGACTTCTACCAGAGGTGGCCGGAATTAATGGCAGTTTAGCGGAAAAGGTCGGAAGCTGCAGGCCGAATCAGCGCCTTCGCGCTCGCCTCCGCGGGCTTGAAGTGGTAACCGCGGATCAGCACCGCCGGCACCGCACCCGCCTTTGGCATCAGCAGACCTGCTGCCGACGCCAGTTCGTCTGCAACCGCAATAACCGTATGATGAAGCTCCCGGCCGCCGAGATCCCTCGTACCTCGCAGATCGAGCAAAGGATCCATTCCCGCAATCCCCAGGCATACTTCGGTGAGCCCATCCCGCCACGGCCGGCCAAAGGTATCGGTAATTAAGACGGCGACCTCGGCGCCGGTTATGCGTTTCAGTTCGCCGCGAATTCGCGCCGCAGATGAGTCAGGATCCTCAGGCAGTAGTATCGCCACATCCTCGCCCAGGCTATTGGACTGGTCGATACCGGCATTGGCACAGACCCATCCCGGGCCGGTTTCGACGATCAGGACCGCATTGTCCATGCGGACAATACGGCTGGTCTGACGCATGACCAGTTCCACTTCGCGCGCATCCTTATCCCATCGAGCGGCGAAATGTTGCGCCAGAGGGGAAGGCTCGACTTGGCTCAAGCTGACCACCCGGCCTTCGGCTTTGGAGACGACCTTCTGGCAAACTGCCAGAATGTCACCATCCTGCAGCGCCAAACCCATTGAGGTGAGCGCATCTACAATCAGGCGGGCGAGGTCGTCGCCTGCCTGGACCATTGGGAGTCCTTCCACCGCAGTCAGGGTAAGAGGGGGCATTGTTACTGGACCCGCTTTCAGCGCGTCATACCAGAACCTATACCCCGAGGGACCCGAGAACCGCGCCGGCCAACCGGGCCGCTTTAGCCGGGGTATCCATAATGGTATCCGCTGCTACAGCTCTTATACCAAGCTGCCGAATTGATTCCAGGTAATGCCGGTCCAACCGATCCAGCACAAATGTGCCAATAAAATCCTGATATAGCCGCGCCACTCCCAGAGGTGAAACCTCATGGCCGAGTCCGCGCATCATTGCATCGGCCGGACCTTTGACCGATTTGCCGCCCACGATCGGGCTTATCGCCGCAACCCGCGGCCGCACCGATTTGAGCGCTTCGCGTACCTGGCGGAGCTGAACGATGGGACCCAGGGAAACGAATGGGTTGGACGGCGCCAGGATTATCGCTTTGGCACCGGTAATTGCTGCGATCACGCCGTTGGCCGGCCGTGCCGTTTCGATGCCGCGCAGTTCAATTGATTCGATAGCCCCCCTGGCCCGTCCCTTAACAAAATATTCCTGAAACGGCCGTGCAGGCTTCCCCTTAAGCTTTACGTGTGTATGGACCCGGTCGTTGCTCATTGGCAACACCTTGGCCTTGACACCCAACCGTCGCGTAATTTCGGCAGTCACTTGGCTTAATGACGCGCCGCTCCGCAACCGTTCGGTTCGATATAGGTGGGTCGCAAGGTCGCGGTCGCCAAGGTTGAACCAGGGCTTACCATAAAATTGTCCAAGTGCTTCCAATGCCCGGAAGCTCTCGCCTGCGCGGCCCCAGCCGTTGGCGCGATTTACTATCCCGGCCAGGGTATAGCTGATCGTGTCGAGGTCAGGCGAGACGTGCAGACCGTAAAAATATTCGTCGTCCCCGGTATTAACGATCACCGTGACGCGTTGGGTGGCAACGCGGTGAAGCAGTCCGCGAATGAATTTGGCTGCACCCACACCCCCGGCCAGGACCGTGACCCTGGGTGATGGCCTCTTTTCAGGCTCTTTGGTCGAGACGAGGCCCGCTGGATTTGCGGCCCGTTTACCGGGGCTGTTTGCCTCAGCCGGGATGGCTCGCAGCGCTCCTGTCGGGAACGGAAATCGGCCGCGCGCCATTAGGGGCTTTGCGTCCGTATAGCTTTTTGTAGGTTGTACTGCGCTCGACCGCAACGCGACCGATCTCGCCGACCTTTTCTTCAATCAAATCCACTGGGACGAATTCACCAGAGGTGCCACCGGCTTGAGCAGTAATGCTCTCCTCCATCAACGTGCCGGAAAAATCATTGCATCCGATTTTCAGTGTTATCGCCGCCAACTCCACACCCAATTTGACCCAGGAAGTCTGGAGGTTTTTGATCCATCCGCGCAGGAACAATCGTGAAAAGGCATACATCTGAAAATCGAGCAAACCGATTGGCGGCGGCGAGACCAGGCCCTTGCGAAACAAAACCGTATTCTCGTGAATGAAGCGCAGTGGGACGAATTCAGTAAAGCCGCTAGTTTGCTTTTGAATGCTGCGAATTATGTTCAGGTGATTGACAACCTGGCGAGGGCTCTCCATGTGCCCGTACATTATCGTCGAGGTGGTGGGTACGCCCAGAGCATGAGCGGTCGAAATAATTTCAACCCAGGTTGCCACATCGACCTTCTTATGACTGAGCACCTCGCGGACACTGTCATCCAGGATCTCGGCTGCCGTGCCGGGAATGGAGCCGAGACCGGCCTCGTGCAGCATTCCGATGTATTCGGGATAATCCATTTGGGTGCGCCGCGCCCCATACATGATTTCCATCGGCGAAAACGCATGAATGTGGATTTCGGGAAAGGCCGCTTTAATTGTCACCAGCAAATCGCGGTACTTGAAAGGCGGCATATCGGGATTGATACCGCCCTGCATGCAGATTTCGGTGGCGCCCCGCGCCACCGCATCGCGCACTTTAGTCAGGATGACCTCATCTGAATGATCGTAGGCGTCGGATTCCCATTTTTGGCGCTTAAAACCGCAGAACTGGCATCCCACAAAGCAAATGTTAGTGAAATTGATATTACGGTTTACGACATAGGTGACTTCATCACCAACGTCTTCTGCTCGGGCTAAATCCGCGCATTTCATGGTTGCGCGCAGATCGTCTCCTTGCGCGGTGTAGAGCAGCAGTCCTTCATCGGGTGTCAGTTCCTGAAGTGCGAGCGCATGCTTAAGCGCTGCGCGCACCGCAGCTGACGTCTTATCCATCAACGCGCCTAGCGGCGCCGCTTCAACTTCATTTGCGTAGCGGCGCAGTTCCTCGAGGTTCACGTCAGACCTCCAACAAGCTCGTCTGAAAACCGGGTGATCGCCGGCATCATCGCCGTATCGACCCACTCCGCGTTGATATATTCGGGGTAAATCGCGAGCCGCTGTTTTAGGTGAAAGCCGGCCCGCGCACAGCGGTTCGCCAATGCCTCAAGGTGCGGCCATGGTGCCTCGGGATTGACGTAATCCTTGCTAAGCGGCGATATACCGCCCCAGTCATTGATCCCTGCTTGAAGGAAAAGTTCGATTTCGTGCGGAGATAAATTAGGCGGCGCCTGCACATTCATTGTTGGGCCCAGCAGCAATCGCGCCGTTGCGATCGCCCGGGCCATTTCGCCGGTACCGGGCTCCGGGGCCTCAGCCATAGGGATGTCAGGTTTTGCGCGGAAATTCTGAATTATCACCTCCTGGATGTGGCCGAAACGCTGGTGCAATTGGCCAATGGCGAAGAGGCTTTGGGCCCTTTCCGCCGCGCTCTCGCCGATACCAAGCAGAATACCGGTGGTAAACGGGACTCGCAGCTCCCCGGCCTCCTCCAACATTCGCATGCGTAGCGCTGGATCTTTATCAGGAGCCCACTGATGGACGCCACCGCGCTGGCGCAGCCTCGGGGAGATGTTTTCCAGCATCAGCCCCATACTGGCATTGAGTGGCCGCAGCTCACGCATCTCTTCACGAGTCATGATTCCTGCATTGGTGTGAGGCAGCAGGCCTTCTTGCAGCGCGACCCGGCAGGCCGAGACCACATATTCGGTGGTGCTGCGGGCACCAAGCTCTGCCAGCAAGTCGCGGTAATCGCGAAATGCCAGTTCGGGCTTGTCACCGAGGCACATCAGGGCTTCCTTGCAACCCATTTCGCGTCCACGTCGCGACCACTGCGCAATTTGCTTCAGCGTCATCGTCCAGGCCCCCGGGTCGCCCGGGTCCTTGCGGAACGTGCAGTAAGTGCACCGATCGCGACACAAGTTGGTAACTGGCAGGAAGACCTTACGCGAGTAGGTAACCTCGCGGCCCTTGCCGCGATCGCGCAACTCTGCCGCCGATCGCAGTACCGAAGGTAATTCCCCGTCCGAACACTCGATCAACCGGACTGCATCCAGTTCATCGAGCGGCTCGCCTGCCCGTGCCCGCTCAAGAATGTCGAACACGGGCGCCGGGTGCAAACTAGTGCCCGCTTCTGCCATTGAGTATACGGCCCTTATAGGCGATCAGATCCTGAGACGCAACCGTGTCAGAAGTGCAGGACTGTGGCTCCTTCCGACACACCTGTTTCACGGACTTCCGCCACGCTGCTTGCGGGACTTGGGCGGCTGATTGTACGGTATTATAAACTTTCATTTATTCAAAAGGTGGCCAGCAGGCCTGGCGAGGATGGCGAATGAAGAAGATTACAGGTGCCCAGATAATTATTGAGAGCCTCATTGCGGAAGGCGCCAATGTAATCTTCGGCTATCCTGGTGGTGCTATTCTGCCGACTTACGACGCTCTCCTGGATTCCAAACTCAACCATGTGCTGGTTCGTCACGAGCAGGGCGCAACGCACATGGCGGAAGGGTACGCGCGGGTCAGTGGCAGGCCTGGGGTCGTGATGGTGACTTCCGGGCCGGGCGCCACTAATGCCGTGACGGGCATTGTCGATGCGTACATGGATTCAACGCCCCTGGTGGTCATCTCCGGGCAGGTGTCGACGTCCCTTATTGGCAATGATGCCTTTCAGGAAGCCGATATCGTCGGCATTACGCGACCCTGCACCAAGCACAATTTTTTGGTCAAGGATGTACGCGACCTCGCCCGTTACATCAAGGAGGCTTTCTATATCGCAGGCAGCGGACGGCCAGGGCCCGTCGTTGTCGATGTTCCGAAAGATGTTCAACAGGCCCAATCTCGCTTCAGCTATCCGGAGCGAGTCGAGCTGCGTGGTTACAAGCCGACGATCAAAGGTAATCCTCGCCAGCTCGAGCGGGCAGTTGACGCCATCGAACAGAGCGATACGCCATTATTCTATGTCGGCGGTGGCGTGCAATGGTCAGGTGCGGCACCCGAACTGGTGCAACTGGTGCGCGGCCTCGGCATCCCGCTATGTGAGACGCTGATGGGTCTTGGTTCGTTTCCGGCCTCGGATCCGCTCTGTCTGGGAATGCTGGGAATGCACGGTTCGTACGGGACCAACACCGCCGTGTGCAACACCGATTGTTTGATTGCGGTCGGTGCACGTTTCGATGACCGCGTTACAGGGAGGATCGCGGATTTCGCGCCGAAGGCCAAAACTATCATCCACATGGATATCGATCCGTCTTCCATCTCAAAGAACGTGCGGGTCGACATTCCAATCGTCGGCGATATCAAAAGTATTCTCCGCGATATGTTGGCCATCGTGCGAGAGCGCGAATCGCTCGGCCGGAAGAAACACGACTGGGCAAACTGGCACCGGCAGATCCTCGAATGGAAACGCGAACGCCCGCTTTATGAAAATGGCAAAGAACGCGAGCGCGATTCGGTCGCACCGATGCACGTGATCGAGGAGATACACAACCTGACCAAAGGCGATTGCATCATCGCAACTGACGTTGGCCAACATCAGATGTGGATCGCTCAGCTTTTTCCGTTCGAGCGGCCCCGCTCTTTGCTGACGTCCGGCGGATTGGGAACCATGGGTTACGGCTTGCCGGCCGGAATCGGCGCCAAGTTTGCCGCTCCTGACTGCACCGTGGTGGTGGTCTCGGGGGACGGCTCAATTCAAATGAATATTCAGGAATTGGGCACCGCGGTGCAATACGGCGTCGACATCAAGGTGATCATTTTAAACAACTATTTCCTGGGCATGGTGCGCCAATGGCAGGAGAAGTTCTACCAGGAGCGCTACTCCTACTCGGCGATGTCGGTGCCGAATTTTGTCAAGCTCGCCGACGCATATGGCGCCAGGGGTTTTCGCATTGAGCGGCAGTCCGAACTGGCGGCGAAAATGAAAGAAGCGTTCGCCACCCCCGGACCGGTGCTGATCGATATCGTCATTCCCAAGGAGGAAGCGGTGATGCCCATGATGCCCCCCGGCGGCGCGATGTCCGAGATGCTGTTTGCTTAAACAGGTGTAGCGCTTTCCGAAAAAAGGCATGCGACATGGTCGTCATCCACGTACCGACCACGCCCTAGATGTTTTGACAGGGGACAATCATGGCGAAGCTGCCTTATCTCACCCGCAACGATTTGTCCGAAGGTGACAGGTTCATCTGGGACGATTTCGTCAAAGTGCGTGGGACCGAGCCCGGCAATATTCATCGAACAATCGCTCACGCCCCCAATCTGCTGCGCCGTTTTGTCGATCTGGCAAACGAGCTTCGCAATGGCACTCAGCTCGACCCAAAATTGCGCGAACTGGCGCTGCTAACTGTGGGTCGGTTAACGGGCGCCGATTATGAATTCGTTCATCACTGGAATATGGCATTGAGGCTCGGCGTCAAACGCGAACAGTTAGAGCATCTCGCGAATTTTGAATCCTCCCCCGACTTCGATCAGAA
>JAMXLL010000363.1 GCA_024281015.1 Candidatus Binataceae bacterium
ACCCTAGTTGGTAAGTGACCGACCTCCAGCATCGCGGCAACCATAGTGCATGGCTATGCCAGCACACCTCGAAGCATGGTCGAGAGAACATCCCGAGCGTTGGAGCCAACGTCACCGCATGCTCAGGGACTCCCCGCGGATGGAAATCTAGAGAGGCAGATCGACTGGTTTCGGCGGCAGCTCCTCAAGCTCGCGGATAAGGCATCGAGCACCAAGGAGAGGGGCGAGTTTCTGAAGCTCGCATAAATCGCCTATTGCAATTTCAACAGATGATGCCAAGTAGGCTGAAGACCGTATTCCTGCACTACCGGATCAAGGAATTTCGGCTCTTTGAACACGGTTCTATACCCATGCCGCTCGAGAATCGGCTCGAATGCTTGACCATCGTTGGTAAGCAAGCGTTCACCTGTCCCGCCACCAGGATTCGGAACTACCATTAATTCAGGTACTTGATGTTTACTCAGCAACGCTGCCCACCACTCGATTGCTTCCGTACGGCATTCCGAGAAACTATGAATATTCAGCGCAACATCGATAGGAGACTGAAGTAGAACTTCATTTATCTGGTCCAACGGAACCACCCGCACCCTTTCTTGCAGCCCTCGGAAGCGCAGATAGTAGTCGCTTACAAATGTTGATAAGGCAACCGCATCTGTGCAAAGGAAGGTGCGAATCCCGGGGAGCGCCGCTAGCATCCGATGCGCCAAACGACCATATCCGGCTCCGATGTCGAGCACTCGAAGTCCCGGGCGTGTGGCGATTCCAACCCGATCAAGAAAATAGATCTCCCCTATCGAATCCAGCAAGTCACGAGATACGCGGCGTCCGCCAATCGTGAAGGTAAAATTCCCAAACTTCTCGTCCTCAGTTAGCTTGTCATGCAGTCCCAATCTATCGATTGAGCGCAGGTAATAAAGGGTGAGCGCGTATGCCACAATGTTGGTGTTTTTGCCTCGTAGCTGCCAGACCCATGCGTTGTCACCGCGGAAATGCAGTAAGTCATCGGGCCGCACATATTCGTCGCTCCAAAGCGAAGGGATGCTCACGGCCGAATCGAACCGGCGATATCTTTGCTGGAGCTCGACAAGTTTGGCATTATCCATCCTAAGGTATTGCTCAGCGCCGGCAGGCAAAGGCGCGTCGTGCCACGCCGATCCATAGATGGGCTCGCGTTGCCAATCATAAAGTAAATGGCTGGCAACAATCTCTACTCCTAGATGCCGTACCAGCTGATTGACGCTGCGCCTAAAAAGTCCTCTGAATCCCACCGTTGACACTCCTTGCCGGCTGCGTTTTCCGATGCGCCTTATCCATCATCTACTGCAGCTAAAGGCTATAACCGTAACGGCCGTTGCCAGCCACAGGCTTGCTCCACCGGGGGAGCCCTCGGGCTTGGCCAACAAACGGAGATAGTCTACGGAATGGGCCGATATGATGTACAGCAGCTGGCTGTGCCTTGCTAATCCGAGATGACTAAGGCGGTTTCAGAAATCGTCGAGTGGACCGACGATCCTGCCGCGCATCACTCCGGTGGAGGCGCGCACCGGCGAACACTCGGCACACCAGCCCGCGAATCAGGCACGCATGACTTTGGAGGCCTGCAGACCCTTGGGCCCCTGAGCAACTTCAAACTTGACTTCGTCACCCTGGTCGAGTGAACGGAAGCCATTTCCGTCGATCGCGCTATAATGTACGAAAACTTCCTGACCATCATCCATAGTGATGAAGCCGTAACCTTTTTTGGGGCTAAACCACTTAACAACACCAGTCGCCATTTCCCCCGACATCCTCCCTAAAACCGAAGGTACTTCCAAACCCGCCAATCGTGCTCCTCGAGCCCGCAAAGCGGGCCACAACTGGCGGCAACAGCGCATATATCAGATTCTTAAGCTCTCTCCAAGAGGATACAGGTGACGAAGAGCCCCTAACCCTTCTTTTTCTATCGTCACGTGCAAAATAATATTTCCATAAACCATTATTTTAAAGGACAAATGAGCAGCAATTACGTCATCCTCCATCGCTTGGGGCGCACATGGATATGACAGTGGTCAGGAATCTGGCGCATAACATCATCGATGATGAATTCGCCCTCTCCATATTTGGTGCGGCCAATCAGGCTGAGCGCCTCTATCATGAAAGTTCGTTCAGCCTCAGTCGGTGTCTTGCGATGCTCCCCAAGGACCGCCATCGGAGTATCGCACGAATCGCAATCGAGCAGTGTGAACCTGAACGGCAGGGTGAAACTCGCGTACCACGGAGTGTATTCTTTCAGTTCGCACAAATCGCATTTGGTCATAATCGCAAGGATTTAGCGATTCGTTGCGTCTTCGGCAAGATTGGTGCGGTTTGGTGAATTCGGCGAATGTGGGCTCAGCGTCTGTGGGAACGAGCCGCGGGCGAATCGCTTGGATTGATCAACGCTTGGTCGATGATCGCATAGCTTCGCACCTAAACTGGCCGGCCGCTTCTCCCTGGCGTGTATTGAAGTCGCCCGGCCTCGCTCGTTTGATGTCCGAACCTACTTAGGCAGCAGTGCCAGCGGCGAAAGCTTCATCGGCTGCTTCCGCGAGAGGCCAGCAGCACCGGGAGTGTGAGGAACGACGGATGTCCTGCGCGATGGTAGACCACATTGGTCGCGACCCGGATGTCCACTGCAGTGTCGTTTGCCAGAATGGGGTTACCACTGTTTGTATTTCGAACATGGCGCGGAAAATTGCTGCTGGTGATGTCCACCTGGAGGCAACTGCCGGCGCTGAACGTGTGATGGACGTCGCCGAGATGAATAGTCAGTGGATAGACCTGATCTGGCTCGAGGTGCTGCGGTCCGGCCGCACTATCTCGATACATCGCCCGTACCACTCCATCCATAAGCAGCATCGCACGGCCGTCTCTGTGCAGTTCAATTAACTTCGCTACAAAATCCGTATCACGACAGTTCGATTGAATGTGGAGTGTGACATCCACGGAACCAGCTATCGTCAAGTCCTCGTCAAGTATCTTGCTTCGATAGCTGAGGCCATAATTGGGCAACGCTTGCACAATGCGCTGATCGCGCGGTCCGGTTTCAATCAACATATTTCGGCCACCGAATGTCGGAATCGGCCGGTTGGGATCATAAACATAGCGTCTGACCTCGCCCCCGGGACCGTCCGTGGTCAGGCGTCCATCTCCGGTCAGATAAAACTTCTTGTGAACGGTGCCCGGCGGCGGCCAGTTATCCCCATGCCGCCAGTCATTGGGGACATAAGTTTTCAGCTCGGCAATCCAGGCTCGCGGCGAATAAAAAACCGCCGGCTCATCCATAATCCGCGTATGCTCGTCCTTGAGCCAATGGTCAAACCATTCAAAGTACGGATCGCGTGGCCAGAAATTCGTTTCATATACGAAGTAGTGATTGTGAGGTCCAATCCATAATCGCTGGTTGCCGACGCTGGCGTGGAGTTGCTTGAAGGCGGCTATTACGCTGGTTTGGAAAATGTCGAACCACGTCGTGACGTGGAAACCGGGGATATCGATTGTCGAGCGAAAGTTGTGTCGCGAGCGAAACTCGTCCGGGGCTGGGTGGCGCAGAATTTCATCGAGATGCGGCTGCATTATCGAGAAATCCGGATAGCCGATTAGCGGCAGGTGCATCCATTCGGCAGATTCGATGAAAGGCGGAGTTGCTTGCCGGGCGGCGTTCAATGCCGCGGTGCGCGCGAGCGCCGACGCGGTCACCGCGGCCAGTTCGGCGCCATTGAGACCAAACCGCCGCGCCACGCCATCGCGATGGGAGGCGGACAGGCCTGCGATGTTTCCCGCGACCCATAGCCATAATCGCTCCATTTCTATTGATTGACCTTCGTAAACTACGTCGTCGTAGATGCTTGATCCGCCGACCTGAGCGAAAAATGCACGCGCCGTGGGATGACGCTGAGACGCCGCGGCGAGCGCAGTCGTAGCTCCCGCTGACGATCCTGAGAGGCCAACGCGATGATTGGTCCATGGCTCACTCTCGATCCATTCAAGCGTGTCGAAGCCGTCGGCCGCATCGTCACCATAGGCATGGTCCTCGCCCTCCGAGCCATAACGTCCGCGGCAATCCTGGTAGACCGCGGCGTATCCGCGCCGGACGATCTCGCGCCAGCCTCGCAAGATGGCGCCGAGCAGTGGAGCGCGAGGATCCGGAAGCCAGCCCTTTGTGCAATCAGTGATGTGCTGGCCTGGCGGCGTGGTGATGCCATAAGGGATACGGTGCAGGATCACTGGGAACCGCGGCCCACCCTCCTGCGGCAGATAGACGAACGTGTTCAATCGAACGCCATCGCGCATCGGCACCATTGCTTGAAAGCATCGGGCACCATCGATCGTGTGCATCAAGGAATCCACCCCACGTTTCGATCAATCGGCTCTTGCTGACTGCTCATGCTTCAACTATCGGTCCAAAATCGCGTATCTGTTGCGAGACTTAATTCACAGGGAGATTTTTGGAAGCGGACCCCCAATAGACTGCAGTTCGTAAGTATGCAGAACCGGGCGAGCATGTTGGGACGTGTAACGGCCGATGACTGGCGAGGGCCTCGGCTTCTCTGCGTGGTGCTGGCGAAGATGGCGGAGACGCGCAGTCCGCTGGGGCTGTGAGCAGGGACGACTCCAGGAGGATGTCCCCGTCTTTGGCTACCGC
>JAMXLL010000364.1 GCA_024281015.1 Candidatus Binataceae bacterium
GGCCTGCTTTTGAAGAAGCAGGGTCAGTGGCTGAGGCCGCCACTCATTTCCGATAGGCAGTGCAAGTCGATTCCAATTCGGAGCAGGTGCAATACCAGTGGGGTCTGGCTCTCGCTCAAGAGGGCAAGCTCAGCGGGGCGGCGAACCATTTACGGGCAGCCGTGCGAATTAATCCCCGCAGTGCCGGAGCCCATTGAAGCCTCGCGGAGGTCCTGGTGCGTCAGGGTTAGTCCAATGAAGCAGAGGAGCACTTTCAGGAGGACCGAAAATTGCGACCCTGAAACTAACCGCAATGCGGATTCCAACGAATGGACCGATGATCCCGAACTGATCATGCCACCAGTTTCGACTAATGTTGGCCGGGTGCCGCTGGTCAAGTTACATTTCTCATCGCCTGGTAGTGAGGTCAGCGGCAGCGCTGTTCACTGTGCGGCGCTTGCGCAGAGTTGATTCGGAGCTTGCGGTGATCGGTCTTGTCGATGATCCGTTATATAGGATGACATGGGCTGATTATTCGTGCTGCCCTCCCCAGGGACGGTTTGATTGACGATGGGGATGCTTTCCTGGAGCACGACGTATCTCGTTAGTGTCGCCGCAATTTCCGGCATACGTGAAACTGCTCACCGCATGGCACGGACTCGCAGAATTGCTATTGTTTGCCAGCCCTGGGACAATGTGGCGCCGCAAAGCGGCAGCTCGATCGTAATCATCGCGTACCAGCTTGCGCGTCGTCTCGCCCGCAATTCATATGTCACTATATATGGGCGGCGCGGGCCCGGACTAAAAAAGTCGGCAGTCGACGGTGACACCATCCGGTTCAAGCGCTTAAGAGTATTGCAGATACCTCAGGGGCTTGTCGAAATTTTTCTCGGAATTGTCGCATGTTATCTCAAAACGCGCAACAATTATCTGTTCTCCTACTTTTATCATCCGTTTTATGCGTTGCGGGTAGCGCTTAGTATCAGGGTCTCAAAATGCGACATCGTCATTGTGCACAATTTTCTTCAATTTGCCTCCATTATCAAGCTGTTTAATCCATCGGTGAAGATCTGCCTAAGTATGCATTGCGAGTGGTTGACGCAGTTCGCGACGCCGGCCAGCGAGTGCCGCCTGCGCAAAGTCGATTTGATCATCGGTTGTAGCAACTATATCACTGAGAAGATCAGCACCCGGTTCCCGGCGGTCGCGGGGCGGTGTCATACCGTATACGACGGGGTCGACACCGACCGCTTCTGCCCGATGCAGGATTTTCCCCCGCGGAGCGACGGAACCCAGCGTCTTTTGTATGTTGGACGACTATCACCGGAAAAGGGGGTTCACGTTCTGATCCAAGCATTTAAAATTCTGGCCGAGAGCCGTCCCCGGCTTCGCTTGGATATCGTCGGTGCTTCGAATGCGCTGCACTATCTTTACCTCTCCCTCGACCTACAAGACCGAGCCAGCGCAAGTCTGGAGGCATTTTTCGGTGCCGGGCTTTGCGCCATGATATGGCGGCAACTCATTCTAAGGGACCGAAGCTATCTGGGCGACCTTGCCGCCGAAGCAGCTGGCGATGATCGGATCGTTTTACACGGCAGGGTTCTCAATACCGGCACGATTGATTTCTATCGCCGCGCGGCAGCTCTGGTGTTCCCGTCGGTCTGGAATGAGCCGTCGGGGCTGCCGACGTTCGAGGCGCAGGCGTGTGGAACGCCGGTCGTCTCGACGTACAGCGGCGGCATTCCGGAATATGTATCGCATGGGAGAACTGGGATATTGGTGACACGGGGCGAGGCCAAGGAACTGGCGGTGGCCATCGGCCAGGTGCTCGACAATCCCGCGCTTGCGCGTGCCATCCGCGACGCCGGCCGACAACAAGTGGTGGAACGTTTCTCGTGGGACGTGGTGTCGCAACGCCTCGCCGATTTGCTCGAGAGTGTGCTCCCGACACCGGCAGCCAGGATGGTAAGCTAAAGACCACTGCTCACGGGCAACGTCCCGCAGCTGAGTAGCCTTTTATCGAGAAGGGCCAGCCCAAGCCGATGCGCGAGATCACCGAGATGGCAGCTTCTACCGGGCCCCGTTAGAATTTCTAGTCTGGGAAAAAACGCCCAATGTTTACCGCGCTTACAATCCTTTGTATACGTCGCGGAGTTGCTTGGCGATCTTGCTCCAGGTGAAAAGCTCTAGTGTGCGAGCACGTGCTGCCTGACCCATTCTGCGGCGTCGGGCATCATCCTTCAGCAGATTACCCATGGCGGCGCGCAGCCCCGCCGCATCGCCTGCTTCAACCAGGCACCCCGTCTCGCCGTCGACGATGACTTCGGGCATGCCGCCCCTGCGTGTCGCGACCGTGGGAATCCCGCAGCAGGCCGCTTCCACAATAGGTATGCCGAACCCTTCCGGTAGAATAGACGGCAATACCAGCAGATCCGAGTCGCGGTAATGGTGTAATAACTCCTTTCTGGAGACTTCTCCAGTGATGGTCACGCGTTTTGCCGCCGCTGGAGTCAGACAACTGCGAAGGTACCTGTCAAACCGGGCGCCACCGAATTTCGCCAGTTCTCTCACCATCGGTTCGGTACTAGTATGTATAGCGAGCGAGGCTCTGGCGATCATAGGAATCGGCCCCACAATAGCCAGTTCGGCGTATGGAAGCTCCTCGACCAAGCCGTTGAACGCCTCGATCAGGATGTGCAGCCCTTTGTCCGGGACCACGCGCCCCACAAATAAGATCCGGCGGGACTCCTCTAACCTGGGGGATCTCTCGCCGATTTCGGTAAGCTCTTCTGGAGCTGCGCCGTTGTAGACCACGTGGATCCGGCTCCCGAACTGCGGCCAGGCCCCTCGGATGCCGTTCGCATAGTAGCCGCTACAGCAGACGATGGCGTCGGCAGCCTCGAGGCGTGGTCGCAGCCACCGCCGATTTAGCTCGACCAACCAGTCGGCGTGCATATGCAGGACAACTTTGGCTCGCGGATTACGCCGTCTGATCCAAGGCACGAACTGCGAGAAGTTCTGTACGTGAATAATCTCAGCTCCAACCGATTGTAGGTCCGTGGCGACTTGCTGGCCATAATGACGGAAGTACAAGGCGGAGGCGAAGAAGCTGCGCTGCGGTGGGAGCAGACCGAGCTCGTCGAGTGCCCTACCAGCCCTCAGATACCGATCATATCCCCAACCGATCCGCCTATACTCGATCCCGTGAAATACCGATGATTCCGGTTGGCCAGGGCCGCGGCGCGAATAGCAGACGATTGAGTGATCCTTCCGTAGGCCGCGCGCCATCCGATCGGTCCACAGTGCGACGCCGTCGGCCTGATTGACAGGCGGCACGACTATGTTCTGGGGTTGATGTACGAAAGCGATTAGGCGTTCGCTCATCGGCTAAACGGCGGAGCGCGTTTGCCGCGCTAAATGCTCTGCGCAAACAGCGCAGGTCTCAACGGCGCCAACTATGGCGGCCACTGCGATCCCGACGACCGCGGCACTAATCGGGCTCAACACTCCGGCGATCACCCAGCCGCTGCGCCCCATCACATCAAAATCGAGAGGCCTCTCCATAGCCAACCAAGCCGTGCTCACGGGCCGCTGCGCAGAGATCTAATATCTTACTAAGCAACCTCGAAGTATACTTCGAAATATGGTGAATTTATCCGTGATAGTTGACGCATCGCGCGACTTCCTCAGCAAGACACCCAAGCCGCCCAACGGATCCTTACAAGGAAAACCGGGCTGCACTCCGAGAGGCTCAGAAAATGCTCCGCCTCGGAAACTGCGCGCGATTTTCAGAAATGTTGGTAATTAAGCGTTTCTCAGCGCTTGAAGGTAACAGCGGTCAACGCAGCCCTTTAAGAGGTCGACCTTTCTCATCTACTGGTTCACCTGCCGCTACTTGTCGGAAACACCTTTGCGGCAAAGAACGAACCCGCTCGCGCGGGAGGGAGCACCTGTCAGGTCGGCGCGGTTTTCAACGGGCTGATGCGCTGTAGCGCGTGA
>JAMXLL010000365.1 GCA_024281015.1 Candidatus Binataceae bacterium
TCTCCCGAATTTTGTGTAGTGGCATCCCCACATCCAGTGCCCCCCGACCAGGAATCGGGACTGCACTTCTGTTTCGGCGCGGCTCGGCGATCCGAGGTCGACGGTTTCCATCGAATGGCCTTAGCGGCAGGAGGACGCGATAACGGGGCACCGGGGCTGCGCAAGGAGTACGGCGACGACTATTACGCGGCATTCGTAATCGACCCCGACGGCTACCGCCTTGAAGCCTACACCACTAGTCCGACTTGACCCTGGTTCCGTGGCGGCGGCGGTTAAAGAGCACGAGTACCAGCCGCCGCTGCACAATGAAGCTTCAGAAGTCTTGCTGGATGAGTGAACTGGAAATCGGCGCAACGCTGAAGGTTCGCCGCGAGCGCAGAACGCTCGTCACGGTTGCCATGACAAGGTTATCACCGTCTGGAGAGCAGCCTGGGATCGGTGAATTGATTCAATTAAGTCGCAGCTAAAACGCGTGGTTGAGGTCGTGGCGATGAGGCGTTCCCCGCGGGCAGCAGGTGTCGCAGACTATCGGCGTCGCCTCTTCTTCGATAATCCGCGAAAGTTGAAGCTCATATTCAGCTTCTGAACGGCTGGCCTCAATAGATCGCAGGACCTCTTTCTCGAAGGCTATGTGGGCGGCGATAGAATATAAAGCCGCCAAGCCTGTATCACTGTTGCACTTGCTGCACTTGAAGCTTCCAGGCAACTCAGCCGCGTCGAGTGGAATGACTAACCAGCGGCACCCTTGCGCCTCCAACCTGCCCAGGTGTTCGATGAACGCCTGGGTATTGTGAATTAAGGGAGCTCTGTCCCAGATCTGCGAGCGCATTTTCCTCCCTCGGGCTCTTCTATAGCCCGATGTGATTATCGAAGCCAGAAGTCCGGGAATTTGCCAAACTGCAAATGTTGTGACACTCCTTAGAGGCAAAACGTTGATCACTGGAACTCACTCCGGCCCGGCGTTGCCCAGCTTCAAAATCGCCTTGCGTGCACCGATCTAACCGCTTAGCGTTAGCACTGAATGACATCCGCGTGTTCCAGAGGAACAACGGAGCGAAGTTGCTAGATTGCAGATGAAGGCACAGATGAAATTCCCATTGCTCGCGGCATTCCTGTCGCTCTCGATGCTAATGGCACCAATCGGGCACGCGGACGAATGCAATACTAAACTCACGGCCCAACAACGAGCTACCCTGGCAAGTCTTACTCCGGACGATCAACAGACGCTGGCGAAAATGAAGATGAGGAATGGCTCACCTGCGACCTGCGAGTTTCGTGCGGGTTTGCTCGATATGCTCGCCAATCACCCCGCGGAAGATCGGACCAAGGCCTTTCATTACCTTTTGAAGAACACGCTGGCTAGCCAGGACTAACCGCTAATCTTCTTGCGCTGTTACTGATAATAGGATCGCCCTCGCTGTAATGCATCGCTGTTCGATCGGTCGGAGCAACCGAGGCCAGCGGGAGCGTGCCCCCGGTTTAAAATGGTGCGGGGTTGGTCTCTGTCAGGTCTCTATGCCATGCTGACGGGCCGTGATTTACTCTGAAGTGGCGCCTAAAACACCCAACGAAATGAAGGCACCGTAACTCACCTCATCGGAGGTGGGGGACTTGAATGGCTTTATATTTCGTCGCGGGGACGCGTGCGCAGTGTCCACGGTTGGAATGGAGGTTCGATTAATGCCGAATATGCCACGAATGCTTGAGGGGTATCGTGTGCTGGACTTTACTCAATTCGTCGCCGGCCCAACCTGCACCCGGCTGCTAGGCGAAATGGGCGCCGAGGTAGTCAAGCTGGAATTGGCGCCGGATGGCGACCGGGTCCGCGCCGGAGGGCTTAAGCCGCAGCAGCCGGAACATAAAGGCACCACCGTCAGCAGCTATTACTTGCAACACGACCACAGCAAGCTCAGCTTCGCGATTGATATGAAAAAGCCGCAGGCACGCGAGCTGGTCCGCGCGATGGTTCCGAAATTCGACGTACTTGTCGAGAATTTTGCTCCCGGCGTCATCAAGCGCATGGGCTTCGGCTACGAGCAGGTAAAGCAGCTCAATCCAAAAATCATCATGTGCTCAATATCCATGGGTGGTCAGACCGGGCCTTTGTCTGACAAAGCCGGTTACGACTATATCGGCCAGGCATATGCAGGAATCACCGATGGCATTGGCGAGCCCGATCGGGCGCCGGCCGTTACCACGATGGCCATTGGCGATGTTTCAGCAGGCGTCGCCTCAGCAATGGCTATCGGTTTTGCCTTGCTGCATCGTGAGCGGACCGGCGAGGGACAATATCTGGATGCTTCCCTGGTCGACACTTACTTCCATATGCACGAAGACTCCGTGCCGCGAGTAGCGCTCCGAGGCGACAAGTACCAGCCGACGCGCGGCGGTTCTCAGCATCCCAGCGGCGGTCCCACCGGCATTTATCACTATCGAGGCAAGCAGTACGTGTACCTTTGCGTTCCAACCGGCCACCAATGGGTGCAGCTCGCTCGCGCGATGGGAATGCCGGAGCTCGCTACCGATCCGCGGTTCAAGACTGCCCGGGGACGGCGCGATAACAATGCCGACTTGCAGAAGATTATCGAAGACTGGCTCGCGAGTTTCCCGACCCGTGATGACGCAATCGCGGCACTCGACAAGGAACGCGTGCCGTGCGCGCCCGTGTTGACGGTTAATGAGGCAGTCAAGCACCCGCATCTGAATGAGCGCAAAACCGTGCGCTGGGTCAACGACCCCTTGCTCGGCAAAGCTGCTATTCCAGGGGTCCCTGTAAAATTCTCGGCCTGGCCTGACAGGCTGGACATTCGCATGGCCCGCCTCGGCGAGGATAATGAGCGCGTCCTGCATGAGTATCTGAGTATGCCCGACGATCAGATCCGTCAGCTTTATTCGGACGGGGTACTGGTCCGCGACCCGACTATCGGTCCAAACCCCGCGGGCGCCTGAGCCGCAAAAAAGCAAGAACATGAAAAGGAGCGTGACTGCTGTAGCCGTCGACGCTCTTATCGCTGCGCTGTTGATTTTGCTCGGCATGCCGGCGGGTGTGATGTGCTTTCCGGCGCCCGCGTGGGCGCAACCCGTTCTGCAATATCACGACTCTGGCAGCCGCAGCGGTAACTATGTTGTGCCTGGACTTACGCTGGAGCGTGCCCACTCGACGCATTTGGATCCTGCTTTCGACGGTCGCGTCGACGGGCACGTTTATGCTCAGCCGTTACTGTTCAACTCGGGGCGAGGCGAACTTCTCGTGGTCGCCACCGAGAATAACATCGTCGAGGCGCTGGATGCCGGGACCGGCAGGCCCGTCTGGCTGAGATCACTCGGACCGGCGGTACCTTCGGCGGCACTGCCATGCGGCAATATCGATCCGCTCGGTATCACCGGAACTCCGGTAATTGATACTTCGCGGCGCGCGATTTACCTGGATGCAATGATCGCGAGTAAAGATCGGCCGCAGCATCTCATCTTTGGATTGTCGCTGGAAAATGGCCGAACCTTGCCCGACTTCCCGCTGAATGTTGCCGATGCGCTGGCCGCCCAGGGCCGCCGATTTATTGCGAGTGACCAGAATCAGCGCGGCGCTCTCCTCGTCATGCACGACACCCTCTACGTGCCATATGGTGGCAATTATGGCGATTGCGGCAAGTATCACGGCTGGGTGGTCGGCATCAGTCTGGACAAGGGCCACGCCGTTGCCGCGTGGGACACGCGTGCACCGGGCGGCGGCATCTGGGCTGTGGGTGGCGTGGTTTCGGACGGCGAGGCGCTGCTGGTCGCCACCGGTAATACTTTCGAGACGGGTCAATGGGGAGATGGCGAAGCGGTTATCCGCCTGGGCTTCGGCCTCAAGCCCATACCGTCTGCTCGCGATTATTTCGCACCGTCCGACTGGAGCACGCTCGACCGCCGCGACGCCGACCTGGGCGGAACTGCTCCGTTACCGATCAACTCGAAGGGGCCTGCGCAGATCAAGCATCTGGTACTCGCGCTCGGCAAAGACGGCAAAGCCTACCTGCTTAACCGGGATAATCTGGGCGGCTTCGGGGGGGAATTGGTAGCTATGGAAGTTTCAAGTCATGAGATCATAACCGCGCCAGCGCTATTTGATACATCTGACCGCGATACATTAATCGCATTCCCAGCCACAAGCCCGAACTGTCCAGCAACTGCCTCGGAGAGTTCGATTATAGCGATTAAGCTCTCGACCACGCCGAAGCCGGCATTATCGGTAGCCTGGTGCGCCCCATTTGACGGGAATGGCACCCCTATCGTGACGACCACGGACGGCCGTTCGGATTCGATTGTCTGGATAGTCGGCGCCGAGGGCGATAATCGTTTGCACGCGTTTGCGGGCGGCAATGGGAAAGCGCTGCTTACCCGGCCACAGCCCCCGCTCGGTGGCTTGCGTCATTTTGCCCCGATCGTCGCGTCAAAGGGACATCTTTATGTCCCGGCCGACGGCCGGATTTACGCTTTTACACCGTAACCCCGCCATCCTGCTTGAGCCAGGGTGGAGTAAGGCCAGGAACTTGGCAGGAAATTGATATGGACGAAACGAGAACCGTAGCTTTTCAGGGCGGGGTCACACGGCCGGGCCTGATTGCGACATGGATGCAGGCAAGCCGTGCGTGGACGCTGGCGATGCCGTTCATGAGTGTTTCGGTGGGAACGGCCGCTGCACTTCGAAATGGATTCTTCTCGCCATTGATCTACCTGGCCGCGGCATTGGCAGCAGTCGCACTGCAGGCTGGTGCCAATATGGTCAATGACTATTATGACTTCATTAACGGTACGGATTCTGCCGATTGGAATGCGCCCGAGAATTTCGGCCCAGGGCTGGTGATTCAACGGGGCTTGTTGCGTCCCGAGCAGGTGTGGTGGGGCGGAATCGTTGCTCTCACATTGGGCTCTGTGCTCGGCCTGATCCTCGTCAAGGTTTGCGGATGGCCGGTACTGGTGCTGGGTTCGGCAGGGGTTGCAGGCGCTTATTTTTACACCGGAGCCCCGTTGCAGCTCGCCTATCGTGGTCTTGGCGACCTGATGGTGTTTACCTTAATGGGGCCCGGTTATGTACTGGGCGCGTACTATGTGCAGGCCTTGAGTTTTTCGTCGGCCGCCCTCGTTGCGTCGCTGCCGATGGGATTTCTTTGCTCGGGCGTGCTGCAGGCAAACAATTTGCGCGATATCGACAACGATCGCGCGCACGGCAAGCGCACCTTCGCCGTCCTGATCGGACGCAATGCCGCGACCCTCGAACTAATTTGTTCCGATCTCGGAGCCTATGTCGCAACCATCGCCGGGGTGCTGGCACGGGTACTGCCATGGCCCGCACTGGCCGTCCTTATAACTGTCCCCAGAGCGGTCGACCAGATTCGCCTTGTATCCGGCAGCGCCGACGTGGAGAGCCATAACCGGGCGATGAACCGATCCGGTCAATTACAATTCGAACTCGGCCTGGTGCTGGTGATCGCCTTCATAGTAGGACGGTTGTTCGGCTGGTGAGTCACTCGCGTTCGTTCACATCCCGATAAGATTTGCCTTCTCGATCGTGTTGCGGATGATGCGGACCGAAGCCGCGTCAATCATCACGCCGTCAAACGTGACGGCACCCAGCCCTTCTGCTTCCGCCTTGGCATAAGCGGCTTCCAGGCGACGGGCGCGATCGACCTCCTCCCTGGTCGGAGAGTAGATCTCGTTGGCCATCTCGATCTGGCTCGGATGGATAGCCCATTTGCCGGCGAAGCCCATCGTGGCTGACCGCATCGCTTCTTCACGATAGCCATCGGGATTGCGGAAATCGGCATAAGGGCCGTCAATCGCATCAATTCCAGCTGCGCGTGCGGCTACCACGATCTTGCTTCGCGCGTAGTGCCAGATGTCGCCGGGATAGCTCGATATGCTGCCGCCGATCGTAGTCATTCGCACCCCCTGGGATGCGCTGAAATCGCCCGGTCCGAAAATAATCGCTTCCAGGCGCGAAGACGATCGCGCGATCTCCTCGACGTTGATCAGCGCCTGCACTTCTTCGATCAACACCTCCAGCCCGATGCGGCGCTTGAGCCTGAGCCGTGCTTCGATCTGCGTCAGCAATGTATCAACCCAGAACACATCGCGTGCGGCCTTCACTTTCGGCACGATTATGGTGTCCAGGTACTCACCGGCGCCCTCGACCACCTCAATCACGTCCTGGTGGGCATACTCGGTTTCGATATTGTTCATGCGGAAAGCGCGGGTTTTTTTACCCCAATCGAGCGTGCGCAGCGCCTCGATGACCTTGCCGCGCGCCTCTACCTTCTGGTTGGGTGCCACGGCGTCTTCCAAATCGAGGAACACCATGTCGGCGTGAGTGCCGAGAGCCTTCTCGATCATGCGCTCATTGCTGCCCGGGGTTGATAGTTCGCACCGCCGCAAACGCATCTTCGCTGCTCCTCGATTTCAAGACGAAATATGAACCGGTACCCTACACTTCCGCCAATTGAAAATCGACCACCGCCAGCATCGCCGCGGCCGCAGCAGCATTCCGCGAGATTTCGGCCAGGATGGTTTTGCTCGCCCGTGCCTTGTTCGCGCTGTTGACCCTAGTGTGGGTTAAGCGCAAATTACCGCGTGATCAGTCTCCGCGACTCCTCTGCTCTGAGGTTGCGCCGGAGGACGGATCAAAGCAGTGCAGGCGAGTTGAAGGTCCGGCAGAACTCGTGCCCTACGGATAAAGGAGAAATGAAGGATTATGGATATCGGCAAAGACCTCCTGCTTGAAATGTACCGCACGATGACGCGGATTCGGCTGTTCGAAGGCCGGATCCGGGACCTCGCCACTGCCAACGAAATCCCTGGTTTCGTCCACGTCTCGATAGGCGAAGAGGCGAGCGCGGCCGGAGTTTGTGCGGCGCTGCGCAGTACTGATCGGATCACATCGACTCATCGCGGCCATGGTCACCTGATTGCCAAAGGTGGCAAGCTGGCGGAAATGATGGCGGAAATCTACGGAAAACGCACCGGCTACTGCAAAGGCAAGGGTGGCTCGATGCATATCGTTGATTTCAATCTTGGCATCCTGGGCGCCAATGGTATTGTCGGCGCCGGACTGCCGATCGCGACCGGTTCGGCGCTCGCAGCAGTAATCGCCAGGCGCGACGACGTAACCGCCTGTTTCTTCGGTGATGGAGCCTCCAATGAAGGCACCTTTCACGAGTCGCTGAATCTCGCGGCGGTGTGGAAGCTGCCGGTTGTTTACGTCTGCGAGAACAACGGCTTCGGCGAGTTCACACCGATGCAGACGGTGACTTCAGTCAAGGACATCGCGGTTCGCGCGCAAGCCTACGGAATACCGGGCTTTGTAGTCGACGGTAATGACGTGTTGGAGGTCTACCGCTACGCCAGTGAAGCGGTGGCGCGAGCTCGCGCAGGCGAAGGCCCGACGTTGCTCGAATGCAAAACCTATCGGTGGGAAGGGCACGTCGTTGGCGAGCAGGCTTTTTTGGGCAGCGGCGCCTACCGCAGCGAGCAGGAGATCAATGAATGGAAGGCACGGTGCCCGTTAGTGCGCTTTCAGAAATTCGCAGCCGAAAGCGGCGGGAAGATCAGCACGGCGGAGCTAAAGAAGGTCGAAGACGAAACTGCGGCTGAACTTGAGGCGGCGGTCAAATTCGCCCGTGAAAGCCCCCTGCCGGATCCTTCGGAGGTAAACGAAGACGTCTACCTTTGAGTGAAAACAGCCCAAAGACTTTTTTCGGGGTGATGAAGCCATGGCGATGACCACATACGTGCAAGCGATCAATCAAGCATTACGTGAAGAAATGGAGCGCGACCCGCTGACCTTCGTAATGGGCGAGGACGTGGTGCTCAGCGCCTTCGGCGCCACCAAGGGCCTGGTCGACCAATTCGGCCTGGAGCGCGTACGTAATACCCCCATCGCTGAAGCCGGTTTTGTCGGTGCCGCAGTGGGAGCCGCAATGGCAGGAACAAGGCCGATTTGCGAGGTCGAATTCGCAAGCTTCTTCTACTGCGCTTTCGACCAGGTCTGCAATCAGGCGGCCAAGCTGCGCTATATGTCGGGTGGCCAGGCCAAGCTGCCGATAACGTTTCGATGCGTTTATGGGGCGATGGGCGGCGCTGCAGCTCAGCACTCGGAAACGGTCTATGCCCAATTCCTAAGCGTGCCGGGATTGAAAATTGCCGTACCGTCCAGCCCCGGCGACGTCAAAGGCCTGCTGAAGAGCGCGGTTCGCGACGATAATCCGGTAATCGTCTTTGAGCATGGCGCCCTGGGGCGCCAGCGCGAGGAAATTCCTGCCGGCGATCATCTGGTGCCGTTCGGTCAAGCCGCCATCAAGCGCGCTGGGGAGAATGTAACCGTCGTTGCTATAGGAGCAATGGTTCCGAAGGCCCTTAAGGTTGCCGACAAGCTGGCCCGGGAGAATATCAGTGTAGAAGTAATCGATCCGCGCACTCTCATCCCGCTCGACGAAACTGCCATCCTCAATTCGGTCGAGAAAACGAATCGTGCGATCGTCGTCGACGAGGGCCATCTTCGCGGTGGCGCGGCCACGGATATCGCCGCCATGATTGGCGAAAAAGGATTCGATTTCCTCGATGGGCCAGTCAGGCGTGTAACATCGCTTGACGTGCCGATCCCGTTCAGCCCGCCTTTGGAAAAAGCCGCAATCGCCGACGAAGCTCGTATTGAAGCCGCTATCCGCCAGGCGCTTGGTGCCTAGTCAAGGAGCTCAGCCGTCAGCCGTATCGACATCGCTCATTCGTTCCCATTTAAAGCTGACCACGGATTGCGAAGCGCCAAAGCTTGCTATGCCTATTGAAGTTACAATGCCCAAGTTCGGCCTGACGATGCATGAAGGCACTCTGCAGCGTTTGTTCCGAGCACCCGGCGATAGCATTGAGGCCGGCGAACCCCTCTTCGAGGTAGAAACCGAAAAGGTGCTGTATGTCGTGGAAGCACCCGCAGCCGGCACTCTGGCAGTGTGGCTGCACGGTGAGGGGACGGTTGTCGAATGCGGCCGGCTGGTGGCCGTGATTGCCAGGCCTGACGAGGATGCGTCCGCGGTGCGCGGTGGCTATTCAGAAGGCGTCGCGCCGGTTGCGGAGCAGATCACGCCGGTATCTTCGGCGCCGGATAATCCTTCTGCAGCTCATAGCCAGGGGGCTTCGAGCATAACGACTCAGGGGCGCCGCGCGGCGAGTCCCGTAGCTCGTAAGCTCGCCCTGGAACTGGGGGTTGAGTTAGCGCGCGTGGTCGGTACCGGTCCGGGAGGCCGTATTACACGCGAGGACGTCGAACAGGCCGCCCGCCATGGTGGCGCGAGTGCCGCCAAAGCGAACGGTGCTTCGAGCGACGCTGCTAACGTCGATGCTGCTGCTGGTTTTTCTGATGCGTCCTCTGCCGTCTCTGTTCCGCTACGTGGCATGCGCCGGACGATCGCGACTCGCATGCATCAGAGTCTGCGCGACACGGCGCAACTGACGATTAGCTGCGAAGCCGACGTGACCCCGGCGACTGAACTGCGAGTGCGCCTCACCCGTGAATTCGACTTCAGTTACACAGATCTCATTATCCACGCCGTGTCGCGCGCCCTGCTGCGTCATCCAAGAATGAACTCCCGACTAAACGAGGACGGGATTAAACCCTGCGCCGAAGCTCACGTTGGGATGGCGGTCGCGCTTGAAGAGGGCTTGATCGTCCCGGTGATTCACGATGCTGCGCGCAAAAACCTGCAGCAGATCGCCGTCGAAGCAAAAGACCTGGCTGAGAGGGCACGGAGCGGCCGTCTGAAACTCGATGACGTTAGTGGCGGCACGTTTACCATCACCAATCTGGGCACGTGGGGCGTGGACGTTTTCACCCCGATCCTCAATCTCGGAGAAACCGGAATCCTTGGCGTTGGGCGTATAATCGAAAAACCCGCGGTGTATCACGGCGAAATTGCTCGACGAGCGATGTTGACGTTCTCGCTCACTTTCGACCACCGCGTGATCGATGGCGCGCCGGCCGCGGCCTTCTTACAAACTGTGATTGACTTCCTCAATTACGGTGACCGATGACGTGACCCGCGCGCACCCGCACCACAACCGCCCAAGGTGGTGGACGCGGCATTTCCTAATGTAGCGGGCAGGCTAGTGCGGTGTGGGAACAGCCGAGTGCAGGCTGTTATTCCAGACCTTCCCAGCCGATCGCGAACTGCCCATCTGAAGAAGAACAAGACGTTTTGATTCAGAATACCGCCCATATGAGGCGATGCGACTGTTTATTTTAGCTTCGATGAGAAGGTTTTTCGGAAACGTACTCCGTTTAGCGCCAGGCATTGTCGCTTACTTAGTTCTGGTGATCCCACTATGCGCAGCCCAGGTTGAGGGCGATCCTCGTCACGCGCCGCGCGGTGGCGAGCCGATCGTACAGCAGGCGCCCACACCCAAGCCGCCCGACTACGGCAAACTCACACAAGAGGCAGCAGCGCTGCTCTCAAAATTTATCCAGATTGACACCACTGACCCGCCTGGCAACGAGCTGCCCGCGGCCAAATTGTTGCGGGAGAAATTCCTTGAAGACGGCATACCGGCGACTGTATGGGAGCCACAGCCGGGGCGCGGCATTGTCGCGGCGCGGCTACACGGCGGCGGCCATCATACCAAGGCTGTGGTGCTCCTGAGTCATCTCGACGTGGTGGGAACGAACCCGCACGATTGGCGGGTGCCGCCGTTTTCCGGACAGATCAAGGATGGTGCCGTATGGGGGCGCGGCGCGCTCGACGCCAAAGGCCCTGGCGTAGTCGAGTTGATGGCGATGCTCGCGCTGAAGCGTTCAGGGGTATTGCTTAACCGCGACATCATTTTTCTGGCTACCGGCGACGCCGTGCAGGGCGGCAAAAACGGGGCGGGTTGGGTGATAACCCACGAGACCAACTTGTTCAGCGATGCCGGCTATCTTCTCAATTGTGGAGGCGCCATTATGCAGGCGGCAAATGGCCGGCGCTTCTACAGTGTCTCGATCACCGAGAAGACTCCGCTGTGGCTGAAAGTAACCGTGCAGGGACCGCCCGCTAACGTTGCAGCTCCGCCCGAGGATACCGCAGTCACCCGGCTGATTCGGGCACTCGATCGGCTGCTCGCGTACGAGCCGGCCATCCGAATCATCGATCCGGTGCGTGATTACTTCAAGGCTATCGGCCAACTCGAAGGCGGGCCCGCGGAGTATACTGATTTGGCCAAGGCGTTACATGACGATCCGGAATTCGCCAGGAAGTTCCTGGCCAATTCCCGCAACAATGCTTTCGTGCGCGATACGCTCACCCCAACCAAACTGGTCGGAAGTGACGCAATCAACTCTATCCCAACCGCCGCGCAAGCCGAGCTCAACATGCAACTGTTACCGGCGGAAAATTCCCAGGAGATCGAGCGCACTATCATTAAGGTGCTCGATGACAAAAATGTTAAGGTCGAGACGCTCTTGAATTTTCCGTCAGCATCGTCCACTCGTAACTCGCAGCTCATGAACGCAATTGCGAGACTGGCGCAAAGCGAGGACGCCCGTGTAGTTCCGACCATGGCCGTGGATTTCAGCGATAGCCACTATTTCCGCCAGAAAGGGCTCATAAGTTACGGCTTTATACCGATCGAGATGAACCAGGCTGAGCAGCAGAGCACCATCGGCGCCAATGAACGTATTCCGGTAAAGGATTTGGGCGCGGCTATCCATCGGATGGTGCAATTGCTGAGCTATGTGGGCACCCATTAGCAGGCCGGCAGCGGCGCCCTTTTTCGATTGAAGAGCGGGGGCTTGCTGGTCAGTGTTAGTGGAACTGGTTGGGTGAACGCATTGACTGCTGAGGAGAACTGACATGCTGCGTGCAGGAGTAGGGATTTCGGTTCAGTCGAACCCTCGGACTGCCGCGATAGAAGCGACCCAGGCTGCTCTCAAGCAGGCAGGTTTGCGCGTCGCCGACGCGGCATTATGCTTCGCCGGGTCGGCACTAGGGGGCGCTTTTCCGCTGTTGCTGCGTACGGTGGCAGAAGCCGCAGGCACACCGGAGGTTGCTGGATGCGGCAGCATCGGCGTCATCGCAAATGGCAGGGAGGTGGAGACAGGGCCCTGCCTGACAGTGCTGGTCTTCAGCAGCGACGTTCTGCAAGCCAGCCGTTTGTTCGTGCCGCAAATGCGGGGACGCGGACGCGAGGCTGCTGAGGAGTTGGTGGCGCTGGTGCGCCCAAAACTAAACGCAACCAATCTACTGTGCCTTTTTCCCGATACCTATAACTTTGAAGCAGATTCCTTTCTCGCCACAATCAGTCGAGAATTGCCGTCGGTCACAATACTCGGCGGAGGGGCGACCGAGGATGGGTCAGTGGGGGAAACCTTTCAATTCTGCGCTGACGTGGTCGCCTCGAATTCAGTAGCCGGGATGCTGCTCAGCGGCGATTTCGAGATTAATACCGGGACTGCGCTTGCCTGTGCCCCCCTGGGCCCGACCCATCAAGTCACTGCGGTGCGCGAAAACATCATCTTGGAACTCGACGGCCGCAAAGCGTACGAGGTCTTCTCCGAGGCAGCCGGACCATTGTCCGCCGACTTGCGGCGCGCCCTCGCCTTCCTGTTCCTGGGAATTCCCCTCGAGAAAGGCGGCCAGCGGCTGGAGCGTGGGAATTTCTACGTGCGTAATGTAATCGGCGCTAGCCCGGAACGCGGCGCTATCGCAGTTGCCCATCGGCCACAAGTTGGCGATACCGTGGGATTTGTGCTGCGAGACGGTGAGCGGTCGCGCAATGAACTCAAAGCGATGCTGGCCTCGTTGAACACCGGGACCCGCAATGTGCCGGCTTTCGGACTGTACTTCGATTGTGTTTCGCGAGGCTCTGGTCTCTATAACATTCCAGATCATGACGCCGCTTACATCGGACAATGTTTCGAGCATCTCCCGCTCGCCGGATTCTTTACTGGCTTTGAAATCGGTCCGCTCGGCAGCAGTACCGGCTTGCTGCAATATTCAGGCGTTCTGGGGCTCGTTTCGGAGAGACCAAGGTAATCACACCCGCCGACCCTGGCGAGGGGGCGGGCATCGGTTTCTCTTAATCGCTCCGCGTTGATTCCTTCCCTCCGGCAGACTCGGGACAGGCTCTGCCTCCGCTGCCGCTCCGGCTCGCTCGGAATGACAGAAGCGAAAGCCGATTCAAACAAAGCAAGCGCGGCTTTTATGTCATCCTGGGCGCCGCGGCGAAAGCAAGGCGACAAAGGGATCTCGGACAGCCGCCGAGCCTGGCGAGGGGGCCGGTACCGGTTTCTTTTCGTGTTCGCGAAGCGCTCCGTCCCGCAAATAATTCTGGAAGGCGGCGCGACAGTTATTTCTATGGTGAACCGACGGTTCAAAACGACCGTCCTGATTAATCCCGATGCCGCGCAAGGTAGTTTGACGAGGCTCGAACGCTCCCATTTGCAAATCCTGGGATCCCGAAATTGAGCTGTCCGGCCGGGCTGCCCGAGGTTTTTGCCAA
>JAMXLL010000366.1 GCA_024281015.1 Candidatus Binataceae bacterium
TGTGCAGAGGTCTGTCCTTTCCATTATCGGTGCGCTGATAGTGCTGATGGTAACAAGTGCAGGGTACAGCGCCGACGTAACACTGACTGCGCCGCAGGGCGGAGCCACGGTCTCGGGTACGACGCCGATCACAGTAACTCGAGCAAGCAACGTATCGTGGGCGAACTTTTATGTGGATGGGCGCTACGAAGCGTCTACGGGGCCTAACACCTGGGATTGGAACACGACGGCTTATTCAGAGGGTAGCCACACCGTATCAGTAAACGGATACGGCTCAGGCGGTGGACTGCTGGGTAGCGCCTCGGTTACCGTCACTGTTTCGAACAATCCGGGGGGAGGCAGCGGTTCGCAGGTTGCGCCGAGTGCGACCATCTCCGGCTTAACCGGTTCAGCCTCCGGTATTTCAGGGGCGGACACCAATCCTGCTCACTATGGCGACTATACTGGCTGGGGCGACGGTTACGGTTTGGGCAGCCGGCCAGTAGTCAATAACTATTAGGCCGCCTCGTTTGTGCGGGCGACTCAGAAATCGAATATTGTCGGCCTAACCACAGCGAGCCGAGAACTTCGGAAATAGCTTGACGCGCGGAGTGTACCTTCGAGGTCTGGGGGGAGTTCTGCTGCTGCCTGCCTGCCCGTTTGGCTATAAAGCCGCCCGAATCCAAGGCCTTACGCTCAAGGAGTCCTTAATTTCAATCAGCGCGTCCTAGTGGCGCCGCATAGCATCCCAATTTTGGGGGAGATATGAAAAACGTTGATATTCGTATGCAGAAGTTTGCCCTTTCCATTATCACTGCGCTGCTGATGCTCATCATATCAAGCGCATGGTACAGCGCCGAGGTAATACTGACTCCGCCGCAGGGCGGGGCCACGGTTTCAGGCAACACAACCGTCAGCATGAACACTGAAACCAACGTATCCTGGGCGAATCTCTTTATCGATCGCAGCTACTTTGCTTCAACCCCATATACCTCCGGTATCTCACCAATCACCTACGGCCAGTACTCCGGATCGGGGGACGGTTACGGTTTGATCGGCGGTCCACTACTCAGTGACTGGCAGGCCGCCTCGTATGTGAGAGCCACTCAGAAATCCAGAGTTGAAGAAAACGCTCTAGGGACGGGTTCGGCGAATGCCAACGCCAATAACTACTACAGCTACATTGCCGCCCATGCCCCTGGCAATTACTTGAATCAGCTTAGCTCTTTCCACGGGGCCTATTCAGGGTCAAGCTGGAAAGCCGAGGCTGACCGCATCGACGGCGCTTGCCCAATGGCAAATCCAACTACCGCCGAGGTGCTGCAGTGGGCAGCAAACAAATGGGGTATTAATCCATTATTGCTGTACGCGGTCGTGACCAACGAGAGCCATTGGGACCAGACGGGCGTGGGAGATTATGGGCGCTCGTCCGGCCTAACGCAGGTCGCCGATAGGAATTCCAGTGGCGCTCCTAACCACGCATACCCGGGCTTCAGTGGAGCGGGCTCCATGCTGGCGCGCGAGAGCAGTTGCTTTAATGCCGATTTCTATGCCGGGCGGCTGTATGCGGCCTATCATGGGCAGACCGGCTATGGCGCCGGCAATATCACACAGGCAATCCATTCTTGGGATCCCAATTCCAGCGTCTACATCACCAACACTTATAATGCCCTGTCGAACCATACCTGGATCTCGCAGGCTTTCTACGGGTCGTTTGTGCCCTACTAGAATCGATAAAGGCGTGTGGCGTGCACGTGGCTGACGCCGCGCTCACGCCACGGCCTCGATCTTGCCGCTCATGATTTGCGACAACGAACGGTGACTGAGGTCGGAGAAATAGTGTGCTATGGTGAGCAATCTAATGGTTGGCTTCTGAAGTGGGAAGATCGATTTCGCGCCACCCGCGCCCGTTAAAGACGCGCAATCGCAAACCGGGCACGGTATTTTCAGGATCCGAGCTAAGTTTGGCGCGGACGCCGCCGGAGTGTGCCGGGTCCTTTTCGAACACCACCGATCGGCGTTTCCGAAACCAGGAAACCACCTCTCCCGCAGTTGAAGACCAGGCGCCTTGATTTTTCAGATCCTGAAGCAACTCCTGGTAGAACCTGCCCCACAATCTCTCCGGGGCCAAGCTACGATCATGCCAATTGATCGTAAGGCAGCCCCCAAAGTGGATCGCATTGTCAATTAATCGGCGCATGATTGGCCTCGCTTGCTCAGGCGAAAGGCCCAAATGACCAGGATAGAATACGGCCGTGTCCATCACGTGCATCGGCAACTCGAGTAATCGGCTTGCCCGCGAAGGCTTGTATACCTGGGTTGTGCCGGCGCGATATCCCACCGTCTCGTTGTAACCAATTGTTGAATCGTAAGCCGCTCCCGCTTGCTCCAGAATAGCCGGGGATTCCTGGTCATAGTATAGCCAGTGCATTCGCACGCCGATTTCGGAACTGCCTGTGACGCTTCGCACCTCTTCTAATTCTTGGCGTCCGCTTGAACCGTCGCACCAGGCGTCGATCCCATGAAGTCCGACTTCACAACCCGCAGCTAGCAACTTTTGAAGAACATCGGCGATATCTTGAGCACCGTAACGGACCGCACGAAAGCTCGCGGCTTCACCATCAGAGTGGTTCCCAGGACGGTTCTTGAACGGGATTACGAAAAAAGTCGAGTGAAAAC
>JAMXLL010000367.1 GCA_024281015.1 Candidatus Binataceae bacterium
GGCCTGCCACTTTCTCTTCAATAGTAGTCTGATATCCGGCGAAGTTCTTGGCGAGCTGCGCTACCTGTGTGCCGATAGCGGTGGCGAGTGCGATTATAATCGCGAGCGCCATGATGACGGCAAAGACCACGGACACTACTCGGCCGAGCCACGCCCGACGGAGCAGTTCTACTAGCGGGTTCAGGACAAAACTCAGCAGCACCGCGATCGTGATGGGAATCAGCACCCCTCGCCCGTAGTACAAAGCAGCTATCACTACGACTGCCACCACGATTGTCAGGCCCGGCGTAGCAGGCATTTCCGCTGGAGGTACCTGCGGGGTTGCTGGCGATACGAGTTCCGGCTGGTTGAGATTATTTGCCATCAGTGAATCTCTTGGCAGAAGGGCCATGGCGCTCCGGACGATAGACCCTGCCCAGCGCTAGCTACTTCAAAGCTCTTGAGGGAGCCATGCCATGAATCTTCCAACCGTGGCAACCGGAGTATTTTTAGCCGTGGGTCCATTGCCAGGTTCGCATGCCAGGTGTCTCACGAGCGGTCACTAGACGCGCGCGAGATTGGAGCTACACGCATAGGTCACTGAGCCCGACACCGGAACGCTAAATGTAAAGCCGGTAATGGGGCGATTCGAGCAAGGGCAGCCCTCATGCCCTATGTCTTTGGTTCGGCAGATGTATTGGCGTACCGGCGGAGGACACCGAATCACTGCGCCATTTACCATGAGGAGGGCCGGCGCCACGCGATCCGGTCCACAATCTTCTACGAGGTCGCGCCGACCCGTGATTACGTCGCCAGCCGACCGGCGCCTGCGAATCAGATATGGATTCGGATCGCCAAGGTGACCGCGATATGGCCGCTGGTTAGGACTGCCTATCTCCTTTTTGGCTTCGCGGCGGTTTTCTCTGCAGCTCGCACGTGCATTGCGCAGAGTTTGCGTCCTGGCACTGCGTTTTTGGTGCACTGCCCCGAAGGTAATACTTTCCGGCATTTTGCCATGGTTCGAATTCCCGGTTCCTTTCCGAAGGTTACGAGTCGCGGATTTCGGCAATTTCTTGCTGGTGGCGACTCTTCCAGAAGTGTTGGCATCTTGTCAACAGGCCTTAACATATAATCATGTTCGGTGAAGGCTAGCCGCACTTGCACGGCCTGATTCCGTCCAAAGCTCGCTGAACAGAAAACTCGTTGGGCGCAGGTTTTCTCACGTCCGGCGCGTGGTTCGGTTGTGGACAGAGCCTTTGATGAGCACGTCGCGAGTGACCGGGTCTTGGAGTCTCTCGTAAAGAGCCGGAAGCCCACATCTCGATGTATCCGCCGGCGGATCTGGGAAACGCCGTGGTGGACGGAACCGTGTTCGCATCCGAGGTTCGCGCCTATGAAGTGAGGGCAAGATTGAGATGCTCATCGGCGACACCCTCTCGGTCACAAGCGACCAGGGTCGTGGACCGTACAAAAAGACGGCACTCGTAGGCCGCTGGCCGGTGAACATGGTGTTTCTCTAACGCTCGATTTTGACGCTGGCCGGCGGCAACCGGGGCTTGTCCAACAGCCGCCGTAGCATCGGTTCGAATCTCGACATCGCCTCGTTTCGGTACGAAGGATCGAACGACACTTCGTCGAACTTGGCGCAGAAATCTATCGTTTTTTGATACCAGGGCTCGCCTTTGTACTTGTCGCGCGCGTTAGGATCGAGGCCAAGGTGAGAGCCAAAGAAATAAGTCTGGAATAAGCCGTGATACCTCAGCAGATTGTAGTTATCCTCGGAAATGAAGGGATGGAGAATCGCAGCAGCAATTTCTCCGTGGTTCATCGGTCCCAGCGCCTCGCCGACATCGTGGCAGAGCGCGACCACGATCAGTTCCTCATCCGCGCCGTCGCGCAGTGCCCGCGTCGCAGCTTGCAGACTGTGGTCTCTCCGGTTCAGGTTATAGGCTTGGTCACCCGACAGATCGTTTAACATTGCCAGCAGGCGATCGGGCAGCTGCTTGAGCGTATCCTCGTGAACTCGCTTGAGGATCTGAAAGTCCTCGTCGGTGCCCTGGTCCATACGGGTGAAATGCATTTTACCCGGCATTGCGATCCTCCTTTGGGCAATACCCAACCGCCCGTGACTAGGGTGCATAATCGCGGGTCAGAAGGCTAGCTTATGTGGCTCACCCAAAAGTCTTTACTCCTGAGGAAATGTCCGTTTTGGCTTTCCTCAATGTGATTGCTATAGAGCCCGCGCCTGCGCCAATTGCGAGCCATCGGTGCTCTTGTCCTCTGGCCGGCATTCGTCGCGACCCGCAAACTCAAGCATGTCCGCGCTGGTTGCGCTTACCGGCTGTGAACGCGGACAAGCAGCAAGCGTGCGAGGCTGGCTTCGATTATCACATCTCGTGAAACCAGGTGTAGTATCACTGGGACGAATCTGTTTAGATGCTCCGAATATAAGTAGTCGAGCCGCAGGTCACCTTGCGGTCGTTCGGCGTCGCACATACGCCTTTTGGCGATGTCGGTCCAACGCGGTCATACCGGATGAGTTCGGCGTTTCGCACGCAGTCCAGAGTCGATAAACCGAGGAGCAAAGTCTCGTGAATAGCTACTCCATCATTGATGTTGATACCCATGTGACCGAGACGCCGGACCTGTGGATCAGCCGTGCGCCCGACAGAATGCGCGATCGTGTGCCGCGAACCGAAACCGGCGCCGATGGTACTCAGCGATGGGTGCTGGGAAAGAGCAAGGGCTTGGTGCTGGGATCGGATAACAGGGATGTTCTGGAAACTCAAGGTACAATCGCAACAGGCGGTTTGGGGAGTTTCAAAAATCCACCAAAGAGTTTTCAGGAGATGCATCCAGGTGCCTACGATCCGAAAGCACGGCTCAAGTACATGGATGAAATGGGTATCTGGGCAATGGTGTTGTATCCCAATGTCGGCGGCTTCGGCGCACAGGATTTCCTGAAGCTAGGTGATCCTGATCTGATGCTAACCTGTGTCCAGATCTATAACGACTGGCAGACCGAGTGGGCATCGGCGGACTCACGCCGCCTGCTGCCAATCACGTCGATTCCTTTCTGGGATGTGGCAGCCGCCGCTAAAGAGGTGCGCCGATGCGCCGCGGCGGGGCACCGTGGAATAATCTTCAGCGGTGAACCCCAATCCTTTGGTCAGCCGTTGTTAGGGGACTCTCATTGGAATCCGCTATGGGAAGCGGCGGTCGAGCTGGATCTTCCCATCAGCTTCCACATCGGTTCGGGCGCGATGGCCGCAAGTACAGTGATAAATCGCCTTGCGGCTTATGGCCGCGCCGCCACCTACACCATGGGTGCGATCAATCTCGTGCTTCAAAACGCCTGCCATGTAAGCGATTTGATCATGTCCGGCGTACTGGCGCGTTACCCCACAATCAAGTTCGTTTCAGTCGAGAGCGGCATCGGCTGGATTCCATTCGTGCTCGAAACGATGGACTATCAGTTTCACGGTAATAACGTCAGGGAAGAGCGTCCGGAGTTAGACCTGCTGCCGTCGGAATATTTTGCGCGCAACGTTTACGCCTGCTGTTCGTTCGAACAAACCGCACTGCGTCGACTGATTGCCGAGATCGGCGCCGACAATGTGATGTTCGAGACCGACTTCCCCCATCCAACATCTTTATACGGCGAAGAGGTGCGCGCCCGAATCCAGGGTGGCCTCTCAGATTGCGAGGACGCAATAAGGCGCAAAATCCTGTGGCAGAATGCACAGAGACTCTACAAGGTAGCCGAACCTCGAAGCTGAAGGTCTCTTCCGGGCTGGTAAGAAGGTCGAATGGCTATGAGGAGCAATCAATGTACTAACAGTGGCCGAAGTAATTTTCAGACGCTGATTCGCCGAACGTTATTTCTATAACGCATCGCCCGGCCGCTGCAGGTGTATACTGATCACATCCGGTTACATTGGCTCCGTGATAAGTTTATGAAGCGTCTTTTTGGTGCACGACTTGTCTTTCTCATTTCGGCTCTGATCGGCCTCGCGATCATGGCGCCCCTACGCTGTTTTTCGTTTCCCGACGCCAGAGTCGTGGGGAACGAGCAAAGAGGCGACAATGCTACCTTTTCTCGTGATGCGGACCGGACTCCGGACGCAGAGGTCTACATCCACATCCGTTCGCAGCAGCAGCAGGAAACCGCGAATCGTATTCGAGAGAAACTTACGGAGGACGGGTACCTGGTCCCGCGCATCATCATGGTCTCGTCTGGACCCCATGAGAACCAGGTGCGGTACTTTCATAACGACCGGGCGCGCGCGGGATCGATTGCCCAGGAATTGAGAACTCTCGGTTTGATGCCAATCGCGGTACAGCAGATCGGCCATTACGAAAACAATCCGCCCGGACGCTATGAGGTGTGGCTCGACCCTTATGTGCGATAATCTGTCGCGCGCGCGGCGGCTGAAACAGCCGGCTGCGCGGTCTCACCGCTTCAAACGATTTCCTTCGAGCGGCGGAAGCGAATGCGAAGTTCTCGAACACTGATAGGCTGTGAGCAGTACGACCCGAACATAACCGGGGGTGCATGTTGTGAGTAGCTGCTCGAAGTGCAATACCAATCAAGGCTGAACAAATCGGCCCCGGCGAATCGTCACCGGACTGCCTTCCATATCCAAAACTCGGACAACCAAACCGTGAGAGCTTGCCTCGACGCGAAAGCTAATGAGGCTTGCACCAAGCCTTAACCGGTGTATCTCAATCGGTGCCCAATCGGGCGGAAGGCCGGACGGATCCAGCCATACCTCAGATCGGCCTGCGCATACTTTCAGGCCGAGGGCAGATTGCAGTATCGCGAAGGCGACACCGGCAGCCCAGGACTGCAGAGGATTGGCCGACCTGTATCGTACCGGTTGCATACCCTCTGTGCGCGGGTAGCCACATAGCAACTCGGGCAGCCGATAGCCGAAAGCCTCCGCTGTATCGAGGATGGTTTCTGCGATTCTAACCAATGATCGGCAATCACCCGTCCACCTGGCGCTCCAGGCGGCGATAGCCATTTCATGAGGCCAGCAGGGACCCCGATGGTATAGTGCTGGATTGTAACGCTTTTCGTTTGCGGCCAAGGTCCGAATCCCCCACCCCGAGAAAAGACGCTCTCCCAGCAACTCATTGATAACCCGCTGAGCCCGGTCCGGTGGAACGATGCCGGACCAGGGGAGATGAGCCATGTTCGAGGCTCGTACCCGGCATGGTTTCTTGCTCCCGTCCAGCGCCAAGGCATAGATTCCCATATCCTCCTGCCAGAAAACTTCATTGAAACGCTGGTACAACTTGTTGGCAGCCGCGGCGCAGACGGCAGCCCGCTCATTAAGGCCGAGGGCATTAGCCATTGCCTGACCGGCCCGCCAGGCTGCATAGGCGTATGCCTGCACTTCCGATACGGCGATAAGTCCTGTTGCGAAGTCGCCGTTCTCATCCACGATCGCATCGCGCGAATCCTTCCAGGCCTGGTTGCTCAGTCCTTTCCCCGGATCGGCGAAATACTCGATGAAACCGTCGTCATCCAAATCGCCGTAATCGCTCATCCAGTGCAGTGCGAGGTCAATGTTCGGCCAAAGTGCAGTCAGGAAGCTCCGGTCCGCGGTTCGCTGCCAATACGCACCGGCCGCGACCACGAAGAGCGGTGTTGTGTCGACCGATCCGTAGTAGCGGGCGTAGGGGTTCAGCCCGGTGGCAGAGGTTTCGCCAAGTCGCATTTCATGCATTATCTTGCCGGGCGTCGCCTGGCGAAAAACATCAGTCTCGCGAGCCTGGTATTTTGCCTGGTGCAGCAAAACTCCTTGTATCACCGCGGGGTTTAGTTCGATGGTCTCCAGGCCAGTTATCAGTGCATCGCGACCAAAGGGCACTGCAAACCAGGGCAGTCCGGCGTATGGATAGAGGCCGGTATCCAGGTTGGCGGTCAACGCCGAGAGGTCATTTTCGGACTGGCGGAGCCAACGCGATAGTCGCGGATTTCCAGTCTTGATTTGGGCGCTGCCGGCGAATGGAATACGCCGTTCATTTCGCAGCGCCGTCCTCGCCCTTTGCCATGAATCCGCATTGGGCTTCGCGCTGTCCAGGCCGGCTTGAACGATGAGCTGCCACGTTTGCTGACTTGACAGGTTCGCGTTGAACCTCATGAGCCCGTTAGCGACATGCAATGGCTCTTCGGAAAACCTGATAAAACTAAACATTTCGCGGCCGGTAAGACTCTCATAGCGGATGGTTTGCCCATACTGGTCAAGTGTCGCTGGATGCAGAACACCGCGCTCGGGTTTCGGGGGAAAGCGGACATAAAAAGTATCGTAATGGTCGGCCGCGAAGCTGAAGTCGGTGACGATGCGTGCCGCCGCAGCGCCATCATTCCTCAGCCGTAAACAGCCAACAATTGCATCCGCTCGAAGAGTGTAGGCCCATTCGGCCTCGACCTGCCGGACCGGCGGTTCGAACTGAAATATAAACTCGGTTGCCGTGTCGTCCTGCCGGGCCTTACTGACGCGAGGCGCTGTGCCGTTGATCGTGAACGAGAGCGTTGACACGACGCGCATGTCACCAACATACAGGCCGGTCTCCCCCGCCTTGGCGCTGGCGATCATGCCGTTTTCCGCGATGACCGCAAGGGCCGAAGAACCAGCGCGGAATATACGCGATGTCCCAATATGCCGCTGCGGATCAGCCTCATTGCCAAGCTCGAATACCTCGTCCGGCGCCGATTCGGCTCCAGTGGAATGAGCAGGCCCTTTATCGCTCATGCGCGAAGCCGGATTACCTCCATCTTCCTCATCGATGCCCATGATGACATTATACCGCGCGGGCATGGCCGGCTTCTGCGCAGGTCATGGTGAGCTTTCCACCGCGTTCCGCGCCTCAGCTCGCCTTCCCGGCTGCTCGTTATGACGGGCGGAAGCGATTTTCGAGTACAATCATCTTCCGCGCAGCCGGGCGCCGCGATCGACGCTGCTAGTGTGGCGAATCTGAAAATTCGCACAACAAATCGCCTCTTTTAGAGCCGTAGCGATCTGTTATTCCCGCGCGTCTGTTTTGTCTGGCGCGCGGGGAATCCCGAAAAGTAAGGCGAGAACGCAGGACCCTTCGCGGCAGCCGCGTGCGGGTGACAAACAAAGCTATATCTTGCTCAATCTTTATGCAGCGAACTTCAAACTCAGGACACTAGCTGCGAGATAGCGCAATCCGATGTTCGGTGTTCAGACCGAGAATACTGGAACATTGCGGCCGTTCATGGGGCGTCGACGTCTGTGGCGAGATCGGGACCCTGTCCGACACCTGCCAAGTCCAGTGGCTCAGGACCGTCAATTTGTGCATCCTGTGTAGCACGTTCTGCGAGTAGCTCAAGATACACTCGTTCGTAGTTCGCTGCCATGACGTCAGCAGTGAAACGAGTTTCGAATTCGAGCCGGCACGCTCGCCGGGATAGAGTAGTAATTCGCCGCGCTGCGTCGGCCAGATCCTCAATACCGGCGGCGATAAAGCCGGTCACACCATGACGGAGAATTTCGGGTACTGACCCGCACGGCCGTGCAATTACAGGGGTGCCACAGGCGAGCGCCTCGATCATCACGAGCCCAAACGGCTCTGGCCAATCGACCGGAAACAGCAGAGCAGTGGCGTTGCCCAGGAAATCGCTTTTCTCGCGCTCGGTGATCTCACCGATAAACTCGACTCCCGGTGTGTGCAGCAAGGGCCGAATGTCAGCTTCGAAATAGTCTCGATCTACTGCATCAATCTTAGCCGCAATTTTGAGGGGAATGCCGGTGCGCCTCGAAATTTCAATGGCCAAGTCGACGCGTTTTTCAGGTGCAATTCGCCCCAGGAATGCCAGGTAGCGGCCGCGACCAGGGTTAAAGCGAAGCTGATCTTTGGGTAGACCATGGTATACGGTTCCTACCCAATTCTGCTTCGGCAATGGCGCGCGTTGGGCATCACTGACCGAAACCACCGCGGCCTCCGAATAGAAATTGTAGATCTCGGCTAATTGTTCAATATCGAGCCGCCCATGCAGGGTTGTTACCGTCGGTGTGGTCACCATTCGGGAGAACGGGAAACTCCAGTAATCAAGATGACAATGGATAATGTCGAACCGTTTGGCGTCGCCGAAAACTTGACTAAGCATTGGCAGATGAAAGCTGTTTCCCCAAGTCGCCAGCCCGCTGGCTCGCAGAGAGGTAGCGTGAGTAGCTACGATATTGGTGGCCGCGGTTGAATCGCCTGAGGCGAACAGCGTAACTTCGTGCCCGCGCCGGACCAGCTCCTCAGTTAGATAGGCCACGACTCGTTCGGTCCCACCATAAAGTTTGGGCGGAACGCTCTCATAAAGAGGAGCGACTTGGGCAATTCGAAGCCGACGGCGAAACTGTTCCGACATGTTGGTAAACTTCTACACTCCTTCTTTCGATGGCTGCTGCCAGTTGTCAGGCAGCTTCCGTGCCACTGATTGCGCCAGCCGTTGCTGTCTCAGCGGATCCTTTGCTGCCAGGCATGGCGCCGAACCGCACAGAGATTAGTCACTTGCACTATACCTGTTAGCGAGTTTCTATTGTACGATTAATCATTGATGCGGCCAGTGCAACGGATACTTCGTCCCTCAATAGCGAGTGTGTGACCAGGACGACGAACTTCGGCAGTCACGGGCCGGACGTCTCATTGCAGAATTGAATAGGCCACGACGATCACGGCCACCTGGGGGCACGGAGCGGGTTGCCCGTCCCCATGCTGGCCGAGTCCAGGCAGCTTGGATAGTTCTAGGCGGGCTTTCCTCCTTATTTCATCTTTTCGTAATACGGAAGCATAACGCGCAGCGCACGCTGCTGATGATATGCCAGTTCATCGTCCGGATAGCGGTTCTCAGGACCCAGGACGCAAGCTATCCTGGCGTGGCAACGGTCCACACAATCGGAATGAGCTTCGACGCGATGCACCAGGCATCCGTGGATATTCCATCCGCCCGGGAAGGAGACCGCTGCCGCTGGGCACGCGCTGACGCAGGAGCGAGTACTGCAAGTCGGGCAGGGATCGAAGTCAATAGCGCTGCCAGGATGATCGATTTCCCTATCAACCAGTAAGGCCGCACGAAACGCTATCCAGGGTCCGAACACTGGATGAACCACGACTCCGATAATGCTCGGAGCGGCGAGCCCCGCCACGGTCGCAAGCTGCATGAAATTCAAAGCCGGTCCTTGGCCGAACGGGTAGACAGCAATGCACCGCTGGCCGAGGGCGCGAATTGGCCCAACGATCTCCTTGTCGACGAATTCGCGCGTGAAGTCATCAAGCGGGTTGTCGCGTTCGAACCAGCCGTTATTGTTGGCGACGTGGACCTTAAAGGCCCGCCAGAAATCGGCTCCGCCGTTGCCGAGAAGCACAATCGAGCGGCATTCCGGCCAAATCGCGCCGGCGCGATAATCGGGCGCTGCAAGGCCGTCGTACCTGTCTATGGGAACTGCCGCGACGAGGTTTAATCCGGCATACCGAGCCTTGCTGGAAACGAGACCGAACAAATCCACTGCACCATTCTATATCGTCGCCAGGGTGCAGTGCACACGCTTGCGCCGCTGAAGCCACTCGTAATCGCGGCCCGCCCGTCCCCATGTGCTCCGGTTTGGCAATCAGCGTGGTAGATAAGCGCATGGCGGGCTCCGCCAGTCATGCTTGTGCAGCTAGGACAATTGGCTTATGAACAGGAAAAGCCCCTAAATCGCCCGACGGAGGAAATCCCCATGAAAGTTGGCGCCTCTTTCTTCTGCCAGAATTATTTTCGAGCCGAGAAACCCGATTGGCAGATTTACCGTGAAGACCTCGAACTGGCCGACATGGTCGAACCGCTTGGTTTCGACTCGATTTGGGCCGTCGAACATCATTTCTCGCCCTACACCATGATCCCGGATGTGGTTCAGTTTCTGACCTACATGGCGGGCCGTACCAGCCGCATCGGCTTCGGAACAATGGTGGTGGTGTTACCGTGGCACGACCCCGTGCGGGCTGCCGAACAAATCGCGATGCTGGACATTTACTGCGGCGAGCGTGAACTGACGCTGGGTTTTGGGCGCGGTTCGGGCCGGATAGAATACAATGGCTTCCGCGTGTCGATGAGCGAATCGCGCGACCGCTTCAACGAGGCCGCCGACATCGTACGGATGGCATTAACGCAGCCGCGTTTTTCTTATCAGGGCAAATACTTTCAAATTCCCGAAATGAGCATCCGCCCGCAACCCTATCACCGCAATCTCACCGAGCGCTTTTACGGCGCCATCATCTCGCCTGAAACTGGAGACATTATGGCCCGGCAGGGGATGGGCATGCTGGTGATCCCCCAAAAGTCTTGGGAGGAGCATCGTAAAGACTACGATCATTTCCTGGAATCGTGTGCGAAATTCGGCCAGCCTGCCAAAAAACCGATGGTCGTGAGCTTCATATATTGCGCGGAAACTGAGAAGGAAGCCCAGCAAGGCGCCGAGACGTGGATGGGAAATTATGCGGATACCGCTATCCGGCATTACGAATACGATGAACCAGAGCACTTCCGCAATGAGAAGGGTTACGAGTTCCACACCAAGATGGCCGAAGCCACCAAAGCCAGTACTCAATCCTTCCGTGAAATGTTCACCAAGACCCAGGTCTACGGCACGCCCGAACAATGTCTCGAGAATTTGCGGAGCATTGCCCAAACGATGGATGCGGCCGAATACGTAGCGGTATTCAAATATGGCGGAATGCCGTTGGAACTCGCCAAGCGCAGCATGAAGCTGTTTGCGAGCGAAGTTCTGCCGCATCTTCAGCGCGGCACCTCACCGATGACGCAAAGCGCCGCGGCCGGCCGCTAGATTCGAGGAAGCGACCCGAGGAGCCCGGCTCCCGCTGCAAATCACAGCGGGAGCCGGAAATCGTTTACGTGCGAGCGGCTCAGAAACGTACACGCCGCTTAATAGCGGCGCGTGTACGCTTCGAGCTCGTTGAGCCGGATGCGTTTTTGCTCCTCGGCAAGAAAAGACGCGCGAAAAGAATTCGCCGCGATCTCTCCGATCTCCTCGCGGCTGAGACTCAGAGCGTCTTGCACCGCGATGTAGTTGTCGCTTACGTAACCGCCAAAATAGGCGGGATCGTCAGAGTTGATGGTGACCAGCAGTCCCGCCTCCAGAAGCCTCTTGAGATTGTGCTGATTGAGCGACGGGAACACACCAAGCCGCACGTTTGACAGCGGACACACTGTCAGCGGGACCTGCTCCTTTGCCAGACGCCGCATCAGGAACGCATCTTCAAACGCGCGTACACCGTGATCGATACGGTCGACATGCAGGAGGTCGAGGGCCTGCTTTATGTAATCGGGCGGCCCTTCTTCGCCCGCATGGGCGACGCAGCGAAAGCCAGCCGCACGAGCACGTGCGAAGACCTCGGCGAATTTCATCGGAGGATGGCCCGCCTCTGAAGAGTCGAGGCCGACACCCAGGATCTCGTCTTTAAACGGCAACGCCATCTCCAGCGTTGCCATGGCTTCTTCAGCGCTGAGGTGCCGCAGGAAGCACATGATGACGTAAGAGCTGATTCCGTACTGGAGTCTTCCGGCTTCGAGGGCACGCCGAACGCCGCTAATCACGGTTTCAAATTTCACCCCGCGCGGGGTATGGCTCTGGGGGTCAAAGAAGACTTCCACATGCCGTACACCATCGGCAGCGGCATGCTGTAGATACGAGAGCGTCAACTCGTAAAAGTCCTGTTCAGTGATGAGCGATGCGGTGCATTCGTAATAAAGATCGAGAAATGACTGCAGGTCGCTGAATTTGTAGGATTCGCGCAATTCCTCCACCGAGCCGAACCGCAATGCCAGGCCATTGCGTTGCGCAAACGCAAGGGCCAGTTCAGGCTCCAGCGCCCCTTCGAGATGCATGTGCAATTCTGCCTTGGGCAGTGCACGGATGAACGAACGTGGAACGGAGTCGCTCATATGAGTTCATCATGCTCGCGCGGCTTTGCTGACGCTATGCATTATGAAGATAGCGCCCATCGAGGCCAGACTGCCCACAATTCTGCTTAGAATTGCCTGAATTGACATACAAATGTAGTAACGCCGGAATTATTTAAATAACTTAATTCGCTCTTTTCCATCGGTGAACTGCCGATCATCATCTCTGACCAGCAGTGAATTTTTAGAAAAGGGGGGTAGAGTCTCATCGGGTTGGGGGTGTCTTCATAAGTACCCGTTATCCTCGATTCATAAAATTGTTTTTCAAATTTTTTCATCGCATAT
>JAMXLL010000368.1 GCA_024281015.1 Candidatus Binataceae bacterium
AGCCGTTGCGGCTCATTGTGGCGAACTTCTGGCTCCGATGGGGCCGCATGCGGTACGGGGGATTAAGGAGCCAGTCACCTTGTTTACCTTGCCTGAGCTACGAACCAACCGCACGCAACAAACCTGATATCAACCCTGGTCAATGACTTATTATTATACGCGTGAGCTGCACTTGGCTGCATCGCATGACACATCGCAAGCTCAGTCGCATGAAGAGGATATCGCACTAATCAGAAAAGCTAGTGAGTTAGTCAATAACTTGAACATTCCCCGGCGCAGTTAATAAGTAGTCCTGTAGAACGTACTCAGCCGTCGAGTTGTCGCTATTGTCCTGAGTCTGAAGTTCGCTGCATAAAAGATTGGGCGAAATATATCTTTGTTTGTCACTCGCACGCGGCTGCCGGGAAGGGTCCTGCGTTCTCGCCTTACTTTTCGAGATTCCTCGCGCGCCAGACAAAACAGACGCGCGGGAATGACATATCGGTTCGGCTCTAAAAGAGGCGATTTGTCGTGCGAACTTCAGATTCACCACACTGGTGTCCAGTTTCAAAATCACTGTAACACCGAGCCTGCTCTCCGTCATCCCGAACCGGCGGCACGACGCAAGGCCGTGGCGAGGGATCTGCACGGAGCGATTTGCCTTTATTTCTCATCGCTTCGCGTTGATCTCTCCACGCGCTCGCGTTGCCTGGGAGCTTTGCTCGCTTGGTCGAGATGACACCTTCTCGCTGAGTGTGTTACTGAGATTTTTGAGATATGTCGCTACATCGGTGGCAAGTTTTTACTCTATAGGGGTCACCTCGACCCGGGCTACTCCAGGTTTAAGCAATCCAATTCTCCGCGCAGCGGCTGGCGATAAATCCAGGGATCGCTTACTGGCGCCGGGCCCACGATCGTTTACTTTGACATAGACAGTACGCCCGTTTTTCAGGTTGGTGACACGAACTATCGAATCGAGCGGAAGCGTGGTTGAAGCTGCGGTATAGCGGCCGGAATCAAACCGTTCACCGCTGGCAGTTCGCTTATGTTCGTATCCCGGCCCATACCAGGATGCTGTCACGATTCGCGTCTCCCCTAGCCTGTAACGGCGATGAGCCTCTTTGTTGGACCGGTAACTCGCAACGGAATGGCCCATCCATTCCGGCGGATGGTAAGCAGCCCCGGCATGGGTACATCCGACAAGGAAGACCATCGCGCAAGCAATTGCCGAAAGACTCCGGAAACGGCCGTTGAGCATCTCAACCCTATCGGCAATATTGCCGGCCTGTCGCCTAAGTTGATGTACGCTGAACGGCTGCATGGAAAGATCCTCCCAGCCCAGCGAACCCGCAACCATGGTGCCAGCCGCTTTATTGCCCCGTCACGATAAGCAAACGACTGGACGCTTCTTTTGCTATTCAGCTGCGGCAAATAAGCAAAGGCAACAACGTACTCGAGGGAACAACGTACTTGTATGAATGGCAATTCGGGCACATGGGATGAAGCGAGGGCTAATGCCAGAGACAACGCGCCCCCGAATAAAGCGATGGTGCCGTAATTCGCGCGAAGATCGCCCAATGTCTAAATGTTCGCGGCGACATGGGTTACGGCGAAGAGCTATCTATTCCGAAGCTCCGGGTGATAAGAGCGCGGCGTTGGGTAGCACCGCAGCGCAATGCAGCAGCGCTCTTTCGTATTATCGCGGCGGCATTATTGAGGTGTGACTTGCGAATCCACTCGGAGGATGACGAGGGCAGAATTAGATCTACGCGTATTTTAAGACACTTAGGACAGAATGTAATTTGTCAAATCGTGGCTACGGTCGAATTTCGTAATAAGCATTAATCGGGTTATCGAAGTCGTGGCTCGTGAAGCGAGTGAAACCGGCTTCGGTTACCATTCTGCGTGCCACCGGCTCTGGAAAGCCCAAGGTACCAAGACCCATTCCGTTTGGCTCGGACATGGCCGACGACATGCAGCACAGCACCGAAAACCCATACATCAGAGGGGCGAGCGGATTGTCGGCGAGATTTTGCTCGAAGGTGGGCTGGCCGTGGATATCGGCAATCATCCATGTTCCATCGCGTTTTAGCGCCTTTCGAATCGCCGCAATTACTCTGTCCGGATGGGCCATGTCATGCAGGCAATCAAATGTCGACATAAAATCGAAGCTGGCATCGGCCGGAATCGGCTCCTGATCGGCCTGATGAAACACGACATTGCTCACGCCGGCCTTGGCTTTGTTTCCTTCGGCACGGTCAAGCGCATACCTGGAAATGTCATAGCCGTGAAAGATAGATTGCGGAAATGCCTTGGCCATTTCGATGACCGCGATACCGCCACCACAGCCAACGTCGGCAACCTTTGCGCCTGTTTTTAGTTTCGCGACCACGCCTTCGAGTTTGGGCAGCGCCACAGGAACCAGTTGGGTGCGATACCAGGGCGCTAACAGTCGTTCTACCCCGCGCGCACCTTCGGGCCCGAGCGCATCGTAGGCCAAGCCGAGTCCAGTCTTAAACGACTCTGGCAGCCGCTCCAAAATGGCCATTTGCGCGGGCAGCGCACAAAAACCGCCCGCCAGGAATAAGGGGCTATTCTCGTCAGCCAGGACGGCTGCGCCTTCGGGGGATAGAGCAAAACGCTCGTCGCCTTTGTACTCAATTAAGCCGGCGGCCGCTTGGCCTTGGAGCCACTCCCGAACCCATCTTTCGTGCAATCCCATTTTTCTTGCGAGTTCGCTGCTGGTCGTTTGCTCGCCTGATTGCATTTCGCGATAAAACCCGAGGCGATCACCAAGGTAAATCATCGCGGAAACCAGCGCGCCGCCGAGTAACCCGAAGACGTGCTCAGCCGTCTTCTGCGCCTTCTCCATGTCAAAAGCTGCTTGCTGCGTCATATGGTATCACCAGCCCCTCAGTGCTCTTATCATGCGCTACAGAAAATAGCTATTTCGGCCGAGGACGTCTTTAATCAGGCTCGAATCTATCATACGAATCGCGAACGCCAGGATCTGCTCTTTTCGCGTGCGTAGTACCTCTAGCATGGACGTAACACCAACTCAGGGATTCTGCATAATCAACGTACTCGGGTAAAGAAGCGCCGGCAGCACGAGCAGCAATCGGCTATGCGAGCACCCAGGTCGGAACTAACCGCTTAGGCTACTTGTAAGCTTCACTTCCGGATGCTGATTATGGGCGTAGGGGTCGTTTATGCGTGATCGATATCGCCGGCCCAATCGGGTGTCTATAGGTCCTGCCTAAACCCTTGTTGCCATGAAGACCCAATGGATTGGGATTTTCGGCCGGTGCCAGAAATCGTTGCAAGGTCGCCATAAGGATCGCCGGTTTGAGCGGCTTATTCAGGATCGCGTCAGCGCCTGGTAACTCGGTGCAAAGCTCAGCGGTCGTCACAACGATCGGGACTTTCTTGACGCGGGGATCTTCGCGCGCTAGACGAAGGAACGTATACCCATCCATGATGGGCATGACGAGGTCGAGGAAAATCAGGGCTGGAAGGTCACTTGACGTTTGGACTTTACGTAACGCGGCGAGACCATTCTCGCTCGAATCGACCTGATACCCGCGGCGCCTGAGCAATCCACATAGTAGCTGGCGAGCCAACGGGTCGTCATCGACGACGAGGACAACTTTTCCGGCCAGATTGATCATGTCTCTGCATTAGACACTAAGGGATACTTGCGAGGAATGCAGGCGCCGTACCATAAATGCATCTTCTCGAAATTGTTTTACAGCTAGTTAGATAATGTAAGCGCACGTCAGATAGTGAGATGAACCAAGGTTATGGCCTAAAATGACGCATTCGATGCCCTGTATCCGTCCACCGAGCAGGCGTAGGATCGTTAGGATGAGGCGGGGCAAGGCTGGATAGGAGGCCTAAAGACCAAGTTCATAAAGTCGCGGCTCGATCCCGCTGACGTTATTGGCGTTATTGAGCGCGCTGCCATGCGTTTCTTAAGAGCACGAAATCAGCTCAGCATTGCCCCATATCTGTGTTTTGAGCGATATAGCCGTGCATCCCGAGATAGAACAACTCCTGTGGAAAGTGCGTGAAAGCATCTGCTCAATCAGAACGGAGTGTGATCGAAGCCAGGGCGTTGATTATCCAAAGCCAGGAGATACTGAGAGTGCGCTCGCGCGAGGCTGTGCTCGATGAGCAACGGCTCAGATCTTTTCTCAGAACAGCTCAGCGTAGTCGGAACTGATAACTGGCCAGCTATACGAGTCCACGGCATGCAAGGATTTCAGCGCGAGCACGTTGCAAGGCCTGCCTCGATCAAAGCGAGCCGTAGCTCGGCTCGCCCAACTGCCCGAGCTGAAAAGCAAATAGAACAATGCGGTGTCCCGAGGTTGCGGGACAGAAAAAGGTCGCCCATCCCGCCGGCACGCAGCGCCCGGATCAATGGCCCGGCGCAGCTCTCGTCTGCCACCAGTTCCAACGATCAGCATCACAAATCGTTATATACAAGGTGAAGCCGTGGCCGGTGCAGCCGTCACGTTTGATCAGAATCCGCTCAATGCGCAGTCGCCACGGACGCGCCCGAATGGGCTCGTCACCCTCGACAGATGACTGGACTCTTCTGGAGGGTCAGGGGTTGGGCCTCTGCCCCAAGTCCGGTCCCCCCGACATCAACGTCTACCAGCGCTTCTTTCGCCTGGCGTCTTCACCCCACGACTCTTTTCGCATTAACGACAAAGACTCCAGCCGGAGATGGGGCGGTCGGGTGTGGACCCCACAAGTATCATCCCAGCCGGCCGCGCAAGGCAGTGCCATACACAACCCGGCACAACCAGGGGCGGGAGCGATCCAAGCCATTACTGGGCTTCCTATCCGGGAGCTTCAGACCGACCTGCGCGACATCGGCTATTCAGTAGATATCAATGGACAGTATGACACCAAGACCGAGGCGGCGGTGAGGATGTTCCAGCAGCACTTCTTTTCGGGTCGTCGACGCGCAGAGATCAACCAAACAGAGCGGGGTAAGGTAGGAGTGACCACCGCCGAGTGGATCAAGAGAATCAGGTAATGCAATTTCGCTCGACAAGTCGAAAAGATCAATTCTGAAGTAAATCTTTCGATTTGTTGGAAGGTGCAATCGGTTATCTGACGCAGCGACACCCCGGGCCTATCGGACAACGAGGGCGGCGATTATTGCAACGCCTTCGCTGCCTGGATCATCTGCTCCGGCCTCGCCCGAACCCTGAAATCGTTGGTCAGATTAACCCATCGCACCGTCCCGGACGAATCGACCAGGAATTCAGCCGGACGTGCGATGTCGTGCCCCTTCATGCCTGCACCAGGATGTAAGACATCATAGCGCCGAATCACCTCTGCGTTCGGATCGGAAAGAAATGTGTATGTATAGCCTCGCCGTTGACAGAGACCTTTAGTTACGTCGGGAGCATCCACACTAATCGCCACCGGGCGCACTCGCAGGGTTTGGAAAGTGTTCAGATTGTTTTCGATACCCCGTAACTCGGAGTTACAGAACGGTCACCAATAACCGCGATAGAACACAAGCAGCACACCTTTTGGAGTGTGGCCGGCCGGTGAGCCGTCGGCTATGGGACTCGACAGCAACTCCGATAACGACTCTGCCCTGCCGCTGGTGTCAGGCAACGAAAACGGTGGTGCCTTTTGCCCGACACGCGGCGCATCCGTGGATGGAGGTAATTCGCGGGACTCGACGAAAATGCCAAAACAAAAGAACACCAAGATCGCGGTGCTCAAAACCGTGAGAATCGGGCCCGACACTCTTCCTCGATAAGACGACTCGCCGCCGAAGGCCCGGCTGAGTCCCACCATCAGCAGCAACGCCGCAACGAGAAAGAACAACAGGTTGAGCCAGGGAACGTCACGAGTGATGGGAATCGTGCAAAAAAGAAAAAGTAGCTGGCAAAATCGGCCACCGCGACCAAGAACCCTGCCCAAACAAACCAGTTCCGCTGTTTCTTCATAGAGCTTATACGCCGGGTTAGTTGTCAAACCGACGTTTAAGCTGAGCGCAGTCGCACCGTCAAGCAGGAAAAGTTCGCGGTTATCTGGTCCCGCAAAAGGTAAGAGGTTGCGGGTCTTTAACCTAACGAACGCCCTATCCGTGTCCCCGCAGATTACGGGCTTACCCATCATCAACAATTTTATAAGTCATAGTCGCAACAAAAGGCTGACCGCGCGCTCGGAGGCGTCCCTCGACATTGCTGCCAGCGCTTCCAGGAAATCAGCGTGGCCGCGCCAGAACGGCAAGCTTCCAAGCCGCCTGGCGAGCGATGCTGACTGGCCGGTAATCATTATGTCTCCGCCGTGAATTTCAGGCAGAGGGCCAGCTCGCCAAAACGCATCCAGGTCAGAGGTCAGAGGCGGCGCTGGCTCGGAAGCCGCAGATTCCTCGGTATCGGAAGCCGCTTGCGCGCCACCTAGCATCGCTGCGAATTGCTGGCGGCCAATGCCGCGCAAATTGAGCAACAAGAAGGGATCGTGATCGAATTGCTCGGCCAACAAATAGTAAACCGCTGCGATATGCTTGCACGGGTTGGAAGAATCAGGGCAACTACAGGCGGTAATCAGATCGTCCTTCGTCGCCGGAAAGAGCGGCACGCCCGCTTCGCGGAAATAATGTTCGACTTCTTCCGGTAATTCTCCGGCAATCAGCCTTGCTGCAAGAGCAATTCTCGTGGCTAGCTTGCGAATCACCTTATGCCAATGAACGAGCGGAATCCGTTTGAGAGCAATGGTCACGATGTAGGGCTCTGGGCGAGAACCCTGAACTCTTGCGGTTACTTTTTGTTCTGCTATCTCGAGTTGCAATACCTGTCCACGCCGGGCATAGGAGCGGCCACGGGCAAGCCGGGAATGCAGTTGGAATGATTCCAGAGTTTCGAGCCATCGCCGGCCCCACCAGCTATTTGCGAAACTCCCGCGTCGGCTCTGTGCCCTGATACCACCCTTGGCCGGGAGCGGAATCGACGGCTGGTAAAACCGGTCGAAGTCATCATTCCATCGTGGCATTCAGGATGCTCCGGACTTGAGGCTCGCGATTGCTATTGTTGAACCGCACCCGCGCGCAGCGAGAGCAACTCACGCAAGTCGGCGGTCGATAGTTTGGTCAGCCATTCCTCTCCGCTGCCGACGATAGCCTGGGCCATAGATCTCTTGCCTTCGATGATCGTGTCGATCTTCTCCTCCAGAGTACCGGCGCAAACAAATTTGTGCACGAAGACCTGGCGTTGCTGACCGATTCGGAACGCGCGGTCGGTGGCCTGTTGCTCAACCGCAGGATTCCACCATCGATCGAAGTGAAACACCCGGTTCGCAGCAGTAAGGTTGAGGCCGGTGCCGCCCGCTTTGAGCGACAGGACAAAAACCACAGGCCCGTCACTAGAGGGATTCTGAAAGCGCGCGACCATCTCGTCGCGGCGATGCTTGGGCACCGCTCCATGCAGGAACAGCACTTCTCGCCCAACAGTTGACTCAAGATGACGCTTGATGATGGCGCCCATCTCAGCGAATTGCGTGAATACCAAGGCGCGCTCGCCCGCCGCACTCGCCTCTTCCAGCATCTCAACCAGCCGCGCCAGTTTGCCCGAGCGGCCGATTATCACAGAGTTGTCCTTGAGGAACTGCGCCGGATGGTTACAGATCTGCTTGAGCTTGGTGAGCATGGCGAGAACCATGCCCTTGCGTTGAATGCCGTCGGAGGAATCGATTGTGGGCATCGCCTCCTCGACAACCGCAGCATAGAGCGATGCCTGCTCCGGGGTGAGGGAGCAATAGACATTCATTTCGAGCTTGTCGGGCAAATCCGCAATGACTGTCTTATCGGTTTTGAGACGGCGCAGAACAAAAGGCGAGGTCAATCTTTTCAGCCGTTCAACCGCACCGCCGTCGCGCTCCACTTGGATAGGCACAAAAAATTTCCGCTTGAATTCGGCCTGGTTGCCAAGCAGGCCGGGATTGAGAAATTCCATCAGCGACCACAGGTCGCCGACGTTGTTTTCCACTGGCGTACCAGTCAGCGCGATGCGATAGTCGGCTTTGAGTGCGCGGGCTGCTCTGGCCTGCTTGGCCTCAGCGTTTTTAATATTCTGCGCCTCATCGAGTACGATTCCGGACCACGCAATCTGGTTGAGAGTCGCGAAATCCCGTTGCAGCAGGCTGTAACTGGTAAGTACGAGGTCGTGGCTGCCGGCGGCATGCAGGAATTCCGCCTGCTCCCGGGCGCGCGCGCTACCGTGATGTACCAGCACTGCCAGCCCGGGCGCGAAGCGCGCCGATTCATGCTGCCAATTGCCGATCACTGAAGTTGGACACACCAGCAGTACAGGCGGGCCGGGCGCCGCATCGCGATCGTGCGAAATGTGGGCAAGAGTCTGGATGGTCTTGCCGAGCCCCATATCATCGGCCAAACAAGCTCCTAATCCCCATCGGCGTAAAAAGGCCAGCCACCAGTAGCCGCGCTCCTGATACGGACGGAGGGTGCCCCTGAAGCCACTTGGCACCTCAAGCTCCTCCACTCGGGCTTGCCCGTTCAGTTGCTTAACCAGGTCGCCCAACCATCCGTCTGCACGCAGGTTGTCGAGTTCAATGCCGTCGGCCGAGGTTGCGCCGAGTGCCATCCGCACCGTCTCTTGCACGGTCACCTGGCGCGGTCCGCGCTGGAGCAATGCGATAGCGCGTTCAATCTCCTGTGCATCCAGCAAAACCCATTGGCCGCGAGCCCGCACCAGCGGCACTTTGAGTTCAGCGAGCGCTCGCAGCTCGCCAAGCGTGACTTCCTGGCCGCCCAGTGCAATCTTGAAATTGATTTCAGCCAGCATCTCGAGCGAAATTCCGCTCGATGCCGTCATCGCCGGCGTCTTTGCGTGTGCTCGCGCGACCAGGTGGAGCCGCGAGCCTTTGCTGGTCCATCCGGCCGGGAGCATGACGCCGAAACCCGCTTGTTCCAGCTTCCTGGCTTGCCCGGTCACGAACGCGACGGCGCCGGCAGCATCGAGGTCGACGCCTACGGGCATCTCACCGCGCAAGCTTTCGCTCACGAGCGGATACAGGCGTGCCGCCTCGCCGAAGGCATGCAGCAAATACTCGCGGATATCGAGGCCACTTCGCCTGGCCAGGCTGGCTGTCTGTTGCGGCTTCGACCATGCCTCAGATGCGGGCAGGATGAGACTTGGGTCGTGATGGGCCTGGAGGAGATAAGCGAGACGCCACGCACCATCGGGCGCGAGGATAGAGTCTTTGTGACGTGCTTTCTTTTTTCCGTCCTTTACCGCGGAAATGGATGGACCAGGCGATGTCGGCGACTCAGGCTCCTCCAGCCGGAAGCACAACCTGAATGGACTGGACGATTGCAGCGCGACCGGCCGCCACCAATCCTGCACTCGCTGCTTAAGCTGATCCAATGCAGCGCGGTCGCCATCGAGGTTACCGTCTGGTTCGCTTAGCGCGGCGAGCCATCGCTCATCAATGCTTTCGGACGATGCCGCAACCGGCATCGCTGCGGAACGCACCAACTGATCGACCGCACCTGCGATAAACTCAGAGAGGACTGCCGAAGGGGAGCGTAGCTCACGAATGTTATGCGCCGGCACCGCGTCTGTCGCTGTGCGACGCGATGAAGAGCGAGGGAGCGACTCGCTATCCTGGAATGCGCGGCAGACATCGGACATTGCGGCGGCAAGCTGCGCCATCGCGCGTCCTTCCTCATTCGACGGAACCGGCCGCCAGCGGGCGATATACCTGCCATTGTCTTCAATCATGTCTGGCAGAAAATGCTGACGCGCAACCAGCGCCGCAGCCAGGCGTAACCCCGCAACCCAAAATATCAAATCGTCAGCAACGATCACGCCGTCAGCCAAGGTTCGCTTACCGGCACAGGCCGCAAGAAATTCGATTGTATCCGGCCACGGCAATTCTACCGTGGTGACGCACCATCGCCTCAGCGAAAACCTATCGCCAGTCGCCGGCGGTTCAGCGATGAGAGGGCTCGAAGCGACTGGCCGGCCATTGTAGGAAGGAAGCGATAACACGGCGCGTTTCGTCTTGTTCGGCGGCGCAATTTCGCTTGACCGAATTGCCGCAATCAGCGCTTCTGCTCCGGGGTCAAAAGGTGAAATTAACGAGTCATCGGCCACTACGGCATCGCCTGAGGTTCTCTCATCGCGACCGCCGCCCGGCACGGTAGCAGACTGAGTAGAAGTCGCCTCTCCCCATAATACGAAGGCACCTCTCCTGAACGTTCCATGTAGAAGCAATCGCGATGAAGAGGGCTGGAGAGCTATTGGGGCGCAGGTTGCCGATTTCTCCAAATCTACTTGGGCGGTCGCTCTCCGGCCATTTCGCAGCGTGGATCGACCCTTCCGTTGCTCTTCAAATTCTGCAAGCTGGACTCGCATCGACGACACGTACGGCGCTTTCACGCTCGATATGCTTTACGACCGACATCTGCGAACTTCAGCTTGATAGAGCCGACTATCAACTACAATGGAATCGCGCGACCAGAATCAACAGATATTGCTAGCACCTCTGTTAACATCTCGCGGTGCGCTCAAGATTAGACCCAGGAAAAGTAGTGAAATCGCACCGGCCTCGAATCAGTCTACAAAGATTAGCGCAATATTTCGCTTAATCCTCCCGGAGTAGTGTATCTCTCCAGGTCGAGATATTGGTGCGGTACGGATTCGTTAATCAGCACGTCGTAGCCGTGACCGTCATTGGGACCGCTGAAGCTCGCGTGCTTTCTTTGGATGTCCCAGAAGTGCGCGAACCAAGCGCCTGTTGAGTTTTGCGGTCCAACCCCGGGCACCATCAGGACAATCGGTTGCAATAATGCGAATTTCCACTCGTGCATCGTTGCATCGTACAAATCCAGCCAAAGCGCTCCATAGAACTGCCGGTCAATGTACATGATACGCTTGCCATAACAATAACCGGCCGACTTGGATGGGATTTTGCGTACATCAAGTTCGTATACGTCACGCAACTCCCATTTGCCCCATGACGGCTTGGGCCATCCCAACGGCATGTCATAGTTGTCAGGAAAATTTGAACCTGCGGTACCCACATCCATCTGCGACAGGATTTTTCTCTCACTGAGCAAGTTCGCTTCGAAATCGGGAAGAGTGCCATCGAATCCGAACCGGCCATCGTCAGGCGTGGTATCGGAACCTGACTCCGCGCACCGTGCAGCGGCGGAGAGCTGTTGAGCGCGGCGAAGAGCAGGAACGAAAGTGTATACGTCCTCCGCCCGAGACAAATCACTATAGCCAATGGTCAGGGTTGCAGAGTATTTCTGTTGCTCGGGCTCCTGAACCATAAACCACGTGGTGTAAAACTTTCCTTCTGCGCCCGGAATGGTAGCCGGAACGCCCGGATCAGTGTTGAATGACAATTGACGATAAACCCATAATCCCTTGACGCAGTTAACGCTCCCGAATGAGTCGAGTCCGCAGGAAAATCCGAGGTTGTCAGGCCCGTTCACAACGAGATGAGGAAAATAGCGGAACCAAAAATCGGCCAGGATTTTCCAACCAATGTGAGGTTCGGCCGCAGCCGGAAAAGGGAGACCGCCGCGATAACCTTCAATGTTCAATCTCCCATCCGGCATCGTTATGAGCTTCGTCTGACCGCTCCCTTGCTCTGTCGCTGCCAGGTATCCCTTGGGCAAGGGATTGATGACCGTGGGACCGACGTCCAACTCAACGTCAGCCGGCATTTTCCAGAAATACTTGCCTTCGAACAGGGCTTGCATGCCGTCCGGCATGAACTCGCTGTATTGGCGCCAATTCTCCATCGTTATCCGGGTCCCCGGTGCGATGCTGCGACCAACCAAATGATCGTTGGCAGCCGTCGAATTCGTGTTCGCGGTGACGTTCGAGGTATTCGAGTTAGCTACGGCCGACACGCGGCTTGTCAGAAGAAGAAATATCGAAAGAAAAAACAATCCAGCCTGGCGCACGATCACTCTTCAAAGCTCCTCCAACAGGTTCTGCTCGAATCCACATAAGCAGTGGCGGTTGTCAAGCCAGCTCTATGCCGTCACCGCTAATGAAGAATCAGGCCATTGTGCGGAGCGGTAAGCGTATCACGCTCAGCGACACAATTTCCCACGTTCCCCTACAAATGGTGCTTGAACGATGTCTGAAATTGATAATTGATGCAGCCGACCAACGGGCAATACAATTCATGCCATTGATATCGCTAATGTTCGCGGGCGTCAGAAATTGGCTTGTTCCGATGTTGAATCCGTTAAACGGATCATCCGGGAAAAGCGTAATATCCGGTAGTGGCCTATTTAGGCCAGTTTGTGGTTGAAGTAGACCACCCACGCGTTCGAGCCTAGGGAGTGACAGTCCGTTCGACTTTCGCGCCGCATTTGGCGCACCGGCATGTTCTTGCTCTCTCGCAGCTCAGCTCGTCGAGCAGGGCTTTGGCGTCCTTCAAATCCGCGGTGTCGAAGCCCCCGGTGAACCAGTTGTAAATGTCGGCGAGCGTCGCGTGTGCTTCGTCCCGACGCCCGGTGTCTCGAAGTGAGCGCGCAAGGCTCATTGTCGCACGTAGCTCCCAGGATTTCGCACGCTGTTGCCGAGCAATCTCTATCGCCTGGCGAAAATACTCTCTACCCACAGTTTGTGATTCACCACCAGGAGCTTGAGATCGCGAGCTGCCTGCCAGGAGCCTTCGAGCTCTCGAGATTGCAAGACGAGAGGGCCTTTCAGCCGATATCGTTCTGCTTCGCACCAGCGCTCGTTGGCTGTTGTACTAGCGCCAGCGCATCCGCTATCGCCTGAAGCCCTTGTGCAACTTGACCTGCCTTCTCGTGCGCGTCCGCCAGCAGTCCGATAAATATGGTCATGGCGCCCACAAATCCCAGTTGTTTCATACCCGAGAGCCCGCGGTGCAGCTCTGCTATACCCTCAACTGTCTGTCCCTGCGCCACCAGCGCCCAACCCTCCACTGCCTTGTTAAATGATCGCCAGTACACAAATCCCTGTTCGGTCGATAGTTTAATCGCCGCTCTGGCACAGAGGATATGCGTTGCCGGAGGTGGCGGAGGGTGTCCATCCACTAGCGCTCGTTTTTCCAGCAGACTGAGGAAATCGCGCCGCTTGAAGTTGCGGTCGCCCTGGGCGTGCATGGCTTGCCGCGGCAGGCCATGGGCTCAGACGGATGCACGAGTTGGGCACAAGGACATTGCAGAAAGCCCGCCTTCATCGCATCATTTCGCCTCGAATGGCGGCGTTCTACGATCTCGCTTACTCGATGTTTCGCCCTCTCCTCTTCCGGCTGGACGCGGAACGCGCTCATCGCTTGACCCTGGCCATGGTGAGGCACGCACCGCGGTTCGCCTCCCATCACGACTCGCCAGAATTGCAAACGACCGCCTTTGGGCTGACATTCTCGAATCCATTAGGCCTCGCCGCTGGGCTGGATAAGGATGGACTGGCATTGGCGGCATGGGAGCGCTTGGGCTTTGGGTTCGCCGAAATCGGCACGATTACACCGCGGCCTCAACTCGGCAATGGGCGGCCCAGAATCTGGCGGATTCCCAAGCACCACGCCCTGATCAACCGGATGGGCTTCCCAAGCGACGGTATGGTCCAAGTTGCGTCGCGGCTCAGGCAAGCCCGCGCACAAACGATGGGGATGCGCATCGCGATAAATCTCGGGCCCAACCGCGAAACGCCATCCGAACGCCTGGCGGAAGATTATGCTGAGCTGGTGCGGCAAATGGCGGAATTTTGCGACTTTATCGTGGTCAACCTTTCTTCACCTAATACGCCCGGCCTGCGAGAATTCCAGGCCCCGGAGCGAATGCGCACTGTGGTGGAAAGGATCAAGCACGCATGCGCCGAAATTGGAGTAATACGCCCGCTGTTGATAAAAGTAGCGCCGGACCTGGAAGCCGTGAAGCTCGGAGAAATCTGTGCAGCCGCAACCGAACTCGGGCTGGCTGGGATCGTGGCGACCAACACCAGTCTCGATCATGCGGCACTCGGAGTCGTCTCACACCTCAAGGGAGGCTTGAGCGGTACACCGCTCAAGCTGCGCAGCCGCGAGGTCATTGCCAGCATCCATCGCTTCACTCGCGGACGAATACCAATAGTCGGCGTTGGCGGCATCGCCAGCGCGGAGGACGCCTACGGCCACATCCGGGCTGGTGCCAGCCTGATCGAGCTATATACCGGGCTGATCTATCATGGCCCCGGGTTGGTATGGCAGATCAGATCAGGCCTGCTCGACTTGCTGACACGCGACGGATTTCGGTCGTTCAGCCAAGCAGTAGGCTGCGCAGCCGCTTGAACTACCCACTTAGTCAAACGTGCCATCAACCAGGTTTTGAGGTCCGCAGCAAGGAGGAACATGCCAGCGAACGAACTGGAATTTTTAATTGACCAAGACTGGCTCAAGGCTCGCAGCGGTGATCCGGGGGTACTACTTGTTGATACACGGCCACCGGCAGAATACTGGGCGGGTCATCTGGAGGGCGCTCGCCACTTCGACCCGTTCCCGTTCCATCACAGCGATACAGGCGAAGCTGCTATGAGCGAATTTCGTGCGCAGCTGGCCTGGATTTTTTCCGCGTTGGGAATGACGGGCCGGGAAACAGTAGTCTTTTATGAGAGCGAGTCCGGCATGCGTGCCCCGCGCGGGGCGTGGCTGCTTGAGTACATGGGACACGCGTCCGTGCGCATGCTCGATGGTGGGCTCAAGCAAATTGCCACGCCTAAGCTTGTCAGCGATCCTGTCACGGTGATCCCGCAGAACTTCCAGGGGACGCCCGAGCCCGGCGCACTCGCGACGTATCAGTACGTAGCCAAGCATCTCGGCCACCCGGAGGTCCAACTGCTGGATGTGCGAAGCGACGAGGAATACTACGGCGAACGAGTTCGCGCGCGCCGCGGCGGAGCAATTCCCGGGGCAATTCATCGCGACTGGAGGCAAAATCTCGATAACCACGGCGCTTTCAAACCGCCTGCGCAGCTGCGCGCGGAGTTCGAGCAAATGGGTCTAAGGCCGGGGCGCGAGATAATTCCTTATTGCCAGAGCGGCTATCGCTCGGCCAACACCTACTATGCGCTGCGCCTGGCCGGCTACACGAGGCTGCGCAATTATCTCGGTTCCTGGGCCGAATGGGGCAACCGCGAAGACCTGCCAATCGAAAAACCGGGTCGCCGCCGCAATCATAGCTAGGCCCGCACCATGGCCTCAGTGCAATTGTTCTGTTAGATGCAAGTTATCCTGCTCACCGGTTTCGCCCCGTTTGGCGGCGAGCGGAGCAACCCATCGTGGGAAGTGGCCTCGCAACTCGACCGTCGCGGGTTCGACGGGTTTGAAGTAAGAGCCGTCCGGTTGCCGGTCAACTGCCGGCGGGCATCAGCGGCCGTAATACAGGCTATCAATACCCTCGCGCCCGCCGCCGTGGTGGGATTGGGACAGGCAGGCGGCCGTCCCGTCCTGTCATTGGAGAAGATCGCGATAAATCTGGCCGATCCGCATCCTGAGCGCGAGAGCGACGGCGGGGTGAAGGGCAAGCCGATAATCGGCGGCGCGCCTGACGCCTATTTTTCCCGCCTGCCGCTCTCCTCTATCCTGCGAACACTCAAACGCAATGATATTCCCGCAAGCATCTCGCTCAGCGCCGGAGTCTACGTCTGCAACACGGTCATGTACTCGGCGCTACATACGTTGCGGCGCCGCCGTACCCCCGCCGGCTTCATTCATCTGCCATTCGAGGCTGCACAGGCCGCGCGCCATCGCGCTGTCGCCAGTATGTCGTTGGTGACGATGCTGGCCGGGGTCGAAATTGCACTCAAAACGACTGCGCGGATGCTGCAACGCTAACCACGCCGGCGGCCATGTCAGGCTCGTTGATCAATACGGAAACAAGAAGTGACGGCGACGGTAGATGCTTCGCTGGCAGTTGCCGGCTGGCCGGTATCCAGCGGCAACCGCCGCTTGAGCATCGGGAAACTCGACGCGATTTCGTGGTGCGATTTTGTCGTAGTATTGGCATCCGGGCCATTGGTAGATCATTGTCCGCCGATTGCCGATGATGATACCCGCGGGACTGCGCCCGGCAGCGATTAGAGGCCGCGACCGGGCTGACCGCTCATCCCAGTTGCGCAAATATTCTTCGGCGAGCGAAGGGTCGTGCACCAACAGAAGATTCTCCGCATTTGAGTGCTCCGCCCCCCAGGTATAGTTGAAGCTTCCGGTGAGCACTGTCTCGCCATCGATCACCATTACCTTGTCGTGCATCAAGCCTGGAACCGTGTCGACCAGCACCGGGACTCCGGCGGCGGCGAGCGTCGAAACGCGCATTGAATCACTATGGTCTTGCCGGAATTGACTGCCATCCACGATAAGGCGTACATCAACCCCGCGCCGCCTGGCCTCCAGCAGGGCGTTTACGATCTCTTGCAGCGTGAGCGAATACATCTGGACGCGGATCGTCCTGCGGGCGGCATTGATCGAGCGCAAGATGGTGGCTAAGGGGTCGCAACTACCTGCCACCGGTGGTGCAAAGCACACCTGCAGGTCCGCGCTGTGCGCGAGGGCCGACGCCATCATGGTGAGCAATACCGCCCCACCACCAAGAACAGCCGGTAGCAACCGGCCAATCAGGCTCATGCGATGCTTATCTGCACGGCTTGTCACTCGATGCGTCCCAGCATCGCCAGCGCTTCGTCGGAGTAGGTTCCAGGGGAATCATAAAGGAAAAGCGGAGGTTCAATGATTGCTTCAATGCCGCCGGCCTTGCGTGCTTCGAGCAGGACCATCCCGGCTGCTTCTCCGGCCCGCGAATGAACCAAGCGAAGGCGCTTCGGTTCGAGCGAGCGTTGCTTCATAGCTGTTATCAGCTCGGTGATACGTGACGCGGTAAACACCATCGCAACTTTGCCGCCATGACGCGCGTACCGGGCGGCAGCGTCGATAAACGCCGTTAGCGTGTCGCCGTCGCCGCTGCGCGCCATCCGCCGTTCGGGAAGCGGGCTCTCACGCCCACGATGCACCACGCGATACGGGGGATTCGCGACAACGTAGTCGAAGCTGGCCGGCATGACTCCGGGGATAGTCCGGCGGATATCAGCACAAATCGCTGTGACGGGCCTCCTGTTCAATGCCGCATTATGCGAGATCATCGCGGCCAGCTGCGGCTGCAGCTCAACCGCCATGACCTGTTTCGGCTCATGCAGCGCGGCGATGATGATTGACACAACGCCACATCCGGCGCCGAGCTCCAGAATTCGGGCGCGTCGACGAGGACGTGCGAAGCGCGCCAGCAAGATGGAGTCGAGAGCGAACCGATAGCCGCACGCCGGCTGGACGATGGTAACCGTGCCGCCTAGGATGGTATCCGCAGTTGGTGCCTGTTCACTCGCCATGGATGCTGCCGAAAAAGGGGCCCGTTACGCTCGCATATTCCGTAAAGCCGGTGTACTGCTCAGCAAAGGCAGAATAGCGCGAGCGATTGAAGTGCTTGAAGAGGGCAAGTCGCTGGCGGAAAAATCGGGTGATGCGGGAATGGCGCGCCGCTTCGCGGCCGAAATAGCCCGTGCCAGCAGCCCGGCCGCTGAACCCGAATGACCGAAAATCCCGCTGTTCACGTCTGTCTCAAGCATCGTCCTGTTTAGACGGACAAGTGAATACCCGTCTTAGTCAAAGGAATACAGATCTAGCTCATCAGTGCGCTTGAGTGTCTTCAATTTCCACTAGTCTTGACGAACCGCAATTCGTACTTAAGTTCACTTCAGGTCCTGAAAGCTTGGCCGAAAGATCGAGCGAAACAGGTAAAAAAGAGAATTACACCAGGAATACCGGCAGGAGGCATCAGTCAATGGAATTCAGGTACGAGACTTCATTTCCGAACAACGGTTGGTTGTTTAATCGGATGAACGGGTTCTTCAACGATTTCGAGCCACAAGCGGGAAGTTCGAACATACGCCCGGTTGTCGATGTGGTAGAAGACAACAGTGGATATCACTTCTACTTCGATATGCCGGGATTGAAGAACGATTCAGTCGACCTTAGGGTCGAGAACGGCACGCTGACGATGACCGCCGAGCGCAAGCGGCCGGAATGGTCGAAGGAATCAGCAGTTCATTTCTCCGAGCGTCATTATGGTACGATTCGCCGGAGCTTTGCGCTGCCCAAAGATGCGAACCACGAGGGAATTCACGCCAGCTATAAAGACGGCGTACTCGAAGTGACTGTCGAGAAGCGACCCGAAGCACGGCCTGTGAAGATTCAGATCAACTGAAGTCTTCTTTCCTTTCCCATCGAGTAGAGCGTGGGACAGCCGCCAGGCTGTCCCACATGCACGTCTACAAAGTGAACTCTCCAAGTGTCCAGTCGAGGATGCGGCCTGCCGAGTGGACAAGACCAGCAAATCAATAGGTAGGGAATGAGGCAGGAATGGGGTCCTGGATAATAATCGGGATAGTCGTAATCGCGGCACTTTACCTGACCTTTGCCTACAATTCCCTCGTCAGGATGCGCAATTCGGTCGAAAATGCCTGGCGTCAAATCGATGTACAGCTCAAGCGGCGCCACGACCTGATTCCCAATCTGGTCGAAGCAGTCAAAGGCTACATGCAGTTCGAGCGCGACACGCTTACCCAAGTTATTGAGGCACGCAATCGTGCTGTCGCCGCCCCGAACCAGGAAACGCGACTCCAGGCTGAGAATCAGCTCACTACTGGTCTGAGCCGCTTGTTTGCATTGATGGAAAATTACCCGCAGCTAAAGGCCGACGAGAATGTACTGCGATTACAGGAGCAACTTACTACAACCGAGAATCAAGTTGCCTTCGCACGGCAGGCTTACAACGATGCGGTCCTGGAACTGAACAACCGTATTGAGACATTCCCGGCCAATATAGTAGCCAGTCAATTCGGCTTTCATCCAGCCGATTATTTCCAGGCACCGGCCGAGGACCAGGTCGCACCCAAGGTTGACCTTTCACTGCAAGCACCACGAGCTTCGTTAAAGCAGTGACACCAGGCCAATGACGCCGGGGCGCGCCGATTTCCGCGAACTGGAGCGCCGAAACCGGCGCCAAACACTCGCGCTGGTGCTCGTGTTCCTGATGCTCTTTTGCATGCTGGGCTTCGGTCTCGATTTCGTGACCGGTGCGCTGCGGGAGCGGGACGGTCATCTGGCCGGCTTTCCATTCCTGACCATCGTCGCCCTGATTGTAGGCTCGGTTCAGTCGCTCATCTCTTATTATGGCGGCGCGGCATTAGTACTGGCCTCGGCGCATGCCCGGGAACTCGCGCCGGATTCCCCGAAGCATCAAATAGTGCTTGATGTAGTGCAGGAAATGGCGCTGGCGTCGCGGATGCCGGTACCCGGCACATTTATTATGGATGACCCGGCGCCTAATGCCTTTGCGACCGGCCGGGATCCCCATCATTCAGTCATCTGCGTCACGCAAGGTCTGGTCGACCAGATGGATCCTGAGGAACTGCAAGGCGTGCTGGGGCACGAAATGGCCCACATCCGCGACTATGATATTCGCACAATGATGATGATCGCGGTGCTCGTTGGTGGGGTAGCGATGCTGGCGGACTTCTTTATGCGCTGGTCCTTCTTTGGCGGCATCGGCGCGCCAAGGGATAGCGACGATCGCGATCATGGCGAAGCCGGAGCAATCGTCGCAATCGCTGTGTTCGTCCTGGCGCTGATCGCACCACTTTTTTCTCAGCTAATCGCTATGGCGGTCTCCCGGCAGCGCGAATACCTGGCCGACGCATCGTCAGTCGAGTTCACGCGTAATCCGCGCGCCCTGTTGCGAGCACTTGAGCACATCGCGCAAATCGAGTCGCCCTTGGCTGATTCATCGCGCGGCATCGCCCATCTCTTTATTGTGAATCCGCTTGAAGGTGCGGGCGAAGACGGCGAGGGCTTCTTCGACAACTTACTCTCCACCCATCCGCCCATCTCACGGCGAATCCAGCGCCTGCGCGAACTAGTGAACGAACCGGCCGGGATCATGTGTTGAGCATCTGGACAAAACGCTGATCAAATCGTCGAATCTGTTTCTCGATTATGTAGGCGTATTTCTCGTTCAGAACACTAGTTACACCTGCTAACGTAATAATTCAGTCGCCCCGGAGAACAGTTCGAGCAAAGATGGCGTCAAGAAAATCGGTAACATTCAACCGGCGTTGACATCCGCAGTCCGCCGACATAATAGCGACGATACGGGGGATACTGATGACAACGATAACCGAGATCGCACCGGACATCTTTCGCATCTGCACTTTCATTGGCGACGTCGGCATGCAATTCAACCAGTTCCTGGTACGCGACCGCGAGCCGCTGCTCTATCACACCGGGATGAAGGCGATGTTTCCGACCGTACGCGCGGCAGTCGCGAAGGTTATCGATCCCGCGACCCTTCGGTGGATCGCGTTTAGCCATTTCGAGTCTGACGAATGCGGCGCGCTCAACGAGTTTTTGTCAATTAGCACCAGTGCGCAGCCACTCTGCAGCTTCGCTGGCGCAATGGTGAGTGTGAACGATTTTGCCCTGCGGCCGGCCCGTGGACTTCAGGACGGAGAAGTCCTCACGAGTGGCACACGCCAGTTTCGCCTGATCCGCACGCCCCATCTGCCGCATAACTGGGAGGCTAGTCATCTATTCGAAGAATCCACACGCACACTGTTCTGCTCTGACCTTTTTCATCAGGATGGCGAGCTCGAGCCGACGACCACTTCGGAGCCCGAACTTATGGAACGCGTACGAAGCACGTTGTTGCGCTACCAGACAGGACCGTTCTCGGACTATCTACCTTTCACACCGATGACGGAGCACCAACTGGCGCGGCTCGCTGCCTTGAAGCCGGAGGTGCTTGCCGCAATGCATGGCTCGACATTCAAAGGCAGCGGCGAGCACGCTCTCCAGGAGTTGTCGGGCTTGTTCCGCGAAGTGCTCGTAAGATCTCGCTAATAAGGGATGGCGCCGCTAACCCTTTCGAAAAATTCACTACCGTCAGAGAGACAATCGATCGCTCACGAGCCGCTGTGTAGCGATGGTGGCGGAGTGCCGGGGCCGGAGGTAAATCCGGGCGGCAGGTCACGAACGGGCACGATTTTGATTGCGACGCGCTCACCGCTCTGGAAAGTCGCGCGCGAAGGCCCTGTACCCAAGACGCGATTGCGCCAATATTTTTGCCGGAAATCGGTCAGAATTTTGTTTTGGATGGCGGGATCAGTGGTAATTTCGGCCGTGCCGATAAAAGCGGGACCGTTCGTCTTACCGATCCATACCAGGACCGGGCTGCCGCGTCTTATCCGCTTGGCTTTCCAGGTATTCTTGCCGGTCTGAATGAGGAACGAGTTGTTATCCGCCCCGGTGGTAAACCATACTGGCGCGGCTGTGCTCTGAGTCTGATTTTTACGCTCCGTCGCGATGTAAATCAGTCCGCAACTTTGGAGCGCGGATTGGGGTGACTCGCAAGTTCCCGCATCAGCGATAGCCTTTTGGTCGCGCTGCGAGATTTCGGCAGATGCTGGCAGGTGAGCGACCAGCAGTGCCAGTGCGGTTAACAGAAAGATCCTGAAGAGGTTCCTGGCAGTTGCCTTACCCGTCATCACGGCGTTCTCCTGCTCTTAATGTGATACTATCCTGTCATTTTGCCGGCGGCTCATGAAGCGTCAGCGAGAGTGAACCCACACGGGCAGCGCCGGAACATCCAGCCTTCAATCTCCGGACGTACATAGCCAGAGGGCCGATATCCTGACCGCATGTGATGCCGTGCGTGGAAGGCGTCAAGCGCCTTCCGGCGCTTCATGCGTAGAGGTCGCTGGCATGAATTGTTTTTCGTTCGGCTATCGAACTCGCTTCTTCGTGCGACTTCAGTCCATCAGCTAACGGCATTTCCGCGTCCTTTCGCACCAAAATGCGTTTTCTCGCTGATCTGTTCAGAATTCAACTATTACTTGAAACATTACCGCTAAGTAACTATCGATTGTCGATCCTTGGACCTCGCTGGCTC
>JAMXLL010000369.1 GCA_024281015.1 Candidatus Binataceae bacterium
CGGAAATCGCGGAAAGGGGACTGTCCGACACCGCGGACCTGGCTGAATCAATCAGCACTCACAGCCTGGTACGCGAGGGACTTTTACAAGGAGGCCTGCGCCACCTCCTGCTGAGTTTTGTCAAAACCTAAGAAATCGTCGCTGTCGGAATAGCCTTCTGTTGTGCGGCCCAGTCGCATCGCGCCGCACCTTAAAAGGCAGGCGGCTTGGTACCCGCCTTCGCGTTCCTAACCGCGATGTCGGTCAACGGCATTTTGGGGTAACTCTCGAGGGCCAGAACTATCAGATGGTAATGTTACCCCCGTAGATACCCCCAACCTACCTATGCCTGTCAATGTACGAGGTCGGACTATTGCAGATGACGGGCCGCAAGTCCGCCAGCAGTTCCTTAATGTTTTCGTGAAAGTTGAACTTGGGCGGACGCCGTTGGACCGGGATGTGGCGGAGAGGGGGGGATTCGAACCCCCGGTGCCAGCGAGGGCACACGTGATTTCGAGTCACGCCGGTTAAACCTGACTCCCGAACCTCTCCGTTCGGCCCAGCATTTCGGTTTGTAATTGTACAGTCAAGGAGCGCCAAAACTAAACCTGCTGCATACACGGCGCAGACATGGCAGGAAGGCTCACCCAACGGCTTATCGACGGCGTAAAAATCCCAACAAAGGTCAAAATGTGATTCGAGATGGCGACATCACCGGATTCGCCGCGAGAATCACGGCCAATTGACTCCCGGCGACCATTCGCCCGGCACTTGACCCAATGGCCGCATCGTCGCTGGTCGCAGTGTCACGGACTATCTCTCCCGTCATCGCCTTACAATCAGCCCAAATGCACTCGCTGCACCGCTGCAAATTAAACGGAGCTCTGATGAACGAAGGTTAGCAACTACTGCTAAGGGCAATTAGCAGGCAATAAGGGAAGTGCTAGACCAATCCTGCCATGTTCTTGTGCTAGTGCGAAGGTCTCAGCATTGCATTGCCGCGAGTCGTAAACAGGAGTTTTCGACGAGAGGTTCCTTACCGGGCAGAGTGGGTATTAAGGATAAACACCTGTTGGCGCGCGTCAACGCTTCTGGCTGGTTGGGTCGGTTAGTGTCGCTGCGCCGCTTTCTTTCAACATGGAACGATAACGCAAAGCCCAGTTGGGCCCGAACAGATAGACGTTAGACCAAAATAGCTCTTTTCAGGCAAACCTAAAAAGAATATATTGCCGCAGAAGTTGCGGGAAAGCCCTCGGCAGAATTTCATTCACGGCTTGGGGGATCAAATGGTCTGCCAACAGTGTGGGTCAAAAAATCCGGATTCTGTTTCGTCGTGCCTCGGCTGCGGAACTCTCCCGCTGCCAAGTCGAGCGAACCCTCGATTGGAACCGCTGGCGGCCTCGACAGCAGAGCGCCGGCGAGTGACCGTGGTTTTCTGCGACCTGGTCGGATCAACCGAATTGTCTGGTCAGTTGGACCCCGAAGAACTACACGAAGTAATCGAGAATTATCAGAACGCCGCTGCCGATGTCGTCCGACGCCATGGCGGGCAAATCGCACAATTTTTGGGCGACGGCTTACTGGCTTACTACGGCTATCCCATAGCTCATGAGGACGACGCCCAACGCGCTGCTCGTGCAGCTCTCGAAATTATTACCGCGGTCGAGGACCTGAGTTCTCGAATATCACAGCAGTTGAACGTTCGTGTTGCCGCTCATACTGGTCTTGCGGTTGTCGGTAGGCTGGCTGACGAATCGAACGTCACGATAATAGGTGAGACGCCTAACGTCGCCGCGAGGTTGCAGGGTTTCGCTGCGCCGGGAACCGTTGTGATTAGCGATTCTACGTACCAACTCATACAGGGTTTTTTTGTCTGCAGTTCTCTGGGTTTGCACAAACTCAAAGGCGTTCGAGACTCGATTCACTTGTACTCCGTGCTGGCAGAAACCGATATCAAAGGTCGCTTCGAGCGAGCAGTCACGAGCGGACTAACACCGTTTGTTAGCCGGGAGGCCGAACTTAAGTTACTGCTGGACAAGTGGTCTCGAGCTGAAAGTGGAGAGGGACAAGTCGTTCTTTTGAGCGGTGAGCCTGGTATCGGTAAATCGCGTCTGCTCCGCGTCATGAAGGAGCGCTCATCGGGGGAAATGGTTATCGATCTCCCGGTCCACTGCTCCCAGTATTATCAAGACAGCACCCTCTACCCCGTTATCGATTTCTTTCAGCGCCTGCTTCGTTTCGACAACAGCGACACTACCGCCTCGAAGCTCGACAAACTGGAGCGGGAGCTGGACAGTTTTGGCTTCTCACTGGCAGACAATGTTTCGCTCCTCGCTGAGCTGTTATCGCTCCCGAGCGATCGATATCCCGTGTTGCCGCTAACTCCGCAGCGACGCAAACAAAAAACCTTTAATGTGATTATTGCGTGGCTTCTCAAGTTGACCGAGGACAATCCAACTCGCCTGACCATCGAAGATGTACACTGGGCGGATCCTTCAACGCTGGAACTGCTGGATCTGCTCGTTGAGAAGGTTGCTCACGCGCGGTTATTCGTTTGTGTTGTGTTTCGATCCGAATTCATTCCGCCGTGGCGGATGCAGCCACATGTCACGAATATCGCTTTGCTTCCCTTACCAGGAGACGCCACCGAACTGATGGTCTCACATGTGGCGGGCGCCAAACTCCCGAGTGTTCTAACCCGGAAAATCGTTGAGACGACCGAAGGCGTGCCGTTGTTCGTCGAAGAACTGACTCGAATGGTGCTCGAGTCGGGAATATTACACAAAAGCGAGGCCGATTACGAACTCATGAATTCCGAGCCCTCGCTGGCGATTCCGTCGACTCTATACGAATCGTTGATGGCGCGTCTGGATCGTCTCGGAACAGCAAGGGAAGTCGCTCAAATCGCGGCCGTCATAGGTAAGGAATTTTCGTACGATTTGCTTCGTGCTCTGTCACAAATCGAAGAGACCAAGTTAACTGGAGCTCTCAATCGATTGGTCGAGGCGGAACTATTTGAGCAACGACTGGCGCCATCGCTCAACATCTATCGCTTCCGGCATGCTTTGATCCGCGATGCTGCGTACGAATCGCTCCTCAAGAAAAAGCGGCGCGAGTATCACCGCAGAACCGCCGAGATTTTGGAAGAACGCTTCAAGAACATTGTGGAAGGCCAACCTGAGCTCGTCGCGAATCATTTCTCGGAGGCGGGCTTGATTGATCAAGCGGTTCCGTACTGGCTGAAAGCCGGCCAACGTGCGATTGAACGCTCAGCCAATCGTGAGGCAATCCATCATTTAACTAAAGGCCTGGAACTGCTCAAGCTGCTGCCTGAATCTTCCGAGCGTTTCCGCGAGGAACTGCTCGCCCAAACTTGCCTCGGCACTGCCCTTATTGCGACTAAGGGATTTTCATCGGTAGAGGTCGAGAGGGCGTATAGTCGTGCTCGTCAGCTCTGTGAGCATGCTGGCGAGGCACCACAGCTATTTCCAGTGCTCTCGGGCTTATGGTTTTTTTATACATCGCGCGGCGAGCACTTAACGGCGCGCGAACTGGCACAACATTCCCTTCGCATCGCACAGAGCGTTGGAGACACCGGCCTTCTCGTCCAGGCGCATCATATTCTCGGCGTCGGCTTTATTTGTACTGGTCATTTCCTCCAGGCTTTGAACAGCCTGGAACAGGTGTTGACAAATTATGATGCAAGGCATCACCGCTCTCTCGTTTACACCTATGGACACGATCCGGCAGCAGTAGCGCTGACACACATGAGTTGGGTGCTTTGGCTTCTCGGTTATCCTGATCAGGCGCTAAGAAAATGCCAAGAAGGAGAGGCATTAGCACAACGGCTCAATCACCCTTACACGTCATTGACGGTCGCCGCCTTTGCCACTTGGGTATATCAATTCACCCGGAATCCTCAAAAGGTAGAGGAGTTGGCGTCGCAGTCGATTTCGATTTCGACCGAGCACGGTTTCGTGTTCTACCGGGCATACGGTCTTATCATGCGAGGCTGGGCGCTGGTCGAACGAGGGCGCGTATCGGAAGGGCTGGCGCAAATGCGTGATGGACTCGACGAGTACCGTGTTAACGGCGGAGCTTCAATCAAGCCGTCGTTTATCGCCTTGCTCGCGGAATCATACGGGAAACTTGGACACTCCGAGCAAGCGCTCAATGCGCTCGCCGAGGCTCAGGATCTCGCTGATGAGAGCGAGGAGCGCTGGTGGCAAGCGGAGCTGCATAGGATGAAAGGTGAGTTGACGCTCAAGCAAAGTGACCACAACCTTTCGCCATATAATCGTCAACTAGAGGCAGAACGGTCCTTTCAGAAGGCCCTGGATGTTGCTCGCACCCAACAGGCGAGATCGCTTGAATTGAGGGCGGCCATGAGTCTCTGCCGGTTATGGACAGGTCAATCACGACATCGCGAAGGTCAGACACTGCTGGAAAGGACGCTGGATTCGTTTAATGAAGGGTTTCAAACTCCAGATTTGAGGGAGGCGACGCTTTTACTGAAAACTCTGCAATAGTTTAAGTCTACGCGAAAGACGCGTGCCACAAATCAGTTATAGGGAGGAGCATCAATGCCAAATCTAAAAACAACACAGCTCACGGCAGCATGCGACATTTTTAACAAAGCGAGGGCAGCGGGAAACTATAGTGCCCTCGCACAGTATCTGGCCCCACATGTTGTTATGCACAGAGTAGATGATCCAATCCCGGTGGTAGGCGCCCCAGGCGATATAATAAACTATTTAAACGCTAAACAGGCAACGACTAACAAATTTCCTATATTAGACTATGGCGCCGGCTTTTCTGATCCGGATGCTGGGAGCCCGAACGACATAACTGGATATGCATTTTACTTTGACAGAACAGACACAAGTGTTGTACCAATTCCAGTACGCTACAATTTTCATTTCACGAATGACAACCCTCCCTTGATCGAGGACGCTGTAGCGTTCCGCATCAAGTAGGAACTTGTTTGAGTGAAATGGCTTCGATCATCATCATAAATGAAGACCGTCTATACACATTTAAAGATACTCTCTAGCACGCCATCCAGATAGCTAGTTGGGCTCGAAGATCGAGTGGCACAGTGTTCAGCGAGAACAGCAATAAGCTGGATGCCGAGCTGTCCTGCAGTCGACCGGGACAATCACTCATAGCGTTCTATGAGCGCAAAACGGCGGCGATCGTTGACAGATATGGCCCGGGGCCGCGGGTGCATTATCACACAGGCATCCTGGACACTGGCCCGCGTAGCGGTACGTGCAAAGAAGAATTGAGAACCCACCTGGTGATTTCCCAAGAAAGGCTGCTCGAGCATGCCTCCGAATCTTGGCGCATTCGAGAAATCCCATTCCGGAAGATTCTTGATGTAGGATGCGGTTTGGGTGGCGGCGCCATCTTTTGGGCTGAAAAATTCGGTTCCAAAGTGACCGCCGTGACGATCGCCCGTTCTCACATCGATTTAGTGTCAGCTTATGCGCAAAAAGCAGGCGTCAGCTCCCTGATAGAACCGCTACTGTGCGATGCGGCGGCAGTGCCGGGTAAAGCTCAATACGATGCCGCGGTCGCGATTGATAGCTCGAGCTCGTTCGATCGTAGGCCGTGGTTTCGAGCACTTCACAGGTTACTGCGTCATAGGGGTCACGTCTTTATTTTCGATTGCTTCCTCGGACGTGCCGAATACCAGGACGCGTTTAACCACCACTGGTGCGCCCGAATCGGCTCGCTAGAAGAGTATGTCAACGCAGCAGCTGACGCTGGTTTTTGGTTGAAGCAGATCGAAGATGTCTCTGGTCTCGCATATCATTTCTGGAGCACAAGCATCGCACTTATGCGAGAAGAGATGGCGGAAGCAGTGCGAACCCATTCTGGACTGGCCAGTTCAGAAGAATCCCTTATTGTGCATTCGATGGTGCAGAAGGCCATTTTGGATGGGGGGCTTAAGCATGTTTTGCTAAGTTTCGTCCGGGACTGATGCCCTCGCTGCAGTGTCGCCTCAGAAGTTGCTCGGTAAGACTTATCTCTAAGATAACCCGCCTCGAAAGCGCTCGTGAGCCCAACTTACGTCAGGAACAAAAATGAAAGACGGAGACGACGAAGTCGTGAGCGAAGTGCGCAAAGCAGCGTTAGCGATGGCTTCGGAGATTTCGGACGCGGCCGACGAGATCGAACAAGAGAGGCGCCTGCTACCGCGTATCGTCGAGAGAATGAAGAGGGCCGGCATTTTCGGAATGTCCATGCCACTTTCATGGGGAGGGCCGGAACTCGACTTTCCAGAGCAGTTGCGAGTGATAGAAGTCCTTTCCCGCTTCGACGGTTCGGTGGGCTGGTCTGCATTAACGGGGAGTATTGCAGGATTCGCTTCATCTTGGATCGAAGAGAGTGCTGCGAAGAGACTATTCCACGACGTTAGCGCTCCATGTGCAGGAAGCCTGCTTTTCGCCGGAAAGGCGGAACGGGTGGAAGGCGGCTATCGAGTTAGCGGGCGATGGCCGTTCAATAGCGGTTGTCAGCACGCTAGCGTGTTTCTGCTTACCTGCCATGTCGCCGACAATCACGGCAATCTCCTGGTCCGACCAGAGGGCACGCCAGAGATCCGTTTGTGCTATCTGCGTCCATCTCAGGTCCAGATCATTGATACATGGGAAAGCACTGGACTGCGCGGCAGCGGAAGCCACGATGTTGCAGTGAACGGCATCAATGTGCCTGAAGAATATACTACGATTTTCCCCGTCCTTCGCGCGCATCGGCCCGGTCCGCTCTATAAGCATCCGGGGCCAGCGGCTTATATTCTACCTGCTGTAGCGCTTGGGATTGCGCGCCATGCGATCGACAGCTTTATTGCCATAGCGAACCGTCGCGAAATATCGACCGCCGCTCTTGTCGGAAGAAAAACTCTATTTCGTGAATCAACACACGCCCAAGGGGCTATCGCGCAGGCTGAAGGTTTGGTCCGGTCGGCGCGTAGTTTTGTATATGAAGCAGCGAATGAAGTCTGGGCCGCTCTGAAACAGGATGGTCTATCGCCGGAGTTGCGTGCGATGTTCGTAGTCGCGATGACGAATGCTCATCGAAGCTGTGTAAGAGCCGTCGACTTGCTCTACAAGGCGAACGGCGGGTCATCCGTCTATGCCCGATGTCCTCTCGACCGATGTTTTCGCGATATCCATACAGTTGATCAACATCACTTCGTGTCAGCGGCCTTTGATGAAAAGGCAGGCCGTGTGCTTCTCGGCCTAGAGTCCCAGGACCAGATGTTCTAAGAGCGTATGACTGCGAGCACCCAACAGGGTGCTGAGTGCCGCTGGAGGTCAAAACAACGGCCTTAACGCCACACCGCGTTTAAGGCGCGGCCTCTCGCTTTACCGCCCGGTGTAAGCCGGCAGCACGGAAATTTCAAATATGTTTGGGTAGGTTAGGTTACTTCGTCAGATGGGGAAATGTGGGCTGGCGCTTTTCCTTCAGTGCCGAAACCCCCTCCGCCAGATCGGCGCTGAGGAGGCTGGCTCTATGGGTGCTGGTTTGTATCAGGAACATCAGTTTTTTCCTGAGCAACAGAGGCTGGTTCACTCGTAAACCGCGATATTGCTTCGAGCAATATCTCACCACGCAATGGTTTGGTGAGGTGGCCAACGAAACCGGCCTCGAGAGATCTGGTCCGATCCTCGACCATCGCGCGCCCGGTCAAAGCGACAATCGGCGTCGGGTCAACATTTTGTTCACGCTCCCACTCGCGCATTGCGGCGATGGCGCCGTAGCCGTTCAACACTGGCATATTGATGTCCATCAGAACCAGGTCGTAGCGCCTGTTCCGGAACATCTCGGCCGCAATCCGGCCATTTTCAGCGCAATCCAGTTGGTAGGGAGTGGTGCGCAGGAATGCGGCAATCGCCAGACGGTTGTCTTCCGAATCCTCTGCGAGGAGGATTCGGATTGGGCGTGCACCATGCGATGCGTGCCGTGCAGACCGAACGCTATGCTGCGGAAGCCTGGCGCGCTGCAGCCCAGCCACGCTCGCGACCGCCTCGAGCAGCTCCGACCGATTGGGGGGCTTCAAGAGATAACGGCTGACGCCGGCTTCACGAGCAAAGCGCGGCCCGCGAAGATCATCACGGGTGAGCATGACTATGGTTCTCTCGCGCTCGGCGGGATCGAACTCCCGGGCTAATTCGATGCTATCATCGGGCGGTATTTGCGCATCCAGCAGAATCGCCTGGTACTGCAAGTCACCATTACGGGCGTCGGCCAAGCGTCGAAGCGCGTCCGTAGCGCGGCCACAAGAGGAGACGGACGCACCGGCGTTCTCGAGGGTCCTGGTTATTGCCATCCGGCTGGCGGTGTTGTCGTCAATTACCAGGACTCTCATCCCGCTCAAGCGCGCCTGATCCGGATTTTCGCTTGCTAAAGTAGCCGGCTGAATCTCCATCGGACATGTGAAGTAGAAAGTACTACCCATGTCAGGGACGCTTTCTACCCAAATCTTTCCGCCCATCGATTCCACGAGACGCCTTGATATCTCAAGTCCAAGGCCGCTGCCCTCGTGGGCGTTGGACAGCCCTGATTCCCCCCGGGCGAAACGTGAAAAGATCCGTTTCCTCTCTTCGGAAGAGATTCCTATTCCGGTATCTGCCACACAGAAGCGTAGTGCGCCTGGCTGCGGCGAATCAGCGTCTCGTTCAACCCGTATTACGATTTGACCCTGCTCGGTGAACTTAATCGCGTTGACGAGCAGGTTGAGGCAAACTTGCTGCAGCCGCATCGGGTCACCGATTAACTTGATGGGCGTGCCCTGCGTGATTTCCGTGATCAACTCAAGGTCTTTCCGATGGGCCCGCAACGCAACTGCCTCAGCGACGCGGCTCAACAATTCTTCCAGGTCGAAGGTGATATGGTCGAGTTGCAACTCGCGGGCTTCGATGCGGGAGATGTCGACGATGTCATTGATGAGAGCGATCAGCGCGTCTCCACTGGCGTGGCAAATGCTCAGGTATTGCAACTGCTCCGGCGTCAGAGTGGTGCCCTCCAGCAATTCGCTCATACCCACAATGGTGCCCAGGAGCGTTCGTATTTCGTGGCTCATCGAAGCGAGAAACTCGGATTTATCGCGCGAGGCTCTTAACGCCTGACTGAGTTCTTCAACTTGATGGAACACGCTGCGCCTATAGCGGTCGATGAAGGCGGCAGGGAATTCTGACAGGATCAGCACCGCCATCAATGCAATCCATTGATATCGCGCGAACGGTTCGGGAGGACTCACAGTTAAATTGAGTAGGATGTAAGTCGACAGACAGAGAAGATTAAGCGCACTCTGCCAGACTACCCCCCAGGGAAGAAACGTCGCACAGCCGAAGGAAAATGTAATGATTGTGTAAAAATGAGGAGTAACAGTGCCGGCCAGGTTATTCATAATGGCGCCGGTCACATCAAGCACTCCTACCTGGACCAGTGCCAGCGGTCGCCAGTAGCGAGCGAACCATCGCGAACGAGTTATCAAAATCGCGAGTACGGCATCCAGCGTATTAATCGCGTAGTAGGGAAGAAAAGAGGGCAGGTAATGGGCATCGGCGGAAAGGTACAAAAATTGGAAGGTGATAACGATCGTCCCGATAACACGGAATGCGCGCCCTGCGATCGAGGCGTTGTCGGCGTCTATCGCAGACGTGAGTGACGTGCTCGCCTGGGTCGTCAAGCCTTTGTTGGCCGCGCTTTGCGCGTTAAAGAAGTTGGTGATCACCAAATCGGTTCAGGAAAGGGCTCGCATGCCGCTCTCAGCGCTGTCGTTTTTTAGTGCTCGTCTGTTCCAAAACATATCCCAACATTGCTACTTACTCTACATGTTGTCAAAAGGCTTGACCAAGGGTTGAGAAACGAATCGTGAAAGGGCAAGTGGCCCATAGATAAAGCCCGTCAGGCGAAATGTGGGCGCCGTCGGGGGAAGGAATCACGGGCGAAGCCAAGTCTTTCAAGCAGCAGGTTCAATTCGCGTATGCTCGCTTGGCGGGCGATCAGACTGATTACAGCGAAAGGTCAGCATTCCGAACCGGATTCAACGTATTGCCTCCCGGCGAACGCCCCAGCCACTGCTTCATGACCACCGCTGAGAACAACCGGGCTCGCGACGCCTTATCCGTCATGTAACGGCCCGGCCGTGAACCAATCGAGAGCGTGCTTAACCGAGCACGCCATGCCGAATGCTGGTAAATTAGGATTCTTGTTTGTATAAGCAATTATGATCAAAAGCCCGATGCCGAGCCAAGGAGGCCCAACAATATGCCGGAATTCGATATTCATATTAAGGGTGGGACCATTGTCGACGGGACCCGAGTACCGCGCTATCGCAGCGATTTGTGGATTAAAGACGGCAAGATAGCCCAGATTGGTGGGCGGGCCGCCGGCTTTGCAAAGAAAACTATCGATGCTGGCGGGCTGATCGTCGCACCCGGCTTCGTCGATCTCCACACCCACTATGACGCTCAGATTCGTTGGGATCCTTACTGCACAATCTCGGGATGGCATGGTGTTACGTCGTTGGTGTTGGGCAATTGCGGCTTCGGCTTCGCGCCGGTGAAACCACAATTTCGCGAACGCTCGATGCTCGCTATGACGCGTACGGAAGCGATCCCTTATGCAGCGATGAAAGCGGGGATGAACTGGGATTGGGAGACGATCCCCGAGTACCTGGATTCGCTCGACCGCACACCAAAAGGCGTCAACTGCATTCAGTACATGCCGACCGCCTCGCTGATGATCTATGTGATGGGCCTTGAAGCAGCCAAGAGCCGTCCGGCGACTGAAAAGGAGCGTGCCGAAATGGCTCGCCTGCTCCATGAAGGAATGGACGCCGGTCTTTGCGGTTTCTCGATTCAGCGGCTGGGTCCCGACTCTGTGCAGGCGGACTTTGACGGGTCGCCGATGGTCACCGATACGATGTGCGATGAGGACATCTTCAACCTCGCACGGGTTCTGAGAGCTCGCGACGAGGGTTTCATGGAGATTACTCAAGCGACCGACCCCGCCGATAACCGAGCGGACCTCGCCTTCGTTAAGCAATTAGCCGGCGTGGCGCAACGGCCAATTCTGTTCCAGGCGGTTGTGCCAACGCGCAAGAATCCGGAGATCCACCGTCGCATCCTGCGCTGGATCGACGAGTGCCGGACAGAAGGGTTGCCGATTTTCGGCCAGGGCGCTTCGGTCCGCAGCGGTTTCGCCTTCACCCTTGAGCATTGGAATCTTTACGATATGAGCCCCGCGTGGCGGCAACTTACAACCGGGACGCGCGAAGAGAAGCTCCGCAAGCTGCAGGATCCTGCGCTGCGCGCTGCCGTGATTAAAGAAACTGACGAGGCCGACGCGCGGCTACGGTCATTACAGGCCGGGGTAGGCGGCAGCCCGCGAAACCTGATCGTGCAGTGGGTCGAGAATCACGAAGAGCTCGAAAAATATGTTGGCAAGTCGTTGATGCAAATTGGCGACGAGGAAAGCCGCCATCCGCTGGAGGTTATGTTCGACTTGTCGGTTGCAACCGACCTCAAAGCCGAGTTCCTCGGGCCGAACAAAGGTTTCAACGCCGACTATATGGCGGAGATCTTCAACGCGTCGCCCTATACCTTCCCAGGTGTATCGGATGGGGGTGCCCATACGAAGTTTTTCACCGGCGGTGCCTTCACCACCGACTTCCTGCGTTGGTTGGTGCGTGAAGAGCAAAAGATAACCCTGGAGGAAGCGCACTATCGTATGTCAGCACTGCCCGCCCATGCGGCCGGTTTCCGTGATCGCGGGATGCTGCGTGAAGGGCTGGCCGCCGACATTGTCGTTTACGACCTGAACAGTCTGGATGTCGAACCCGACTGGGTGGGTGAGATAACCCATGACTTCCCTGGCGGCGAATGGCGCCGCGTACAGCACGCCAAGGGCTACCGGTCGATCATCGTCAATGGCGAGGAGACCTTCGCCGAGGGCAAATGCACCGGTGCGACGCCAGGCAAATTGCTACGTCACGGCCGTGCCTGAGAAGCTCTCGCAGGTATAGGAAGGAAAGGCCGTGCGCCGTTCGGGCGTGCGGCCTTTTTATTAAGCTGGCAAGCGCTCGCGGTACTGGTGAGCAGCCGACGGTTCCCACTGAGTCGCTGCGGGCGAAGGGATTTGAACCCTCGACCCTCACGTTGCGAAGAACCTCCGAACACTTCATGACGTCCTAATCCGCCGCTTAACGCCCCTTAGCATCGCCTGCGCCGAAGGCAGCCGCCGATTGTTGGGATGCCATAATCGCAACCGATCTGTTGAGGGCCGTGTTTCCGGCGAGCTTTGGCCGCCCAATTTGAGTGACATGCGTCGTCCTTGCACGAGCCGGACCTCCGTTCCGGAGGTGTGCGCTTACGAGCATCTCTCATTTATTTCGATCTTGAACGATTCGTTCAATCGTTTTGAACGCCATGCCCTTGAGGCGGGACTGGTTCGTTTCCACTACCAGTTTGGAGATGGAGAAATGGATCGGCGATCCAAGGAAAATCGGCTACGCCGCGAGGCCCTGCGCCAAGGATTGAGGCTTTATAAGTCGCGCGCGCGTGATTTCAATGACGAAACGTTCGGCGGTTACATGCTGGCCTACAGCGAGCGAAACGCCGTTGCCTATACTGCGACCGGACGTGGGTACAGTCTCAGTCTTGTTGAGGTCGAGGCGTACTTGGAGCGGCGCAAGAAGCGCACCCAAAATGGAGCGCCGACGTCGCCCTCAACTTCAGGCCGGACCCTCGACTGAATGGTGGGGCAGAACGGATTTGAGCTGCCGACCCTCTAGCTTGCGGACGTGATGCGCCTCTCCGGCTGCTTCCGTCCCGGCAAAAGCCCGCATCATCACAATCAATTTGCGGTGCCAAAATCGTTGAAAGTTAGGTGATGTGCCTGCTCCATGAATCCTTTAACAGAAGCCGATATCAGCATCTCGCCGGCCGCCGCCGCTGCGATTCGCGCGCTGATGTGAAGCGCAGCGCCGCTTCTCCCCCTGTCCGAAAAGGGGGAGAGAATTTGGAGCAGCGCCGGTCGATGAGGACGACCTCCGAAGCAGTGCACGCGCGGAAAGCGCACACGACATATCATCGAAGGGCGCCGCGGCCTGGAACCGCTCCTCCCAGTTTCTCTCAACCGGAGTGACAGTGTCATCCGTTCCTGAGCGTTTCCGGCTTACGTACGCTCGGTTGCTGTGATGCTTAGCCACACCGACGTGCCACTGCGCCTCGGGAGAGCGCCGGATCTCGAGACGACTCGATTTGGCGATCGGCTCACGCAGGCGTCGATCTCGATCCAACGATGGACCAATGAACTTAAACGGCAAGCCGGCGACCGAACCGCGACACGCGTGGTGGGCCGTCGCCACAGATCGCTGAGGCGCTGCGGGGTGCGCTGCTCGCGATCGAGCCTTCTAGCCCGGAACAGCTCCGGCCGCAAACAACTGGACCGGGCCAGAACGAGCCAAACGCTGCTCCTCAGACAAGCAAAAGCTGGGGAATTTGGGACCGTCTGGTAGGCAGCTCGGGCTGGCTCGGGTTAGCCCGGGAAAAAAACGATGGCACCCCGTTCAGTTTGTGGACGCGCAGGAGCGCGATGGCCTGTCGCGCTGAACGGATTCGAAATTTGTGCTTTGCTCCCTGCCTTGACCGGCGCTTCAGTTGCTGCGGACGTGAATTAGGCTGCCTTCCATGATGCCCGCGCATTACGGCTAACCTGTGTGGGTTTTAGGCGGGGTCCGTGCAACATTGGACGTTTTCTTGCGATTCGGCTAATAGCTTTCGAGAAAAATCGTGAAACCTGATCGACCAGCCAAAGTCGCTATCATCGGGGGCGGATGCGCGGGAATCACGGCCGCCTTCGAACTCAGCCGACCCGAACACAATGGCAAATACGAGATCACCGTGTATCAACTCGGCTGGCGACTGGGCGGCAAAGGGGCCTCGGGAAGAGGTCCAGCCGCTCGTATCGAAGAACATGGTTTCCACGTTTGGATGGGTTTTTACGAAAATGCTTTCCGGCTGATGAGGGAGTGCTATCAGCAGTTAAATCGTGATCCCACGGTCTGCAGAATTGCCGATTGGCGCGATGCTTTCTTTCCCGCGCCGTTCATAGGTGTAACCGAGCGTGTTGGCGAGGCGTCATTCTGGTCGTTGGCGCTGTATTTTCCACCGGCCGACGGACTTCCTGGCGATCTGCTGAACCAACACAGTCCCTTCACGGCCGCGTCATATTTCTCGCGCGCGGCGAATGCCCTGCGAGCGATGGTACTCGCGGCCAATCAGCGTGTAACCCGGCGCCGAATGGATATGGGCGGTATTTCGGATGGACCCACTACGGCCGGGGAGATGCCGGCGGGCGACTCGTTAACATTAGAACAACGGATTTCGCGGTTACTAAAACTGGGAGTGCTAGCGACAGGCGCTGGACTGATAGAAGCAGCGGGCATTCTAAGCGCGATCGTTGCCAACAGGGTTCCGTACATAAGCGATCTTGTCGTCCGCCTCCTTGAAGCGATGGGCTCAACGGTGCGGCAGCAGGCTGGTTTGACCGCCGCGACCGATCCCGGGTTGCGTATTCTGTGGCAGGCGATGGATTTATCACTTACGTCGATGCTCGGAATGGTCCGGTTCGGACTGCTATCCGATAAGAGGGGTTTCGATGCCATCAATGAATACGATTTCCGGGAATGGCTGGGACTGAACGGCGCAGCCGACGACACCCTGAATTCTGCACTACTGCGCGCAATCTATGATCTAGCTTTTGCCTACGAAGATGGCGATTACGAGAAGCCCCGGCAAGGAGCAGGTGTGGGTCTGCGCGGCGCTATGCGGCTGCTTTTCAGCTATAGGGGCTCGATGGTCTGGAAAATGCGCGCCGGTATGGGCGAGATTGTCTTTGCCCCCCTGTACGAGTTACTGAAACGCCGCGGCGTTTCATTCAAGTTCTTCCATCGGCTTACGAACGTCCGGCTCGCAGAATCAGCCGCTCTGATGCCCGGCGAACGACGATACGTTGAAGCACTGGAATTTGACATTCAGGCAAATACCGCTGGAGGCGAGGAATACAATCCGCTAATCGACATCGATGGTCTGCCTTGCTGGCCTTCTAAACCTGACTACCGCCAGTTGCTTGATGGCGAACGGCTCGCACGGGAGAATTGGGATTTCGAGTCGCACTGGGATAAACGCAAGGCTGGCACGCGAACATTACGTGTGATCGACGATTTCGATGTGGTGGTGCTGGCCGTCGGTCTTGGTGCAATCCCGTTCGTGTGTGAAGAACTGATCCGCACCGACCAAAGATGGAAAAACATGGTGACTAATGTCAAGACAGTCGAGACGCAGGCATTTCAGCTATGGAGCCGTGAAGATCTCGACAGTCTGGGGTGGCGTAATCCTCCAGTTTCGCTCTCGGGATTCATCCAGCCCTTCGAAAGCTTTGCTGATATGCGCCATCTGGCTAGTCAGGAAAAATGGGCGACGGCTCCAGGGGCAATAGTCTATTTTTTGAGTACTCTAAAAGATCCTGACAATCCGCCTGCCATCTCAGATATTGATTATCCGCGCAGACGACGCGAGGAGGTCCGCCGAAATGCGATTCGATTTTTAGAGGAAGACATCGGGAAAATATGGCCCGGAGTGCTGACAAAGCAGGGCGGGTTCCGTTGGAACCTCTTAATGGATCCGGCAGATGAATCATGTTCAAATAATCGCGAAGCTAATAAGTCGCGTTTTGACTCGCAATTTTGGGTGGCGAATGTCGACCCCTCTGAGCGCTACGTTATCTCAGTTCCTGGTAGTCAGAAATATCGTATTTCACCGTTGGATAATACATATGACAATCTGACGATTGCCGGCGATTGGACAGCTTGCGGCATGGATACTGGTTGCGTCGAAGCGGCGGTGATGTCGGGTCAACTGGCCGCTCATGCAATCTCGTCGCATCCTGCGCTGGAGGAGATCGTTGCTTACGATCATCCGTAGATTGATTCATCGGTGAATCCGCAATGAGTGAGCGCGAACGGTTCCGCCGCGATGAGCCCGTCAGGACAGGGCCAATCAGGGATTTCTCAACCCTATATCGGCCGCTTCAGTCTTCCGACAACTACGCGGGGTCTCCTCCACCATCGGAGCGCGAAGAAGTGGCGAGTGCGAGCGCGCCAGCCTTCAGTGGCGTTGAGGCTGCCTACCGCGTTATTCAACGGCATTTCGACGAAGGCCGCCTGGAAGCCGAGCAGTTGACAAATGGCTCTCGCCCGGCAGTCAACTCGACTGATCCCTTGCAACACTTGTTGGAGCGAACGCTTAGATTTCAGGAAGAGATTCTGCCTTTGGTCCTGGATTCACTCCGGAATTTAGTAAAACCTGCCTCCACTACGGTCACCGACTCACGCGCACCGGGCGGTTCAGTGGATCGGGGGACGTTCGATACAAGTTCTTTAGTCATCGATATAGTCAGTAGCCGTCCCATAGAAGTGTCGTTGGACGTCCGCGATAACTCTACAACCTTGCCGCTGGCAACTCCTGGCTTGCACGCCTTAGATGGTAGCAAACCCCCGCTCACTAGCGTTACCTTTCTACCTGCGACCGAGAACTGCGGCCGGCTTCGGCTGCGTATTGCGATACCAGACGGTCACCCGTCAGGGATCTATTCCGGGGTTGTTATGGATAGTGTGCGCTGTGAAGCTCGCGGCACGTTGACGGTAACGGTCAAGGACTAGCTACGCAGACCCATGTTTAGGAAGGTCGGTGGACAACCTCAACATAGTTTCCAGCGTCCTCCATGAATATGGAAGTATAACACGCGCAGCACTCGAGAGATATTTGCCACGTCGGGAGCCTCGTCAGTTTCTCTACGACCTGATTACTGATTATCCGCACAGGGGGGGCAAAATGATGCGCCCCGCCTTATGCATCGCCTCAGCCAGAATGTTTGGAGCACCACTCGAAGATGCGATTGCGACTGCGGCAGCGATCGAGCTTTTCCATAACGCGTTACTGATTCACGACGACATTGAGGATGGTAGTGAGAAACGACGTGGGCTATCCACCTTACATGTCCTTCATGGCATCCCGCTGGCATTAAACGCGGGAGATGGGTTGGCGCTGACGATTTTAAAGCCATTGCTGGAGAACCGAAAGGTCATCGGAGATCACCTGAGCCTCAGGATCATCGAGGAGATTGAAAGAACCGCACGCGAATGTGCAGAGGGGCAGGCGATCGAGCTCGGCTGGCGTCGTTATAATGTTGCCTGCCAGAGCGATGCCGATTATTTCGAGATGGTCTTAAAGAAGACCTGTTGGCTCGCGACTATTTATCCTCTTAGGGCTGGAGCCCTGATTGGCACCCGCGGCGCCATCGATCTCGATCTCTTCATTCCGTTCGGATTTTTTCTTGGCGCGGCATTTCAGATTCAGGATGACCTGCTTAATTTATGCGCCAATGATCGCTATGGGAAAGAACTAAATGGGGATCTGTGGGAAGGTAAGAGAACGCTGATGCTGATTCAGGCTTTTCGTCGTTGTTCGACCGGCGAAAATGCAAGACTGGGAGCCATCCTGCAACGAACCCGCGAACAACGTACCGCTGTCGAGGTGACGTGGCTCCGCGAGCTGATGATGAAATACGACTGTATAGACTACGCTCGCAGAATAGCGAATCAGCTGGCCGGCGCGGCGCTACATGAATTCACCTTGCTTAGCGAGGGTTTACCGGATTCGCGAGAAAAGCAATTTCTCCAACAAATGCCGGCTTGGGTAATAGAGAGAAATTGACGTTCACCAGCATCGCAGTCACAAACTGGCGGAAGGGAAGTACCTCATGGCTAATGCGATTCGGCCCCGATATCGTCAGGATTTTCTTACCAGCCAGCAACCCTGGTGTGCCGCCAATGCGTCGACGAATGTGGAATTCCCTGACGTCCTTGATCAGGTCTATCCACTCAGAGCTGACATAGCGAAGCTTCAAAAGTACTGCGATGACAGCCTCAACTCAATTGGTTCTCCTGCGAAGTTTAAAGCCGCCGCACCCTGGGTATTGATGCAGGTCTCCAACTACCCCAAGGTCGAAGAGGAGAATCAGAGAGTCTGGTTTTCTCAACATGAAGTCGCCTTTGGCTTCCCGGTCGAGTGGTACGAGCCTAAGGAGGTGTCTTCCGGGGAAACGATGGTATTCCGTGACTGGGCAATGTTCTATCCTTTCATTTATGTAGACAGCGCTCTCTCAATCTATGGCGGGCGGGAGATTTACGGCTGGAGTAAGGCACCCATCAGTATACATCGCGACCCACCCACGTTCGAGCCGAGTCAACCTCAGTCAATAGTCACAATCCGGCGCGAACGATATTCAGTACCGTCTGGAACGAGCCACATCGAACTCCTCCACAAGCCCAAACCGCATGAAACAGGTGTAGAGGAGCCGTTTATCCAGATTCAGCAACGCCGTCCGTTTCTGTCTGGCCGTTCGATGGTGAGCGATCTCCTCGCAGCATTGCCTAAAGCGATTACCGCCTGGTCTGCGGCCACCAGTACGCTACTCGAAACTATGGCCGGCATACTCACAGGCGGCGAGCTCGGACGTGATCTGGGCTCTCTGTTGAGCTTGCTGAATCGAGTATTGGGTCACGCGATCGACTACGCTCCTGTAGCAGCCGGGGCAGTGCGGCCGCCGGGCATGCAACCGCCAGTGGGGCCGAAGCCGAAGGAGTTTCCAATCGTGACCCTCAAGCAATTTCGCGAGGCTGAGCATCCGAAGCAGGCCTATTTTCAGGCGATTGTGGCGTCATTGATGAAAATAAAGAGGGTCAAAGATGCCGGATTCCTGTTTGACCCGTTGATGCCTGACCCAGGTGGAGGGATCGAAATCAGTCTACTTCAGAGCGATGAGGAAGCGATTGCGGAGCAACTCGGTATAAATCGCACACGTACCATTACACGTGAAC
>JAMXLL010000370.1 GCA_024281015.1 Candidatus Binataceae bacterium
ATGAAATGTCAGCCGACGAAGGCGCCTCCTGGGCCGCTGCCAGCGCGCCATCGATCAGCCGGGTGCTCGCGCTGCAACCCAGGTTGAACCCCGGCAAGTTCGCCGTGCATGAAATTGTGCTGCATGAATGGATCTGGTTATTCGGGGACGGCTTGATCTCGATGCGAGCGCTTTCGGCAATAGCCGGAACTCTTGCGATCGTGGCCGTATTCTTCGTGGTTCGGGAATTACTGGCCTTGAGCGAATCGGGATCCAATTGTGCGCGTGATGAGGAGGCAAGCGACGAAGCAGCGCACATTCTGGCGGCCGCGTACACAGCCCTGTTCTTCGCGCTGAATCTGGTCTTCATTAAGTATGCTCGGGAAGCCCGCATGTACTCGATTGCGCTGCTGGGCGCACTGATACAGGTCGGAACTTTCGTCCGGACCCTACGCCGTCCCACTCCACCAGTGCTGGTGCTCGAGGCATTGTTCACGGCTCTGGCGATTGCCAGCACTTTCACGATGGCCCTTGTATTAGTGCCGGAGAGCCTCTTTTTGGTGTACCTGGCGATCTTTTCCAACCAAGGCTTTCGCCATCAGTCTGCAGCGGCCGCTTTGGCGCTCGCGGGCGGGCTTGCTCTGTTGGTCGGACCAGCAGTTATTTACTTGCATGCGCGCGCCGCTGCGCCCCCACTTCTGGCGTACGCGTGGTCCTCAAGACCGCCAGTTTGGGCACCGCTGTCGATGTTCAACAAGGCGACCGGCAGCATCGGCTTCCCTGTCGCCTTCGTGCTTTTGCTCTGGGGCCTCGCTCGGGGCTGGCGACAAGAGAGAGATGCTGTGATGTTCGTGCTGCTTTGGCTAGTGGCGCCACCGATTATGGTGTTGGCCGGTTCGTACTTGATTCGTCCGGCGTTCGTAGAGCGTTACATGCTGGCGAGCTTCGTGCCTTTTTTCCTGCTGGTAGCACTCGGTGTTTGCTATATCCGTTCAGCCCTGGCTCAGTATGTGCTCGTGGCAATCGTTGCACTCACGGCGATCGGACACATTTACGCATACTGGCGTCATCCGCATGACGTGCAATGGCGCGAGGCTGCGGCGGTAGCCAGCCGGGAACCCGGCCACTCGATTGTGGTCGCTCCGCCGTATGCGGTCGACGTCGTCCGCTACTATCTACGCCGTTTACGCAGCGAACAATTAGTCGCGGTTGGCACATCGAACGATGCGACTATTGCGATCGTTGCCGATAGTGGCGTCACTCCAACCGACGTGGCACGCCTTACAGCAGCGTTTCCTGGTTTGCTGAGTCGGCTGCGCGGTGTCATGGTACGGGAACGATCAGATCTATGGGGGCGCGAGCATGGCTGAACAATCAATTGATATCGGTCGGCTGAAGAATGAACAGAAACAGGATTGGGATGCGGCCGCTGCTGGTTGGCAAAAATGGTGGCCGGTGCTGGAGCGCGCCTCTCAGCCGGTGAGCGACCGCTTAGTGGAATTGGCAGGAATTCGCAGTGGCGCACGGGTGCTCGACGTCGCTACCGGTAGCGGCGAACCGGCCATAACCGCAGCGCGCCGAGTCGCCCCCGGCGGCCAGGTTATTGCCGTCGATCAATCGCCTGGAATGCTGGCGATTGCTCGGGAACGCGCCGCAGCGCTCGGAGTCTCAAACATTGAATTCCGCGAAAGCGACGGTGAAACACTCGCGATTAATGAAGCTGATTTCGATGCAGTGCTCTGCCGGTGGGGCTTGATGTTCATGCCGGACATTAACCGGGCGCTGCGCGGTTTCCATCAACGGCTGGTTTCCGGCGGTCATATTGCAGTGGCGGTGTGGTCAACACCTGACAAGGTCCCGATGATAAGTATCGGTGCGGAGATGGTACGTAAACTTGCGAACCTGCCGCCTCCCGCTCCCGGTACGCTGGATCCGCTGCGCCTCGCTGACACGTCCATACTCAGCGGCGAGCTGAAGGGCTGCGGCTTTAGAGACATCATGATGGAGCGAATGCCTGTTAGATTTGAATTCGAATCGCCGGAGGACTTCACTCGAATGCGCGAGGATGTTGCCTCCTCGTTCCGAACCCTACTCGCCCGTCAGCCGCCAGAGCTTCGCCGCGAGATTCTTGCGGCCGTGACCGACGCGGCAAGCAAATTCATTGAAAGCGATGGCAAGGTACGCACGACCAATGAGACGATCCTGTTCACGGCCGAAAAGTGAACACCCGAACCGCAAATGCTACAGAGGTATCCAAATCAATCTAACGGTAGAGAGCGGCTAGGCTCAAACAGCCGATCACTCGTTAGCGCTTTCAGGCACGATCTGCCAGAGCAGCGAGGACTTCCTCTGCATGCCCGTTAACCTTTACTTTAGAGAAGACGCGCCGGACGGTCCCGTTTCGATCAATTATGAACGTTGTCCGCTCGATGCCCATAAATTGGCGACCATAGAGTGATTTCTGTTTGTAGACCCCGTATGCCTTAGCGGTCTGGTTGTCGGTGTCACTGAGCAACGAGAAACTAAGCCCATATTTTTCGATAAACTTCCGGTGCGAACTCGGGCTATCCGCGCTCACGCCGACGATTTGAGCTCCGGCGGCGCGTAACTGCTTCAGCCGGTCGCGGAAACTGCAGGCCTCGTTGGTACATCCCGGCGTCATATCCTTCGGGTAAAAGTAAAGGACAATCTCGCCTTGCTGCTTGAGCTCCTTTAGCGAAACAGGCTTGCCATCCTGGTCGGGCAACGTGAAATCAGGAGCCACTTTGCCCTGCAAGTCCGATATTTCCTTCGCCGAAGGAGCCTTAGTGGGCGCATCCGTACGCGGTTTTGGGCTGCGAGCTTTCGATTTGGCCGGTGGTCGTGCGATTCGAGCCATTACAGTCTCTCCGGCTGGGTAACGTGCGCATGAATTCGGGCAACCGAAACGCGATTACATTAGCGGCTTCCACAATGACCCGGCAAACAATCTTAGAGGCAAACAATCTTAGACATTGTGAAATTTCGTAGCTCCTACTCGCCGTCAAGTTCGAATCTAGCTGCCAGCGGAACTCGATCTCAATTGCACAGTTGACGAAATCTTTATCAGGTTCTAAACTTGCGGCGGGTGAGTCGCTGCCTGCTTAAAGTTCATGGCCGTTTATACCGAGCTCAAAAAACCGTTAATTGACGAGCTCGCAGACGACTACAATCTTGGCCGCATCGCCAGCGTCACACCGATCGCCGAAGGCTCGGTCAACTCTAATTACCTAATCGAGACCGCTAAAGCGCGCCTCCTTCTGCGCGTTGACGAAGTCAAAAGCGAAGGCGAGGTCAAGCGCGAGATCGATCTCCTGGCTTTTTTGCGCAAGCATTCTTTTCCGTGTCCTCACCCGCTCCAAGACCGCATGGGACGGGTTTATCGCGATTATAACGGCAAATGCGTATCACTATTCCGCTATCTTGAAGGGCGGGTGCTGCCGGTGGCGCGTTTGCGCCAGGCACAACTGGAAAATATCGGGCATGCACTCGGCGAACTCCACGTCATTGGCAAAGGCTACAAAAAAGGCATTGACAATAGGTTCAGCTTTGAGCGAATCGCGGACCTGTATATCGCGGTACGCGGCCGGCTACCCAGCTATTTCCGCAAAGTCATCCGGACCCTGGAAGACGAAATCGAGTATCTTACCCGTTATCTAGAGGGCAAGCTGCCTAAGGGCATAATTCACGGGGACCTGTTTGCCGATAACCTGCTGTTCCGCGGCGAAAAGCTGATGGCAATGCTAGATTTTGAGGCGGCTTGCCGTGGCAAATTCATATTCGACATCGCCACTGCGGTTAACGCTTTGTGCTTTGTCGAGGGGGGCTACTCACTCGACCGCTTCCGGCACTTATTGCGGGGCTATGAATCGGTGCGGACGTTGTCTTTGGCCGAATGGGATGCATTTCCCAATGAGTTGCGTTACTCATCCTTACGCTTCACGGTCACTCGGCTGCATGATTTTTTTCTGCGCCCGATCAATGGTTCGCAACGCGTTAACAAAGACTTTAATGAGTTTTTTGACCGCCTGAGAGTCCTCCGCCGCGAGCGGGAAGGCGGAATGGAAGCATTGTTGATGGCGATGGCAACCGGCTACGACTATCGGAAATACCAGAAGGTCAAGGCCGGTGAGCGGCTCAAGGCATGATTTTCCGTCCCGGCCCTCTTTTCGTCTGAAAAGTCCTTTTCCTCGCAAATACCGGGTCGGCTATGACCTTTGGGACCTGATGAACTCGATCCTATCAAGTCTTGACCGCCAAAAGCCTTCGCTTTGGCTGGAAATCGCTCCCCCGCGCGGAATTGCGGTACAATCTCTTATTGAGAAGCTTGCCAGTCTTCGTGGTCACGCCGATGTGATCAATTTAGCCGATAATGCGCTTGGCAAGGTCAAGATGTCGGGGCTGGTCTTCGCGTCGATGATAAAACAACGCCTGGGTCTGGCGATTGCCCTCAACGTCTCTTGTCGTGACCGCAACCGATTCGCACTCAAATCGGACCTGCTTGGTGCGGGAGCCCTGGGCATTGAGGCGGTAGTGGCCCTGCGCGGCGACAAATTGCCCAAGGACGGCAGTGCAGGCGCTCTCCCTGTCCACGACGTCGATACGTTCGGTTTGCTCAGGATGATCGCCGATCTAAATCTCGGCGATACAGGAGAAGGCAAGAGACTTCTGAGAACGCTCCCAGCTCTGCTGGTAGGCGTGGTTGGGAATCCGAACCGCCGGCCGTTTGAGCCCGAGGCGGAGCTACTTCGGCGAAAAGCTGGGGCGGGCGCCCAATTCGTAGTGACTCAACCGATATTCGATCGCACGACCGCTTTGACTTTCACCGAAGAGGCGCAGCGTCTCGGTCTGCGGGTCGTGCTTGGGATTCTGCCGCTAAAGCGCGAATCAATGGCCGATTACATGAGGACCAACATCAAGGACCTGAGCAGCGCGGTTCATCATTTCGAACGCTATGCCGGAGTTAGCGATGATGATGCGCGCCGGATATCGCTGGATTGGAACCTTTCCCTAATGGACGAACTGGCCTCTGACGTGGCAGGCTTTAACATTATGAGCGGTGGAGGTCCCTCACTTGCGATCGAACTCGCGCTCGAATGGAACCGTCATGCCGACGGAATCAGCCCCTGACAAGCTTCGATCAAACAGCCACGACCGGCGACCTGCTGAAGCTGCGGTGCGCAATATCCTTCGCCACGTCGGCGAAGATCCTGACCGGGAAGGATTGGCCCGCACACCCAGCCGGGTCGTGCAAGCTTACGAATATCTGACCAGCGGCTACACTCAAGATCCGAAGCAGGTCATCAACGGCGCGCTTTTCACCGAGGAGCAGTACCAGGAAATCATTCTCTGCCGGGACGTGGACTTTTATTCACTTTGCGAACACCATTTGCTGCCGTTTATTGGCAAGGCCCATGTCGGGTATCTGCCCAACCATCACATTGTCGGATTGTCCAAGATACCGCGGCTGGTTGAGATTTATGCTCGACGCTTACAAATCCAAGAACGGCTAACGACGCAAATCGCCCAGACCATTATGGACGAAATTAAGCCGCTGGGCGTCGCCGTCGTTCTCGAAGCCGAACACCTCTGCATGAGGATGCGTGGTGTCGAGAAACAGAATTCGTACGTGACGACCTCCGCCATGCTGGGGCGCTTCCGGACCCATCTTGAGACTCGCCAGGAATTTATGAACCTCTTGCGCAATGGCAAATAGCTGACGTGACAAACGGCAGGGTCCGCAATTCTCGCCGGCCGGCGGCGCCAGAGCCCAGCGCGGATTCACTCGATGTACTAGCCAGGGCCGCTCTGCCTTACGTTAAATCCAGTCAGACGATTGGCCTTGGCAGTGGTCGAGCCGCCCATGCGTTCATTCGTGCCGTGGCCGAGGCACATCCCAACATTCGAGGGGTGCCAACCTCGTCCGCGACTGCCGAGTTAGGGCGTTCGCTGAACATCAAGTTGGTGACCCTCGACGATGTTAGACGGCTCGATGCGGTTTTTGATGGCGCCGACGAAGTTGATCCGAGCTTGAATATGGTTAAAGGGCTCGGCGGAGCCATGGTGAGAGAAAAGATCGTAGCACTCTCCTCACGTCGTCGAATCTTCCTAGTCTGGGATGCGAAGATGGTCAAACGGCTCGGTGAACAAGGGAACCTGCCCATCGAAGTCGTGCCATTCGCGGCACCGTTGGTACTGCAGGCTGTAGGCAAATTGGGACTAAAACCAAAGGTGCGCCTCGATGACGGAGGCGAACGGTTTATAACCGATAATGGTAACCTGGTCCTCGATTGCCGAGTAAACTCGATTCGGAGCCCGGCCCGCCTCGAATGCCAGCTGCTAGGCATCCCTGGCGTGGTGGGCACTGGTTTGTTCCTGGGAATCGCCGATCTCGTCCTGGTTGTGTCGGACGATGGCAGGGTCACAACTCTTCGGCGCACTCGCTGACTCTCCCGAATCGTCGAGAAAAATCTTTTTTATCAGGGATGCTGGTTGTTGAAGCGAAAATTGAGCGACGCTTGAGGAGGCTTGCTCATGAAGCTGGTGAGATATGCTGATAGCCACGGAAGTACGCTTGGCGTCGCGAGGGACGACCGCGTTATCAACCTGAGCAAGCGCTGGCCGGAGCTGCGAGATGATATGATCGCGCTGATCAAGAAGTGGCCGGATCTCGCATCCGAGCTCCCCAGGCTAATCGCCGATGCGGCCCCGGACGCGGCATTGGCCGATGTGCGGCTGCTGGCCCCCATAGCTCGTCCTGGAAAAATATTCGCCATCGGCCTCAATTATGCCGATCACGTCAAAGAAACTGGTCAGCAGGTTCCAGCTCATCAGATCTGGTTCACCAAAGCAGCGACTTCGATTAATTCGCCCTTCGATCCGGTCGAACTCCCGAAGGCTTCCGAACAAGTCGACTACGAAGCTGAACTGGTAGTAGTTATCGGCAAGCGATGTAAGCATGTTGCGCAAGAGCGAGCGGCGGAGGTGGTTTTCGGCTATTGCGCCGGTAACGATGTTTCAGTGCGCGATTGGCAATTACGCACGAGTCAATGGGTGCTCGGCAAGTCCTTCGACACCCATGCGCCGCTCGGTCCATGGATCGTGACGGCGGACGAAATCGGAGATCCCCACAGCTTGGGAATCCGATGCTCCGTCAATGGCGAACCGCGCCAAAGCTCCAATACCCGTCATCTAATCTTCAGCGTTTTTGACCAAATCGCGCATCTTAGTAGCGCAATGACGCTGGAGCCTGGCGACATAATCTTCACTGGCACCCCGGGTGGCGTCGGACTTGCCATGAAACCGCCCCAGTGGTTGAAGGCGGGAGATAAGGTCAGGGTCGAGATAGATCGCATCGGCGCGATCGAAGCGGTGATGCAGCGCGAGTCATTATCTTAACCAGGCAATTAAAGCTAAACGTCCGGGCGGGTCCAGGGGTCATGATAAAGCGCATTGATTCGGACTTCTTTGCGACACCTTTGCCGCGCGTAATGGCGCATCGCGGAGCGAGCGGTGAGTACCCCGAGAACACCTTGCCCGCATTCCGCGCCGCTGCAGAGAATGGAGCTGATTATATAGAACTCGACGTCCACCGCACTTGCGACGGCCAAGTCGTCGTTTTCCATGATGAGGATCTATTGCGGATTGCCTCCGACCAGCGCCTGGTCGCCGAGATGACGCTCGCCGAGCTTGAGATGGTCGACGCCGGATTTAACTTTTCACCCGACGGCGATGGCTGGCCTTTTCGGGCCAAAGGCATCCGGGCCCCCCTGCTTGCCGAGGTGCTTAAGTCGTGGCCAGCGATGCGCTTCGTGATTGAGTTCAAACCGCGCGATCCAGCGATTGCTGATGCCACGCTGGAAGTTCTGCGGGTTACCGGGATGGAGCGGCGGGTGCTGCTCGCCAGTGAACATTTACCACCCATTGCGCGCGCCAGGATATTGGCGCCGCACATTCCGACTAATCTGCCCACTGCCGAGATAGTCGCGTTCATCCAGGCTTTGTCGTCAGGAAGCGTGTCGTATACCACTGACGGCCACGCATTGCAGATTCCGCCCGAACACCAGGGGATAAAACTCGCGACACCGGCTGCGGTCGCTGCAGCTCATAGAAATGGGCTCGAAGTCCACGTCTGGACCATCAACGAGCAGGCCGAGATGGAAGAAATGTTGTCGCTCGGAGTTGATGGCATCATTACCGATCATCCCCAGCGCCTGCTCGCGCTGTTGCGTTCACGTCAGCAACAGGAATGATCAGCTAACCAGGAGAACTGTTCGAATGAAACTCGACATCGGCCTCTCGACACGCGACTTGAGAGAAGTGCCAGCTGAAGCCAGACGAGCGGAACAACTCGGCTTCGCCGCCCTATGGTCAATGGAAGCTGGCAATGACGGTTTTCTGCCACTGGCGCTGGCCGCAGAGCACACCCGTCGAATCCAGCTTGGTCCTTCGGTGGCCATTGCGTTTCCGCGCAGCCCGATGACGATGGCCTACACTGCTTGGGACTTGGCCGCACTGTCGCAAGGACGTTTCATTCTCGGGCTGGGAACACAGGTAAAGGGCCACATCGAGCGACGCTATGGGGTGAAATGGGAAGCACCCGTGGGTAAGTTGCGGGAGTACGTTATGGCACTGAAGGCCATTTTCAAGTGCTGGGCCGAAGGCGGCAAGAAGCTCGCGTTTGAAGGGAAATACTATAACTTTTCGTTGATGACCCCATTCTTTGCCCCGCGCCCTCATAACTATCAGATTCCGATTTACATCGCCGGAGTAAATGAGCAAATTCTAAGGCTGGCCGGCGAGCACTGCGATGGGCTACACGCGCACCCGTTCACCTCAGCCAAGTATCTGCGCGAATTCCTGCTTCCCCAGGTCCAACAAGGACTCAACAGGGCGGGCCGGGCACGCCGAGACTTCACTATCTTCACTACCGCTTTTGTAATCGTCGGGCGCAACCAGGAAGAAATCGAAAGGGCCAAGGCCGGCGTGCGCCAGCAGATCTCATTCTATGCCTCGACCCGAACATACAAGGTTGTGCTCGACATGCATGGGTGGGGTGAGACCGCCTACCGGCTCAACGAGCTGGCAGCAAGGGGTGATTGGGCGTCAATGCCGTCCCTTATCACCGACGAGATGCTGGAGGTGTACGCAGTGACTGGTACTTATGACAATATCGCTGACAAGATGCGGGAGCGTTTTGACGGACTACTTGATCGCGTGGCCTTCTATGTACCGTACAAAGCGGCCTTTGATGACCACACCTGGAGCAAACTCTGCAAGCAACTCAATGGCTGATGGTGCCATCGTTATGACGGTGCCATCGTTATAATGAGGAGCCGGGTGGAGCGCAGATGGCGACCCGTGTTCTATTCGCGCAGTCGCCAGAATGGAAGCTCGCAGGCGGACACTTGGATGAACTGTTGCATGGCCCGGATTTCCGCATAATCAAGCGAACCCCGCGCACTTGCGCCGGAGTCGCGCGCCTCAATGGCGTCGAGGTATTCATAAAACGGGTCACCAACAATTCATGGCTGAAAGGCATAACTGCTCGGATTTTCGGTTCGCGGGCGCAAAGAAGCGTCCGTGGCGCGAGGCTGTTGGAGCACGCCGGCTTTGCCCATCCCAAGCTGCTCGCTGCCTGTGAGCAACGCCAATTTGGCGCCATTGTGGCGAGTTACATTATCACCGAGTATCTGCGCCGGCCAAAAATTCTGAGCCGCGTCGCTCTAGCCGACGGCCGTGATTTTCGCTGGCGGCGACGCCTTTCGGGAGAGTTGGCAGGAATGATTCGCAGTCTGCACGCTGCGGGTTGCTATACGCGCGATCTTCAGGAAACGAACCTGATGGTGGAAGCGCCGGGCGGCGCGCTGAGGATCTATTTCGCAGATATGGAAGATTTTCGGAGGTTTCCTCTAATACCGGTGAGGCTTCGACTGAACAACCTTCTTCAGCTAGATCGCAGCATTGGGCGCTTTGTCTCGCGCCCTCATCGCCTGCGTTTCCTCTATAGCTACCTGGGTGCCGACGCGGGGCGAGCCGAAGTCCGCGTCATGATAAGGCGCTTGGAGCGCCTCCGTCTGCGAGTTGAACGGCGTAAATATCGCCGTCTATCTTCGCGCACGATTATCCCGCACGCGGCCGGATCACAGCGACCCAACACTCGCGGGTCCAGTTGAGGCATCAAAGGCCTACTCGTTCGGCGAATACCATCGAGTTCAGGAGCAGGGAATGGCCGTCCAGGCTTTCAGGCGTGATTACACACACCATACCGAGCGAATTCATGCGATCGCTGGTGGCACAAGCTTGCGCGACGCCATGTTTGGCCTCAATGACGGGCTGGTTGCAGCGTTCGCTGTCACTTCCGGGGTTGCCGGGGCCTTTAGCTCAAACAGCATCGTCGTGATGGCGGGTTTGGCGGAAATGCTGGGCGGAGCCGTGTCAATGGGGCTGGCGGGATACGCCTCCGCACGCTCTCACCTGGAATTTTATCGCAGCGAAGAGCAACGCGAGCGTGACGAGATCAGGAAATGGCCTGAACACGAACGCGACGAAATTCGTAGCATCTACCGCGACAAGGGTTTTACAGGGGCGCTGCTCGATCAAATTGTCTCCCATATCACCGCCGACCCGGCTCGGTGGCGCGGAGTGATGATGCGAGAGGAACTGGGATTCGGCGAGGAAGTGATGGAGCCGCCACTTCGGTCGGCACTAATAGTCGGCGGTGCTTATCTGGTCGGCGCGGCTGTACCAATGGTCCCCTACCTGTTCGTCCGACCATCGGCCGGCATATTGCTCTCAGCAATCGCTACTATTGTCGCGCTGTTTATCGTGGGTGCAGCGAAAACCCTGCTGACCGCCCGGCGATGGTGGCGGAGCGGCCTTGAAAGCATGGCGATCGGCATTGTTGCGGCGGCAGTTACCTATAGCGTTGGCCGGTCATTCGGGACGAGATGATGGGAGCCGCTGAGTCGTTACTTCCGATCGAGAGCCAGGCTCATTGAACCGGCGCCGCTGGCAAACCCGCTATAGCAAAGCACCACGAAAGGGATCGTCGCGCTGGGGTGGATACTGAAGGAGGTTGGCTGCCCATTTTCGCGCCATTCTTAATGCCTCTTCGGCTCGCTTAAACAGCCGCTCGCGATACATCGTCCCCCACACGTAAACGTCCACAGATGGTTCATCAGCCAGCGTGACGTCAACCATCCAATCCTCGAGTTCGGGCCCGCAGATCAGCAGCCTGAGCAAGCGACCGTGGTCCAGTATGACGCCGCGTGCATTTTGCGGAAGCCGGAATTCCTCCTTGATGCGTTTCACCAGCTTCGCGGGATAATGTTCCTCGGTCATCGGCACGTAGGCCCAATCGCCGTGAGGCGGGTTGGCCGCGCGTGCTATCCGGAGATTATTATCTGTCAGATCTTCTTTGGCGCGTTCCTGTTGGTAGTCTCGGGCTACCCAATAGAAGCTCATAGCGACCGGCAGTTGAGGCAAGTCGCTTTCTGCTTTTGTCTGCTTGGGTTTTTTGATGCTGGTTTCGACCCACCAGCGGTTTTCGACATTAGGCTTCTGCGCCATATCATTTCGGCGCGATTAGGCGCATTTCTTTCGTCGGCGAGTAGAAGAAACAGGTTGTGATGATGGCCGACGGCGGCGCACGCTAATCTGAGTCACGCCGCTGCGCCCCGGGGCCCTTCCGCGCCCGTCCGGTCGAGAACTCGAAGTTGTCCCGACCCGCCGAAGTGAGCGCTTGAGCCCCCTCACCATCCTCAGCATAAAAGCCTCTGCTTTGCGCTCTGCGTCCGACCAAAACACATAATGACCCAGTTCATGATAAACCGTCTGCACCCACATACGTTCGCTACGGTAAACCCGGCAGCGTTTCCAGTTTTCAGGGTGTACCAAATGAATACGACCGTCCTCAAACGTTCTCCCAGCGGTTCGGCCACGGTCTATGTACTCGAACCACTCAATTTGGGGACGTTTAACCCCATAGAATCTGCAAAAATCAGAAATAGCGCGCCGAAACATTGAGGCGCGATGACTCTGAAAGTATGCCGCGAGTCTGCGATCTATTTCGCGGCGTTGCGCAATTGGGGGAAGCAGCATTCGCACAGGCTCGAATCTCCAGACGCTGAATAATAGAAATTCGCTAAGACCAGAGTCAATCCGTACACTAGAGGAGCCGCACAAACCATTCTAATCGGCGCCCAAATTGCCACAAAGCTGCTATTTACTCATAAACACGAGCTATGACGACTGTGCGAGGACGGTGTGCGGTATAACGAACCCACGTCAGCCACATAGGTGCCCAACCGCCGTCGGCCTCGTCGTCGCAAGTTTGGTGCTCATCTGATACGAACGGTTAAGTTCTTTCAGGCGCAATCGCCCCATACCCCTGACGCGACGCAGCGAGACCCATGGTCAGTCCACGGACATGCCCGTAAGGGTATCCGATTTGATTGATAAAGAGCATATTAAAATTCTATGGCAACTTAAAACCAATGATCGAGACTGATGAAAGGCGATGAAATTCGAAATTCTGCTCGTCGCATCCTTTCCAAGCACCGCATAACGGTTCGGATAGAGTCGCCTTTTCGCCGTTTTCGCACCATGAAGTCTAGATCTAGAACCGCTTATGCGACCGCGACCGGTCTGTTATATTGGGCTAGAAGGTCCAGCTGGCTGAGGCCCATCCATGGATTTTGAATTCTCACGTTTGCCGTTTGGTTCGGCAGTTATGCAGCCCTGCTTGTTTGCGACCCGAGAGCCGACCCATGGATCAGACTGAGCGCACTACACGCAAAATCCGAATCGGCTCGCTTCATATAGGCGGCGACTCCCCCATCGTGGTTCAATCGATGTGCGCGACACGCACCCTCGACATAGACGCGACAGTCGCCCAAACACACCAACTGGCACAGGCCGGCGCCGGGGTGGTTCGAGTTGCTCTAGATAGTGAGAAGGAGGTCGGAGCGCTTAAAGAAATCAGGCGTCAAACCGAAGGAATTACGCTTTCGGTCGATCTGCAGGAAAACTACCGTATAGCAGACAAGGTCGCTCCGTACGTAGACAAGATACGTTATAATCCCGGGCACCTGCACCACATCGAAAAAGCCAAGCCAATCCCGCAAAAGGTTAGGTGGTTAGCGGAAATTGCCCGTGAGCACGATCTGGCTATCAGGATTGGGGTTAATTGTGGTTCTGTAGCACCCGCCTTCGTTGAAAAATATCCCGGCGACCAGTTGGCCGCAATCGTCGAATCAGCCGTTTATCATTGCGATTTGATGAAGGAGTTCGGTTTCGAGCGCTTCGTTGTTTCGCTCAAGGACTCGGAGCCAGGCAAAGTTATCGAGGTCAATCGTCGGTTTAGCCGTCGCTGCCCGGATGTACCGATTCATCTCGGGGTAACCGAGGCGGGGTTGCCGCCCGATGGTATAATAAAAACCCGCGTAGCCTTCGAAAAGCTCCTGGCCCAAGGTATCGGCGACACCATCCGGGTGTCCCTTACCCTCCCTAATGAGCGCAAACATGAAGAAGTTCACGTCGGACGTCAGATCGTCGATGATGTCGCCACGGGGCGCTTCATTTCGGTGCCGGAGTTCGATACGGGCCTGAATATCATCTCCTGTCCGTCGTGTTCGCGCGTTGAGAACGAGCGGTTCGTCGAGTTAGCTCAGCAGGTGAAGCAGATCACCACGTATGCGGCGCGTTATCGCATCACGATCGCGGTGATGGGATGCCGCGTAAATGGTCCCGGCGAAACGGATGACGCCGACTTGGGGCTCTGGTGCGGGCCGACCACGGTCACTCTGAAAAAACACGAGCGCAAAATCGGCAACTTCAAGTATGACGAAGTGTTGAGTCGATTGAAATTAGAACTCGACAAGCTTATCGCGGAACGCGGTGAGCTGCCCGCTAGCGCGGCGAATCAGCATTGACCACCCATGATTTTAGACGTTGCCGCCGGTGCACGGTAGCCGCGATCTGTCAACGAAATAGTCATTTTCGCCTCCACCCGCGATGAGTGAACCGCATTTGAGAAAACGCGGCCGTGCCTGGTGGCTAAGCATGACGGTCTTACTAGCTGCCTCGCTGGTGCTCGCTCAATCGCTGGCGGCTGCACACTACCATCCCAGGCAAACCTACTCGATTCATTCCTCCACCAGCACCGATTTCGGCGACGGCGGTTTGTGTACGCTCTGTTGCTTCCATCAGTCCTCACTAGGGTCGTCGCCGGCGGCACCATTTCTGCTCTCCCCTACATTGATAGGCGCGATTGACGTTTCCGCGGCCCGGTCGTGGCCCTTGTATACGTTCAATTCGTATCTCTCCGGCAGATCGCCCCCGCTTAGTTGGCCTTAGTCCAGGCTGCCAGAACATATTGATCCGGGATACCAGTCACACTCGAGTACCCAAAGGGTGCGGGGTGATGGTTGTAGAGAATCGGACCTACAGAGATCGGGACTGTAAGCCAGGCTTTGCTGCGGCCACTTCGATCGTTATCGTCATTGGCTCAAGTGGTTCTCTCCATGCCTACCTGAGGGCACTGACACAATAATCAACGCCAACGCGTTACCTTTGAGGACAACACGGATCAAGCTGAGGATTTTCACAGCATGCAGGAATTAGCTGGAGCGTGGGCAGCGCTCAGATACGGCGGCGCAATGATTTATCCGTTGCTGCTGCTCGGAGCGCTCGCCCTGGTCATCATGGTCGATCGCGCAGTGGTCTACGCCGGAATGCTGCGCCTACCTCGCAAACTGTTCGACCTGGTTGAAGCCTACGAGTTCTCGTGGAGCGAGCTGGAGGCTGGACTTCTACAACTTCCGGCCGCCAGCGCCTATCGTCGCTTCCTGGGGGTAATTGCCGCGAATCGCACCAGACCCGCGTGGTGGGTCGAATCACGTGCAGGTGACGAAGCTGGAACGATCGAAAAAACGTTGAGCCGCGGCTTATGGATGCTGGAAACGATCGTTACCGGCGCACCGTTGATGGGACTGTTGGGTACAATCACCGGCATGATGCAGGCCTTCAAGGTGATCGGCGCCTCCAGCCTGGTCGCCCCTAGTCAGGTCACTGCAGGCGTGGCGCAGGCGTTAATCGCAACCGCTCTTGGACTGTTAATCGCTATTCTGGCCCTGTTCGGATTCAATTTCTTCGCACGAATGCAGTCGCAGGCAATCGATCGGATGGAGCGGCTAGGCTCACGTCTGCTCGATCACATCCGGCTCGATCAAGCGGATGGGGTCGAAAGCCCAGCTCGCATCACCGCGGCCGGCGCAGGGGCATGATGCCATGAAGCTTCGCAGAGCGCGAGCGTATAGGCGCGGACGCATCGAAATCATTCCTATGATTGATGTGATGTTCTTCCTGCTCGTGACTTTCATGCTCGCCTCCTTATCGATGCAGAGCCTGAATTCGATCACGGTCAATCTGCCCCAAGGCAATGCACCTAATCTGGAACATAAGGAACCTGTAACGCTGACGATTACCAAGGACAGCAAGATCTTTCTTGACAAGACCCCTACCACGCTCAGCTCTATGGTGTTTACCCTCAAGACGATGCTCACTGAGCAGGACCCCGGGGTGGTAGTCAATGCCGACAGCGCCGCACCTGAAGGAATCGTTGTGCAGGCGATGCTGCAAGCTCGCCGGGCCGGAATCAACCACTTCCTTATCGCTGTCAAGCGCGAATGAAGCAGAAGCTCACTCTCCCGCGCTATCCGGGTGGCGCAGTGGACGAAATACGCACGAGATGGTCGTACGAGGTCGATGACACGGGATTGCGCTTAGCCTGGGTTATCCCGGCTTCCCTCATCCTGTGGGCGGGCTTGCTCACGTTGTTCGCGCTGTTGCTGGAAAGAACTTCGCCGGCCCCACCCGAACTCTCGCCAGCAGAGATACGAATTGTAGAATTGCCTCCTATGGCTGGATTAGCGCCCGGTGCGACAGACGAACACCGTGCTCAGGCGCCTCCCAAGCCCAAAATGGAATCACTGAAACCCAAGCCGCATTTTAAGGCCAGGAGAGCCTCGCTGCCGGACGTAACAGTCCATCCATCGAAACCAAGGCCACGAAAAGCATCATCTGCTTCGCTGCTTCGGCCGGCCGCTACCGGAACTGCAAAGAAGTCAACTGAAGTTCCCGCGTCCGCCGGGAATCAATCGGCTGGCGGCGAGAATCGGGGCACAGAAATCAACCGAGGCGGGGCTGGGACCAGCGGGATGGGGAGCGATAGCAGCGGTGCGCGCGCAATCTATGCACCGCAACCTGTTATACCGGACGATTTGCGCGAAGAGGCCTTTCAAACGGTAGCGATTGCCAGGTTCAAAGTGACCTATGACGGCCAGGTAAAGGTCACTCTTATAACACCAACCGAAAGTCCTCAACTCAATGAACTATTGCTCGAAACGCTTCAACAGTGGCGCTTTTTCCCAGCAATGAAGTCAGGTGTGGCGATCGATTCTCAATTTGACCTGCGAATCCCGATATCTGTGCAGTAATGGGCAAGGCTGAGGAACATCCCGAGACTTTAAGTGAACGTTTTGCGGAGCTGTTCTCGATCGAAGCCGGCCATCACTTTACGTCCAGCAATAGTCAAGGGACGTTTAATTAAGTTCGGCTCCTGCGCCATCAGCTTCAGCGCCTGGGCGACCGTCAAGGTCTTCCCTTGCAAGTTCAGGGTCTTAAACGCCGGACTCTTGGGATTGATATAATCGCGCGGATCGCTGGTTTTGAACAACTCTCTCAACTCCGCCTCGCCGAGCGGTTGCCTGGCATAGTCCCGCTCCTCCAGGTCGACCGCCAACTCGTTGCGCAAGAAACTTCTTGCGTTGCGGCAGGTAGTTCAAGTGGATTTCCAGATAAACCGCGCCTTTTTCATTGTTTTTGCAACCCAGTCCGGCGCGACAGCAGCATGCTGACGCGCCGAGCTCTATGCCCAGCACACGACAGAGCGCGCTGCAAGGGGTCTCTGTCGCCCTCACTCAATGCTTGTATCTGTTAGATGTGACCTCTTCGGCGCCTGCGAATGGCTATATCCACTATAGCTGTAATTGGGATTGCTGCTCCCGGCATACGGAGTACTTCTCGCGCCACCCGTAGTGCCTACCGGACCTGCTCCATTGTCGAGCGGACCGCTTGCCGGCGAATTTTCCAAGGCAGTCGCGGAGTTCGCCGCTGGACTACCGGTCTCCGCCGCGGGGGCCGCCAAAGATGCACTTGTCGCGCCGTTGGCGGGCAGGCTACTGGCCGGAGTTGCGGCGGGCGTTGTTCCCGGGTTACTGGGACCGCTGAAATATATTGGCTTCTGACCGCTCACCATGTCGGGCGTCAGGACATAATCGCCGCCGAGCGAGCTGCGCCAGATACTGTTAGCCACCTCGGTGTTACCGCCAGTGAGGGCATAACCGGCTGCGCCTCCTAGGCCACCCAGGATTCCGTAGACAAGCTTGGCCGGTACATAAAGCAGATTACCTGCGACCGCGCCAGCGCCAAGACCGACGCCCTTCCAGTTGACGCCTCCGCTCGGGGGCTGTGTAACCTGCGATTGGCTCGCCTCCTGCGCACTACTGGTATCCTGAGCCCAGCAACTCGCCCCTATGCACAGCAGCGTCAGCGCTACCAAACCGGGAAGTCCAAATCTCGTTATTGCTCTCCTCATCATCCCTCCTCCATCCGCAACATAAAATTACGCTGGTGTCCAGCGCACTCCATCCATAACTGTTGAGCTTTTTTAAGATGTCCTCAGCATGCTACTCGACCCTGACCACAATATCGCGCGGCAGCAGTTCGATAAGGTGGTCAAAAGCGCGATCCACGTACTCGCGGTCCTTCGATTCAAGGGTTAGCTTGACCCGATACTCAGGATTTCCGATTCGCGGATAAGAACCGAGCAGCAATGCCGGATAATTGCTCAGGCAGGCATTTAGATATTCGGCAATCGTACCCTCGCCGGCACTCGTATAGATGGTCCGGATATAATATGGGTCAGTCGCGAAGCGGCCCAACAAAGTTAACAGCTTAGCCTCAAAGATCTGGGGTATGCCTGGCAGAATATACACGTTTTCCAACTGCACCGTGGGAAAACGCAGCTCGCCAGCAGCATTCAGCACCGCACCTTCCGGTACTTCTGCCATCTTCATGCCTGTGGCGAGTCGGTCAGTGAAATGCGAACGGATGGTACGCTCCAGTTCCGGATGAATGACGACTCGGCGGCCAAAGGCAAGTGCCACCGCTTCCATCGTTATGTCGTCATGAGTCGGACCGACTCCCCCCGAAGTAATGACGAACTCGAAATTGCGGGCGCAATGGCTAACCTCATCTGCGATGGGCTGCAATTCATCGGGAACTACCGTGACACGCTTGAGCCCAACACCAATCTTGCGCAATTCACGTGCGGCAAAATAGGAATTGGTGTCATGCACCTTTCCAGAGAGGATTTCATTGCCAACCACCACTATCCCGCAATCGCGTTCTTGCATCGCGGCGATTCTCCAGCGCTTGATTCTATAGCAGTGGCGCACCGAAACCCAGCAGTCGAGCCACTAGCGTTCTTATTCTGAAGGTGATGGCGCGGGAGGTATTCGCCAACGGCCACTGATTGACCCAGATTAAAGACGGTTCCCCCGCCGCGGCTGCACATCTATTTTTGATCGGGGCAAGTCGCTCGCTGATTGCGGAGACTCGCGGACCATCGCAAAAGGATGCGCAAACCAATTAGTTCTCGGCGTGGTCGATATCCGCCGCCTGATCCGTCAGAAAATCTTTCAAACGCCGCTTCAGCCGCGATTCAATCTGGCGGACACGTTCGCGGCTAATGCCGAAACGCGCGCCAACTTCCTGCAGAGTCGGAGGCTCTTCCGCGAGTAGCCTAATCCGAAAGATCTCCAGTTCCTTGTCCTTCAGGGTGGCTGCAAACTGTTCTACCTTGGTGTGCGCAAAATTGCGCCATTCTTCACGAGCGGTGGTCTCCTCAGGATTCCATTCACTATCAGGAATAGCTTCTCCCAAGCGCGTGTCGTCCTCGGGACCAGCCGGAGCGTCGAGCGATACCTCGCTTTGCGACATGCGCTCCTGCATCTCGCGGACTTCGCTTTCCTTCACCCCCATCCGCTGCGCCAGCAATTTGGGCTGCGGCGTGAACCCTTCAGCGTCGAGCCGTTCGCTTTCCTTGCGCAGATTGAAAAAAAGCTTACGCTGCGCCTGCGTGGTGCCAATTTTTACAAGCCGCCAATTGTTGATCAGGTAACGGTAAATGTAAGCGCGGACCCACCAGACCGCATATGAGGGAAAGCGAATCCCGCGATACGGATCAAAATTCTTCACCGCCTCCATCAGGCCGACATTGCCTTCCTGAATCAGGTCCAGCAGGTTGCGGGAGGCCCGAGCAAACTCGTTGGCGATCTTTACGACCAAGCGCAGGTTGGCAGTGACCAGACGATATGCATCCTGTGGATCGCGATATTTATGATAACGACGAGCGATCTCAATCTCTTGTTCGCGACTGAGAACGGGAAAACGACGTAGCTCCGCGAGATAACGGCTAAGTGGATCGACCGGGACGAGCTGCCCGCCAGCTCCTGGCTCGACGTCGGCGGATGCTGCCTCAGTAAAATTTCTTAATGTCTCTTCGGGATCGGTGAGCGAGGGTTCCTGCTCGACTGCCATATCGGAGTCATTTTCGACCTGATCTTCTGGCAACTCGTGGCGGGCAATAACTTCGGCTTCTATCGACTCGTCGGCCGAATTAGGGCCTAATGGAAGGCCGCGTTCCGCTGTCCCACCTGATTTCGGGAGCGGGAGCCTTTTGCGCCTGGCCTGAGCAGATTTACGCGGCACTGATCGAGTGATTCGGCGGCCCACCGCCGATTTGGGTAGAATGGCAACGGCCGGCCGCGACGCTCACTTGTGCACACCGACGGCAGCAGGCCGATAGCATGCTGAATTGCAGCGCTTTGGTGCGGGCGAAAGTGCGCCCACCGGTTAGGCTAATCCTCCCCGGGTTCGACGAGCGCAACCTTGGCTGCAGCAATCTCGCGCAAAGCCGTGACCACTTCCTTGTTATCGGAGTCGACCAACGGACGCGCCCCCTTGAGGAGTTGCTTGGCTCGCCGTGCAGCACCCAGAACCAACTCGAAGCGGTTCGGGATAACGTCAAGGCAATCTTCCACGGTGATCCGCGCCATTATGACTTAATTCTCCGGTTATGTCCGGGGCTTGTCAACGTAACAGGCGCGGCTGGAGCCGGCGCGGCCTATTCATTTTTCCGCTGGCAAGCCAGCTTGCGACCATTGAGCGAACGAGCCATCGAACAGCCGGACGTTAGCGCCTACTTGGCTGAGGGCGAGGTAACCAACCGCAGCTCGAGGTCCACTGCGGCAATAAGCCACGACATTTGTGCCTGGCCCTATACCCGCAGCATTCGCTATTTGTGCCAGCTCCTCGGCAGGTTTGAGAATACGTTGCGATGGGACCCCCAGATCGCGCCAGACGATATTTACCGCTCCCGGAATATGGCCTGGCCTATCGTCACCGACGGTCGCTGTCCCGTGGTATTCTTCAGCGCTCCTGAAATCGACCAAGGTTATAGCGCGCGCATTACGAACTTCGTCAAGGGTCGCGCGTACCGATGGGTTTGTCCGGGCCAAAAAAGATCTACTCGGCAATGTCACCGGCTTGTACAAAATCTCGCGTCCGCTTGCCTTCCACGCCTCAAAGAACCCTTCCAGTATTGTAACCTCTGTCCGGCCTAAGTAGTCGAGAATCCAGGCCATCATCGCAGCGTTCTGCCCTTCCGGCGAATCGTAAATGATCGGGCACGAATCGTCGCCCAGACCGGCTTCTCCGATCAAGCGAACCAGCAATTCCGGCCCATGCAGCCGCCCCTCTGCATTGAAGGCCTTGTACGCCGGAATATTAATCGCGCCCGGCAAATGGCCCGAGAGATACTTCATTGGGCGGCGCGCATCGACCAGGGTGAACTCCCGTCGTCCCAGGCGCTCCCCCACCCAATCCATTGAGACGAATTTCGTCATGAGCGCAGGCGGCTGTCCTGTCAGACCTTCTCGAAGTCAGTGATTATCTGTGTCGGACGCGCGACGGTCTGGGTCACAGGCGAGCCCTCGACTGCTGCCTGCCAGATTTCACGCAGAATTTTTTCATCAGCATCGGCGCGCACAAAACATTTGGCCCTAATCGAAGGATAACCGGGATTGCCCGAGGGGCTGTGTCCCGCCCACTTCAGGATGTTGTCGAAGTTACCCTCGAGTGCGATTTCAAGATCATGGACTTTGACCCCGCGCTTCGTGGCGTTTAGAACATAACCCACAGTAAGACAGCTTCCGACTGCTGATAACAGCTGCTCGTGGGCGCTGGCTGCCGAATCGGACGCGTCGAGTCCTTCGGGTTCGTCGAGTTCGACCGCGTGTTTACGCATGTAGGCCTTGGCTTTGAAGCCGCCTTGCCAAACCACGCGCGATTTCCACGGTCCGGTGACCGCGCCGAGGAACTCCTTATCATCACGCAATGAGTTGAGAATTGAATTGATCTTGTCGACCCGCAGCCCGTTCAGAACCTTTTCTTCTGCCATGGAATTTTCCTCGACTTGTGTGCGCTTGCTAACCGACTGAAACGCACAGCATAAAGATGTTGGTGCTCTTCGCTCAACAGTGGCTGCGCTCAACTGTACTCCCGCCGTAACATCTCTGCTGCCTCCGCGACCGCCTGCAACTTCCGGTAGGCAGTCTGAGCATTATTGACGCATCGCTCGGCAAAGGTGCCAAATCCGCAGTCGGGATTCAGATATATTTTTTCCGGATCGAAGTATTTGAGCACCTGCTTGACCCGGCCAACAATCTGAGCCGGGGTTTCGATTTCATCCGTGCGCGGATTGGCAACCCCCAGACCAAGTTCCTTCTCGTTGCGGTATTCCTTGAATACTTCGACTTCGCCAGCCCTTGGGGTGGCCATCTCGAGCACTAACTGGCTGACATCCATCCGCATCAGCCACGGCAGCAACGGACCGTAATTACCGGACAGTAGCACGTCCTCCTTGCGGCTCCAGTTACCGCGGCAGACATGCACTCCGAACTTCACCCCTTCGATGCCTGCGACGGTTTCATTGACCAGCCGCACAGCGAATTCGAGTTCGTCAGCCGGGTCGGAGCGAGAACCGAGGGCCGCACACATGAACGTCTGTTCCGCCTCGTCGCCATAGACCACCTGCGAAATCGAGGGCTCGTCGAGTTGAATAAAGTCAACGCCGATGCGTTTGAGCGCCTCACATTCGCGCCTCAGGATCCGTACAACATCCCGCGCCAAATCCTCGCGCGTCGGGTAGGCTTTGTCCGAAAGCCCCTCGAACCAACTCGAGCGAGTGAGCAGATAGGGCCCGGGAATGGGAACCTTGGTTTCATGGCTGGTGTGACCCTTGAGAAACCTGGCTTCTTCGACGGCGAGCCCCGCTTCGCTGCCAACCACCTTGTCGACCGCGATCGGGCTTTTGATGGCAAAAGCGGGAACGTCAAGCGCCCTGAGGATTTCCTCAAAGCCAGCTCGATCTTTCATGTAATCGAGCAGCTCACTCAGCTTCATCAGACGCATGCCTGCTAATTTGTCAACCACGAACGAGTAGAAGTTGTCGCGGCGCATCTCGCCGTCGCTGACGATATCCACGCCCGCATCCTCCTGATACTTGATCGCAGCGAGCACTGCGTCGTCAGCGAGAATATCGAAATTTTCGGCGGACATTTCGCCAGACTGACGGCGCCGTAAGGCCTGCACGAGCCATTCGGGACGGGTCCACGAGCCAACGACGGTCACGGGAAAAAGCTTACTCTGCGACATTATTATGTTCCTCGCAATCGGACCGCTCATAGTCTGGCAAGCAGTGCAGCGCCCACGCAAGCGCCCGCCCCTCTCGTTCCTATATTTCCGATCTTGATTAGGTGTTCCTTGGAAGAGGCGGCGCGAGCTGACTTTACCCGGCAGCCGACAGCGGTCTGGCGACGTGCTCGAGGCTCATACGCTCCGCCGCAATCCCCAACCGCAATTCGACCCCGGCGGCGCACAGCATCAAAGCGGCCGCGATGAGATAACCGACGTAGAGCGCTGCTCGCGCACCAGTATCGATGAGGAAGCCGAAGAACCACGGCGCCACGATTCCCCCTATCGCGGTTCCCACTGAGTAGAAAATCGCGATCGCAAGCGCGCGAATCTCGAGGGGAAAAATCTCGCTTACGGTCAGGTAGGCCGAACTGGCGGCGGAAGACGCAAAGAAAAACATCAACGACCACAACGCCGTCTGGGTTGCCGCACTCAGTGCTCCACGTTCAAAGAGATAGCCGGTCGCGATCAGGATTAACGCTGCTACAGCGAACGTTGAGGCGATCATCGGGCGTCGGCCGACTGTGTCAAAGAAGTGGCCCAAAATCATCGGACCCAGAAAATTGGCAAGAGCAAACGGCATTAAATAGAGTCCTGTGCTACCCGCCGGGACATTATAATAACGGTTGAGCACCAACGCATAAGTGAAAAAGATGGCGTTGTACAAAAACGCCTGCGCCGCCATCAGTGTCAGCCCTAGCACGCTGCGCTGCCTATACTCGGCGATCAGTGGCCGCAGGATGACTCCCAGGCCGAAGCTGTGGCGCACCACGATCCTCAATGGCTCGGAACCCGGACCAGTCAGGGGATTCCCTGCAAAGCCAAGTTCTTCTTCGAAATCGCGCACAATTCTTTCCGCCTCATCCCGCCGCCCGTGGGTGAAGAGCCAGCGCGGACTTTCAGGTATGAAGCGGCGTAGGAAGAGAATAACCAACCCAATGGCCGCGCCGATACCGAAGCCGAGCCGCCAACCGACGTTAATCGCCAGGATGCCCGGATTCAGGATAACGGCGGTAGAAGCTGACCCCGCCAGGGCGCCAAGCCAGAAACTGCCGTTTATCATCAAATCGATACGCCCGCGAAAGCGGGCCGGGATCAGCTCGTCGATCGCAGAATTTACCGCTGAGTATTCGCCGCCAATGCCGGCGCCGGTCAGAAACCGAAAAGCGGCGAAGCTTGCCAGGTTCCAGGATACCGCAGTCAGCCCGACACCAATCAGGTAAGTTGCGAGACTAACGAAGAAAAAAGTGCGCCGCCCAAAACGATCGGTCAGGTGTCCAAAGATCAAACTTCCGATCACGGCGCCCGTCAGATACGCGGAACTGATCAGTCCTATCTGCGCCGCCGTGAAACCCAGTACGTCGCCACGTTGCAATACCGCGCTGATGGCGCCCATCAGCGTCACCTCGAGCCCGTCCAGAATCCATGTGATACCTAGCCCTATCACCAGCAACCAATGGAATCGGCTCCAAGGCAGGCGATCGAGCCGGGCGGGGATGGTTGTTTCAAATATTTCCGGAGCTTGGGCGGTAGAAGGCATTACAATTCAATCGCAGAGTGAGGCTGGATCTGAAGAATCAGGAACAGGCTGTGCCACCCTGGTCTGATCGGAAAAACCGGTGCCGGATCAACTTACATTGGCGGAAGTTTCGAGCGTTGTGACCAGTGCTTGGAGCGCCCGCACTACGTCAGCTGGCGCGCGGACCCGATAACGTGCGGCAGTGCGACGCGGCTCGCCCACCAGCACCGATATCCCACGTGCGGCCAGTTCAGTGAACGCATCTTCGTCGGTCAGGTCATCGCCAAAATAGACTGGTTCGTATTCGTCGCCGACGCGCCCCCACAGCGCGCGCAGCGCGTTAGCCTTGCTGGCGATCTTCGGAAGTGCCTCTATTACCATTTTGCCATGCCGCGCCCGTAACGATGCGGTGCATTCAATGATGAACTGTTCGAAGGAGTCGCGCACATAATGCGCCATTGGTCCGGCGGCCTGGCGATAGTGCAAGGCTATCGCCACCCCTTTGTTTTCAATGATAAATCCCGAGTTGGCCGGCAAATTGTGATCGAGCCACGTACGGACAACTTCCAGGTCGTCGCGACATTCCCTTACTCCGCGCGCGACCTCTATTTTGCCAGTTGCGTCGAGCAACTGGAGGCCGTGTACCCCAGCGAGGGCAATCCCAGGTGGCACGGGCAGCATCGAACGTAAGTCCCGCAGCGAGCGGCCACTTATGAGAGCCGTCTCGACCGACCCGCGATGCGCGGCAAGAAGGCGCAACACTTCGACCACTTTATCGACCGGCCTTGCGAGTTTCGGTTCTCTCGCAATTTCTGAAATCGTGCCGTCATAATCGAGACACAGCAGAATTGGCTTGCGCTGCACCAGGTCGGGAAGCAGGTTGTCGGGCAGCAGCGGTGGGCCCGAGTCAGACCCGAACAGCTTCCGGAGAACCTTGGGCAAATTCACCCTCCTCGGCAAGCTCGGCGAGGAAGCTTTCGGACCAGCGCTCGAGGTTATTGGCTTCAACCTTGTTGCGCATCGTTCGCATCCGGAGCGACTGCTCGGCCGGCGCCATTTCGACCGCTTCACGGAGCCGTTCCGCTATCTCGTCGGCGTTATAGGGATTTACCAACAGGGCCTCGCTCAATTCCTCGGCGGCGCCGGCGAATTCACTCAAGATAAGCACTCCGTCATCACGAACGCGCGACGCCACGAATTCTTTGGCAACCAGGTTCATCCCATCGCGCAACGGTGTCAGCAGCGCTACATCGGCAGCTCGGTAATAGGCAACCAACTCCTCGGCCCCAAATTGTGTATAAAGATAACGCAGGGGCACCCATCCATCCGACGAAAAGCGGCCGACTACGTGCCCGACCAACTCATCGAGCTCACGCTTGAGATTGGCATAATCGGTCACTTTGGTGCGCGAGGGTACTGCAATCAACACCAATGTGACTCGGCGATGCCAGGAAGGGTTCTGTTCAAGGAAGCGCTCGAAGCCCAGCAGCCGCTCCAGAATTCCCTTGGTATAGTCGAGCCTATCAACTCCCAGCACCATAACCGGGGTGCCGAGACTGCGCCGAATCCGCTGCGCACGCCCGGCCACCCTCGGCGAAGCTGCGAGGCTGGAAAAGAAGTCCGCCGGTATACCCAAGGGAAAGGGAGCTGCGCGCACGCGTCTACTTCCCAATATGACCTCTCCCCGTTCATGCGAAACGTCGAGATGCAGTATGTTATGGCAGCAGTTCAGGAAATGGGTCGCGTAAGATTGAGTATGGAAGCCGACTACGTCTGCCCCGAGCATTCCGTGGAGAAATTCTTCGCGCCACGGCAGAATGCGCATCAGCTGCTCGGGCGGGAAAGGCACGTGCCAGAAAATCCCGATCGGCAGCTCTCGGCACTGTTGTCGCACCAGGTGCGGAACCAGGGCCAGATGAAAATCCTGGACCCACAAGACGTCACGCGCTGCCACTTCCTCACAGGCTATCCGCGCGAAGGCCTGATTCACTCGCACGTAACGGCTCCATTGCTGGGTCGAGAAATGGCACTTCGGCGTCATGAAGTGCATCAACGGCCACAGTCCGCGATTGCACATGCCGTGGTAGTAATCGGAAATATCCTGCTCGCTGAGCGGAGCAAAAACGATCTTAAAGCGCGGTTCGCCAGGGGGCATCAGTTTCGGGGCCGGGGTTTTCTGGCCACCCGACCACGCTATCCAAAGACCGCCGTTGCATTCCAACAATCGTAGAAATGTGGTCCCAACACCGCCGACCGTCGGCTCCAGTCGCTCCTCGCGACCTTCGCGAACGATGCGTATCGGGGCGCGATTCGACATTACGATTAGCCGCCGGTTAAGAGCGGCCGGCGTACCGTTGCGCTTAATGTAAGCGCGCCTTGGGGTCAAAATTTCATCGGGTTCGTTCATGGCAACCAACCCCCGAGGGCTGAAGCTGCGATCCCGGCCGGTGGCCTGTTGCCGCTGATCGAGGTCCATTCATCGAGCTTCTAAATGCCACCGGGAAAGCCGCACCAACTTCACCCGGCAGACCGGCTTCAAGGATAACTCCTCGCAGCTATGGCCATCAAGGAAATATCGTTCCAAGGGTAACACGGCGTAAACGTACCCTATCACCAGTAGCGCGCAATCATTTGCGAACGATAGAAAGACAAGGCTCGTTTTGTCTTCAAGGACAGCTTTTTGGATATTGGCGCGCAGGGCCCAGTCGAGAATGCAGGCCGGATGGTCAGCTCCGTATCGGCACCAAGCCGCATTGCCGGCACGTGTCTTTTATCGGGTGTTCACCCCAATTTCGGCTTACGTTTTTCCTGGAAAGCCGCCACATACTCCTTGTGTTCAGGACTGCTGTAGCACTGGTCCAAGGCAAATGCTTCGAATTCCAGCGCATTCTCCAGCGTCCCGGCGACCCCATTGTGTAGCGCCCGGCGTGTAAGCGCGAGCGAAGTAGGGGAACCCTGGATTATATCGCCGGCGACTTCATGGGCTCGGCCGAGCAGCATGTTCGCCGCAACGACGTGACTTACCACACCCATCGCGAGGCATTCCTGCGCGGAATATTGGCGCCCGGTCAGAAGCATCTCAGAGGCACGCGCGAAGCCGACCAGACGGGGTAGAAAGTATGACGAGCCCAGCTCGGTCATCAGTCCCACGCGGGGGAAGATGAAGCCCATCCTCGCACCCTCAGCCATAATCCTGATGTCACACGGCAACGTCATCGTCGCTCCAACCCCAAGTGCAAAACCATTAATTGCCACCACCGAGGGCTTGCTGATGGTGCGCATCATGTGAGGATAATCGCGCATTGCTTCACGGCCCGCTGATGAATTGGGCTGGCCCCCTGCCTCACGCGTCCGGATATTGCGGTCAAAGGTGTTGATGTCTGCGCCTGCACAGAAAGCGCGGCCGGCTCCCGCCAGAATGATTACCCGCACGCTCGGGTCAGCGTCGGCCTGTCGTATCGCTTCGACAATTTCATGGCCCATTTCCGGCGTGTAAGCATTAAGCTTTGCTGGGCGATTCAAGGTGATCGTTGCGATCTTGTCCGCGACATCGTATAGCAGCGTTTCGAATGGCATAGTCGGGGAGTCCCTTCGTTGCTAATAATGCCTGTTCTGCACCCGCCTGGGACACAGGTCTCCGCGGTACGTTGCGGGAAAGCGCCTGAGTGCAAGACTTGACCGGTCAAGCTCGCTTTCTTCGGCCGCCGCGCGCCTCACGAGTTCGGGCCTTAAGGCGCTTCTCTCGCCGCTTGCGACGGCGCTTGATTTCGCGTTGACGTTCAGTTGCCATTTGTCCTCTTACTTTCTGGGCGAATTGACCTCGGTATTTTAAGGCTGCACGACCATCACCGCCAGCATCCCAGCGGTGACCAAACAGGCATGCGCGTGACAGGAGCCTAAGGGCCCACGTCGTCCTCTCCTCGCCGTCGCTGGACATACCATCCAAGCAGGTCGTACTGGATGCGACGCATAGTTCGTGAATCCGGGGCCTTAGAGTTTCAGCGCGGGTCCGCAGACGCTAACCTGTGAGCATCCATCAACAACGAGGCTCGCGATGGGCGCTAGAATAGTAATAGAGAAAGATCTCGAGATCCCGATGCGTGACGGCTGCGTTTTGCGAGGTGACCTGTTTCGTCCGGACGGTCCCGAGAAGCTCCCCGTTTTACTCACTCGTACTCCTTACGACAAGAAGTTTCCTCAAATTTCATACAACATGCTCGACGCGATCCGAGCGGCACAACGCGGCTATAACGTAATGATTGTGGATTGTCGTGGGCGGTTCGCCTCCGATGGTATCTTCACCTGTTTTGTGGACGAGGCACGAGATGGCTATGACTCAATTGAGTGGGCTGCCCACCAACCGTGGGCCGACGGCCAAGTCGGTACCTTTGGGGCATCCTATGTAGGCGTTACGCAATGGCTAGCTGCCACGCAGGCCCCACCGAGTCTGAAGGCGATGGTGCCCGCAATCACCGCCAGCGACTATCACGATGGTTGGACGTATCAGGGCGGAGCGTTCTCATTATTCTTCAATATGAGCTGGGTCATGACCTCCCTCGGCCTCGGGCGGCTGATGCGCGAGCGGGAGCAGAATGCGGCGGCACGCAAAGAGTTGGGCGTCGTAATGACCTCCATCGACACGATGCGCCAAACGGCGGAGCATTTGCCGCTGCGCGAATTCCCGATGTTCCAAACTGGCGCGCCTTATTTCTTCGACTGGCTAGCTCATCCATATTACGACGACTACTGGCGCAAAATTTCCATCGAAGAATCATACAGCAGGATAGAGGTGCCCACACTCAATATCGGCGGATGGTACGATATCTTCCAACGCGGCACGATTCGTAACTATTGCGGCATGAAAGCCCAGGGCGCAGGCACCTGCGGGCGGCGGCCGCGCCTGGTGATGGGTCCTTGGCACCACACCCTGCCGCTGGCAAGCCTGGTTGGTCAGGTCGATATGGGCTCCCGTTCGAGCTACGTTTCGATCGATTATGATGGCATGCAGCTGGATTATTTCGATTATTGGCTAAAGAACAAGCGCGGTGCCGCCGAGGGCGATCACCCCGTTCGAATCTACGTAATGGGGGCGAACGAATGGCGAGATGAGTTAGATTGGCCGCTGCCCGGCACCGAATGGCGCCGCTATTTTCTGCACAGCCGTGGGAACGCCAACAGCGCATTCGGCGACGGTGTGCTTTCCACTGAATCTCCGCAAGCCGAACCTGCTGACTCTTTCCTCTACAATCCGCTACATCCGGTTCCCACTGCGGGCGGCGGATTGTGCTGCTATCCCAACTCGCTCCAAGGGGGTGCCTTCGATCAGGCAATGATTGAGCATCGAGCTGATGTGCTGGTGTATTCGACACCGCCCTTGGCCGCGGATATCGAAATAACAGGCCCAATCACGCTTACCCTGTATGCTTCTTCATCAGCACCGGATACGGATTTCACGGCCAAGCTTGTCGACGTTAGTGAATGCGGCTTCGCGCGCAATCTCACCGACGGCATTATCCGGGCGCGGATCCGCGAATCGCGCTCGGAACCGAAGCTGATGACGCCGGGCAAAATTTATGAATTCAATATTGATATGTGGTCGACTTCCAACCTGTTTAAGGCTGGACATCGGATTCGGCTGGAAGTGAGTTCGAGCAACTTCCCACGTTTTGACCGCAACCTGAACACCGGTCACGAACTGTTCGTTGATGCGGAGATGCGGCCGGCGCTGCAGACCATTATGCACGAACGCGGGTTTGCCTCATTTTTGACGCTGCCGGTGATTCCGAAGTACAGGTAGCCCTTGGGGCCGCGAAAAAAGCGGTGCTGGTCAAATTACCTCTCAGGAGACAAATCGAAATGGCGCGGGTTCATCCGGAGATCTATTTCTTTGGTAACGGCATCGCCGAAGGTCGCGCGGACATGCGCGATCTACTTGGTGGCAAAGGGGCGGGGCTGGCTGAAATGGCTGGGCTGAAATTACCGGTGCCCCCCGGTTTTACCATTTCGACCCGAGTCTGCACATACTTTTATGCCAATAAACACGCCTATCCCAAGGGTCTCGATGGCGGCGTCGCCAAGAGCATTGGGCGTATCGAAAAGGCATTGAAACGGCGCTTTGGCGACGAGGGCAATCCGCTGTTGGTCTCCGTCCGATCCGGTGCGCGGGTCTCCATGCCAGGAATGATGGACACGGTGCTTAACCTTGGCTTGACCGACGCGACGGTACGGGGACTGGAGGAGGCGAGCCGCAACCCCCGCTTCGCTTGGGATTCGTATCGGCGGTTTTGCCAGATGTACGGCGATGTGGTGTTGAAGCTCAAGCCTGAAAACAAACAAGATCGTGATCCCTTCGAGGAGCTGATCGACCGGAAAAAGTCGCAGCGCTCGGTCCGCGATGATATTGACCTTAGCGTCGATGACCTCAAGGAATTGGTCAGCGAATTCCGCAACCTAATCCGCGAGCGCACGGGTCGTGACGTCCCGCAAGATCCAGAAGAACAGTTGTGGGAAGCCATCGGTGCGGTGTTCGGGTCGTGGAACAATGAACGCGCGGTCACCTACCGTAAGTTGAACAATATCCCAGGCGAATGGGGTACAGCGGTGACGGTGCAATCAATGGTGTACGGCAATCTGGGCCCCGATTGCGCCACCGGAGTTGCTTTCACTCGCAATCCTGCCACAGGCGAACGCGGCATTTATGGCGAGTTCCTCCCCAATGCTCAAGGTGAAGATGTCGTGGCAGGAATTCGCACACCATTGCAGATAAGCCTGGCCGCCGGCCGGCGCTGGGCCGAGGCGAACAACATCGACGAAACCGAGCGAGCGTCACGCTTCCCCAGCCTCGAAGAGGGCTTTCCGGCGGTTTACAAGGAACTGCTCAAGATCGCCCAACGGCTCGAAAAGCATTTCCGCGATATGCAGGACATGGAATTCACTATCGAGCGCGGCCGGCTATTTATGTTGCAAACCCGCACCGGCAAACGCACGGCCGAAGCGGCGGTGCGGACCGCGGTTGAGATGGCCGAAGAACGGCTCGTCGATAGGCGCGCAGCGTTGATGCGGGTGGAACCTGTGCAGCTCGAGCAACTCCTACATCCCAGACTCGATCCGCAGGCATCCAAGGAGGTAATGGCTCGCGGGCTGCCGGCTTCGCCGGGCGCGGTTTGCGGCGAAGTGGTTTTGTCGGCCGACGAAGCGGTAACGGTGAATCAGGCTGGCCGCCCCGTGATCCTGGTTCGCCACGAGACCTCGCCCGAGGATATTCACGGAATGCACGTAGCAGAGGGGATCCTTACCGCCCGGGGCGGAATGACCAGCCATGCCGCGGTGGTGGCCAGAGGTATGGGCAAATGCTGTGTGGCCGGTTGCGGAGCGATCGAAATTGACTATGCGCGGGGCGCGATGAAGATCGGCGATCGTCTTATTCAGCGCGGCGAATACATCACGCTCGATGGTAGTACGGGCGAAGTGATTGCTGGACGAGTTCCAACCGTTCCACCAGAAGAGTCGGATTATTTCCGCAAGTTTATGAAATGGGCCGACCAGGAACGCACACTGGGCGTACGCGCCAACGCCGACACTCCCGCTGATGCCAGGCTCGCGCGCGAGTTCGGGGCGGAAGGAATCGGTTTATGCCGCACCGAACATATGTTCTTCGCCCCAGAGCGGATCGAAGCGATGCGGGAGATGATCCTGGCCGAAAACCACGAACAGCGCGCACGTGCGTTGGAGAAGATCGTGCCGATGCAGCGCGCGGATTTCGTCGCCATCCTCAGGGAGATGGCTGGTATGCCGGTTACCATACGACTGCTGGATCCGCCATTGCACGAATTTCTACCGCATGACGACGCCGAAATCGCCAGGTTGGCGGAAACCATGGGAACCGAGCCGGCGCGGCTCAGGCAAGTACGCGACCGGCTGGAGGAATTCAACCCGATGCTCGGCCATCGCGGTTCGCGCCTTGGGGTTAGCTTTCCGGAGATCTACCGGGCCCAGGCTCGGGCAATTCTCGAAGCCGCCAGCGAACTGCGCGTGCAGGGAGTCAAAGCAATACCCGAAATCATGTTGCCCTTGATCGGTGAGCGCAAGGAATTCGAATTGCTCGCAGCTCAGATTCGCGAAGTGGCGCGCGACGTTGCCAGCCGCGATAGCGGCCGGCTCCAATATCATATCGGCACTATGATTGAAGTGCCGCGTGCCTGCGTCGAAGCGGGTGAGATCGGCGCGGTAGCTGATTTCTTCTCGTTCGGGACCAATGATTTGACGCAAATGACCTACGGCCTCTCGCGCGACGATTCGTCGAAATTCCTCGACGACTATTTAGAGCACGGCATTTACAAGAAAGACCCGTTCCAGGAAATTGACACCGAAGGCGTGGGCGGCTTGATGCGGATCGCTATCGAGCGTGGTCGGAAAGCAAAAAAGCAACTCACCATTGGAATCTGCGGTGAGCACGGCGGCGACCCCGCCAGTGTCCGCTTCTGCCATCGCCTCGGGCTTGATTACGTTTCATGCTCGCCATTCCGACTGCCGATCGCCCGGTTGGCGGCGGCGCAGGCAGCGCTCGAGAAACGAAAGCCCAAGCGTGAGTTCAGGGACGTATGAAGACTCTAATCGAAATTAGCCGGCGCGGGGCGGCGCCAACAGGATGCTAGCCGAGGTAATCGTCGACGACAATGGCGGCGACCTCGAGATTATAGACCTGGTTCTTTCGCAAAATTCTCAGTTGCACACATTCACCAGGGCGATGGCTGTTTATAGCATCGTAGAGGGCGCGGCGTTCGTGGATGTCACGGCCGTCAGCACTGAGTACCAGGTCACCCTGCTGCAGGCCCGCCTTTTCACCAGGACTGCCGGGCATCACTGCGGCTATCACCACGTGCTCACGCAGCGTGTAGGAGAGTACACCCAACCAAAGCCGGGGCGGAATAGTTATGCGATGGCCATGACGGACCAACTCGTCGCGGCCCGACAGGAAGCATTCACCCGGAATCGCCAGAATCGGACGCACCAGGTCGGTAAAACTGAGGTACGAGAAGGCGAGAATCTGTCCCTTTGAATTGAGGATCGGGCCGCCACTCAGGCCGATGTTAAGTATAGACGCGGTCACGCAAACGCACCGGTCCAACACGAATTCCCAGGCGGCGTCGAATGGTCCCAGATAGGTGACGATTCCAGTATCGGCGCATCTTTTCTCCGCACCAAGACTGGACAGAATCAATACTTCCTGGCCAAGCGTCGCGTTGGCAGAAGACGTTACCTCGAGGTGGGGATGGCCAGTACCTTCCACCTGTAACACTCCGAGGCTCGTGGTAAAGTCCCGCGCCACCACCCGCGCTGGAGCCTGGCGGCCGTCGGTAAACGTTACCATGACGCTCTCGGCGCCAATGACCATGTAATTAACAGTAACGATCAGGCCATCGGCGCTGACCAAAGTTCCGGTGCCCCGTCGATCCGGGCCGAGCCCCATCGCTACCGACGGATGCGACGGCGGGATTTGACTGTGAATACTAACGGTGGCTATCCCGACTTTTTCTAATAATGGTAAGGCACCGTTCACAGTTATGCTCCGCGATCTGCTCGTCGCTATGGGCCAGCGTAAACCTCAACTTAACCGATTGAATCCCGACGTCAACTGCATCATTAATCGTAGGCAGGATGTTTCGGTTATCGGGACCGATTGACAATAACCCTGTGGCCGGTCGAGCCAGCGGCCGTCTATTCCGTGACTGATTGCATGACGTGTCCACTCGCTGCATCGCATATGTCGATTTCTACAGGAGCGCGCACGTTGTGAGCCGATTTGACGCCGCCAATTCCATTTTTCAGGTCGGCCATGAACTTGGCAGCCGCGAAGGGCGGCATCTGATTCATTGGAAAATTATCCATCAGGACTCGTGCGCGCGTCGCCGAGGGCCACTGCACCGAGGCAACTTTGGGTCCGGCGATCGGCAGGTCGCGCAACATACGCTCCATCGCACCCTCAAAGTTGCTCGAATTGGCTGACACTGCTGGGCCAGCTTGCTCGGGCTTTGAACCTTGCTCCGAAGCAGATGGAGCGCCACCCTCTACTTCCGCAAGCATCTCGGTAACGCGATTTTTGGCGTCGGCATCTGGCGCGAGCGTCTTGGCTTTTTCGAATGCGCTCCGCGCCGCTGCAAGTTCGTTCATTTGGCCGTAAGCTATCCCGAGATTAAAGGTGGCTTCGAAGAAGTTGGGATGCGTCTCGAGCACTTTCCGGTATTGCATTACGGCCTGATCTGCGCTGCCGGCTGACAGCAGCATAGTACCAAGGTCAGTGCGGACCTCAGGGTCTTCCGGCTTCCGGCTCAGGTAATGCTCATACGCCGCAATTGCCTCATCGTACTTATGTTGGTCAAAGTCGACGTTCCCGATCCCGCGCAAGGCATCGAGATTGTCCGGGTCGAGTTTCAGTACGTGAGCGTAAGCGTCCGCAGCCTTGGTATAATAGGAAGAATCAAAAGCGGCTGCGCGGAAGCAAACATCGCCGTACTTGTCCCACACCGCAATGTCGCGCGGATTCGCTTCGGCCCGCCGCGCGATAGCTGCAATAAAATCACGTGCCTCTTTCGGTAATTGGACTGCCGGATGACCAGGTGGCAGTTGCCGCGCACCTTGGACCGGCGAAGACGGCGAGGCCGCCTGAGACGGCGACGACGACAGCAGCGCCTCGCGTTGTGGGATTTGGCGCATTACCCCGTAAGCGACCAGGATCCCAACGGCAATAATGGCGCTGAACGTCGCAGCGAAAGGGGCAAGCGAAGGCGGCATCGGCGCCGGCGGCCGCTCACCCCCGCCTTTAGCGTCAGCGGGTCTGGACCCCGGACTGGTAGCCAGGTTCGCGGGCGCAGCGAGACCAATCCCGCAGCCAACGCAAAAAAAAGCGCCAGGCACGGTCGCCTCGCCACACTGTGGACAGAAACGCACGCTAAAAATCCTGTGCAGCCCGAAGCGTCGGGGTAATCGAGAGATGCCCGTTGCGCTCGTTAGCTCGCCCAACCGGTGATTCTGCCGCAGTCAGGCGGCGGCTGCGCGATAACACTATTGAAAAAAATGCGTGGCTTCCAGTGCTCTTGAGCATCTTCCGTAGGAGCAGCGGTTTCAATTGCTCAGCCTTATTAGTTATAGTCACCGCGTCGTATGCCTTGAGCGGTGCTCGAGGAGAATCGTTACAAGAATGAATATAGGAGCGCGATGACGATGCAGCTTTATGATTCGTTTGGCCCAAACCCGCGGGCTATGCGCATGTTTCTCGCCGAAAAGGGGATTACCATCGCAACCAAGCCTGTCGACCTCTTGAAAGCTGAAAATCGGCAAGGTCCCTATACCGAGCGCAATCCAGGCGGGCAACTTCCAGCCCTCGAACTCGATAACGGACAATGTATCGGCGAGACGGTTGCGATTTGGGACTATCTCGAAGAAAAGAATCCCACTCCCGTACTCGTCGGCGCAACCGCCGAAGAACGCGCCGAGACCCATCAATGGCAGCGCCGAGTCGAACTCAATATCACCGAGAATATCTACAATGGGTTCCGCTTCGCCGAAGGACTCGAATTGTTCCGCAACCGCCTGCCTTGCGAGCCGGAAATTGCGCCCGGTCTGAAGCGTATTGCGCAGGCACGGCTTAAATGGCTAGACGGGTTAATTGAGGGCCGCGACTATATAGTCCCTAATCGCTTCACGATCGCAGACATCATTCTCTATTGCTGCCTTGATTTTGCCGCGGGCGTAGGACAGACAATCGATCCATCGCTGAGCAATATGCAGCGCTGGTTTAGGCGCATTGATAATCGCCCGAGCGCCCGGACCAGCCTTCATCCAAGTGCCGAGAAGCTCAAGATGAAGGGCTAGTAATTAGATACCTCTACAAGAACATATGCGTCGATGGACGTAATCATTTATGAATTCAAGCGCTCTTAACTAGGTTGATCGCTTGAGTTTGGAAAGACTTTCGTCAAAAGGCGGATAGGCTATTCCGCGTTCGGTGATAATCGCAGTGACCAGTTCGGCGGGTGTGATATCGAAAGCCGGATTGAACACCTCGACGCCCGCGGGAGCAATCTGCTTGCCGGCGAATTCGGTTAGTTCCTGAGGTGACCGGCATTCAATGGGGATCTCGTCGCCGCTAGCACAGGCCAAATCAATTGACGACAATGGCGCCGCAACGTAAAAGGGGACACGGTGGCGCTGTGCCATTACCGCTAGCGGATAAGTACCGATCTTATTAGCAACGTCACCATTGGCCGCCGTTCGGTCAGTACCGACGATAACGCAGTCGACCTCGCCCGCGCGTAAGAGGCTGGCTGCCATACTATCGGCAACAATCGTAACGGGAACGCGATCTTTTTGGAGTTCCCAAGCAGTCAGCCGCGAGCCCTGGAGAAAAGGCCGTGTTTCATCGGCGAACACCCGGATCTTTTTGCCAGCTTGACGAGCTGCACGGACCACGCCGAGTGCAGTACCGTATCCGGCCGTGGCCAATGCTCCGGCGTTGCAGTGGGTCAGCACGCTAGCTGGCGAATCCAGGAGCGCGGCGCCGTTGCGCCCGAGTATCCGATTTGCCGCCACATCTTCTCGACAAATTGCAAGCGCCTCAGCCCGCATGCGCCGATAGAGGCGCTCTGGATCGAGCGCGAGGCTGGCTTCGAGCACGCGACCCATCCGCTCCACAGCCCACACCAGGTTGACTGCGGTCGGACGTGTCGCTTTGAGTAGCGACGCGGCACGCTCAAAGCGGACTCGGGCGCGGTGGCCGCTGCTCCCCCGAATCGCCAGTGCCACCCCCATGGCCGCAGCCACTCCGATAGCAGGTGCGCCACGAATTACCATTGTCCGGATGGCGCGGGCCACACCCACGTAATCGCGATATACGCGAATCACTTCACGTCGCGGCAGCAGCCGCTGATCTATCATACGAACACTATCGCCGCGCCATTCTATCGTTTTAACCGCCACCGCTTTGATTTGCTCCAATGATCGCCTGAATTATTCAGGTTACGTTACGAAGTGAACCCGCTCTAGTTGCATAGCAGGAAGCGGACAGGGGACGAAGCCATCGAGAAGCACTGCTGTTCCGCCAGCCGCTACTTACTGCTACGTGTTCCACTGCTATGTTTGTGCTGGCAGCGGTGCTATAAGGAACTCGCACGTTGGGGCACGATACGATGAGAGTAGGTGCTGCGACTCAACCTCGGCCCAATCAGGCCAGCAGCAGTTGAGTCGCCCGCCGACTGGGATCGTAGAGCCCCCGAGGGAGAGCCTAATGGGGCGCAGATTGTACGTTGGCAATTTGGCCTGGACCGTGACCGATCAAGACCTGCAAGACGCTTTCTCGGAAGCAGGGAAAGTAGAAAGTTCGCAGGTGATAATGGACCGCGCGACCAACCGGTCCAGAGGCTTCGGATTCGTTGAGATGGCGACCGATGAGGCAGCTGACGCCGCAGTCAAACGGCTAAACGGCCGCGAGATCAAGGGTCGGCCGATTCGCGTGAATGAGGCCCAAGCTCGTGCCGGCGGCGGTAGTGCACGCGGTCCAACTTCGGGGCGTGATCGCTGACCGATTCCTGATTGGTGCCCAATCTGGTTCAATCAGCGGGTACCGTTCGATTTCGCCCTTATTACGCCGCTATTGACCAATTACTCCCTCAACGGCCGCGCGCTGCAAGGCAGCGGCCGCTAAGCATTGGCGCGCCTGATCCAAAACGGGACGAATCCGCAGAATATGTGGGCCGAAAATGTAAAGAGCCGAGCGGATTTCGCCGCCCGGCCCTCGCCAACCGGGAAAAGGGGGGGCAAACCCCAGTTAGCGAATTGTCATTATAAGGAATCTTTAGTGACTTGCAATAAGCAATGAGCAGCGATCGAATGACAGTACTGTGCAATTACAAGCCCTATCAGTCATACCTTCGCACCATTAGCCAAAATTAGCGTCTGAAAACGCGCTTCTTTGTACACTTAGTCGGCTGCCGCTGCCTGCGATTCCAATGATTCGCCGCGCTTGCGCAACAACGCCTTTAGTACCCTCGGTGGCGACATGGGCAATTCCGTCATTCGGACCCCTACCGCCCGATAGACCGCGTTGGCCACCGCGGCCATTGGTGGAACGATTGATACCTCACCGACACCTCGTACGCCCAACGGATGGCTTGGATTCGGAACTTCAACGACGATTGTCTCGATCAGGGGCAAATCCAGACAAGTAGGCATTCGATAATCGAGAAGGCCGGTGTTGCGCAAGATGCCCCGGTCATCGTAGACATATTCCTCATTCAGAGCCCAGCCGATACCCTGCACCAAGCCGCCCTGCATCTGTCCCTCGACATAACTGGGGTGAATGGCGCGGCCCACGTCCTGAGCAATAGTCGCCCGCAAAATCTGGACTTTGCCCGTATCAGGGTCTACCTCGACATCTACACAAACCGTTGCGAATGCGTTGCCTACCGCGCCGACCGCACCCGCGTTAACGGTAGCCCTACCCGTAACCGGGCCGCCGGTTCGCGCCAGGCGCGGCGCTAGCTGCTTCAA
>JAMXLL010000371.1 GCA_024281015.1 Candidatus Binataceae bacterium
GGGCCGACTCGGCGAGAAATGCGGGAGAACAAGGGCTCGCGGAAACCACCGCATGAAATCTTAGATTATTACTTTCGCACGCGCATCACGGGCAAATCTGAGCGCGGCGGGGATAAGACGCCAGGCACTGCCGTTACGCCGGGGCCGCTCAAGCCGGGTGGCGAGAGAATTAAAATCAATGGGACAAAAATTTGTTTTGTTGTCGCCTATTTTGGGAAATGGCCCATTTGGTTCCCCGCATTTCTGCACTCATGTAAGAAGAATCCTACGATTAATTGGATCTTTTTTACTGATTGCCGTTCGCCAGCACACTATTCGTCTAACGTCGTTTTCTATAATAGAACTTTGGCCCAAATGAGGGAGTTAATCAAGAGGAAAATTGGCAAGGAAGCTACGCTGGAAGATGCTTATAAGGTACCTGACTACAAACCTGCTTTTGGAATGCTATTCGACGATTATCTGAATGATTTTGATTTCTGGGGACATTGCGATATCGATATAATATGGGGCGATATCCGAAAATATGTGACTGACGAGCTTCTAAACAAATATGATGTTTTCTCGACGCGAAAGGGGATGGTCTCCGGACATTTTAGTCTTTTTAGGAATACCCTCGGCATAAATCAGCTTTTTCGACAATCGTCAGAATTTACGCAGGTAATGCGAAAGGTTGAATGTCATGCTTTTGACGAGGAAGGCATGACCCGCCTTATCGGGCGGTTGGCTCGGACTGGCTCGATTCGTGTCTATTGGCCAAAATTCCTGCACAATTATGCAGAGCCCAAAACAGATACTCCATCGACATTACCGAGATATATAAATAAGTATTTCTGGGACAATGGCAGGTTATTCGACGCCACCGGAGACTCCGCCGTTGAAATACTTTACCTTCATTTCATGACCTGGAAAAAAACGTTAACTGGTTGTGAGGTTAGCTATGAGGTGGACCCTGAAAAATTTTATATTTCATATTTTAAAATTTCGATTCAACCAATTTCGCCCGCAGGAGGTAGGCGTGCCTAAACGTCGTCGTTAATACAGGGGGTAACGGCAGCTGGGCAGCTTCTCGAGACGATGCTCCGCCCTGGTGGCGGCCTTTCTCGCCGCGTTGCGATGCATCCGATGCTCGCCGGGCGTCTTCAAGGTATTCTTGATCGATGAGTGGGCCGGAGGCGCGTCGCGCGATCGCAGGCATTAACCATGGCGCCACATTTCTGTCATATTTTACTCCGCAACTGGATATACGCGGCGTAAAATTCAAAACGTGTCGGTTGCGTTTAGTGGGGTTGCGCCTTGCGTGATTTGGCTGGCCGCACCGTAATGGTCGCGGGGGGTGCGGGATTCATTGGATCGGCAATTGTCCGGGAGCTCCTTCGCCGAGGCAGCACCGTCGTCTGCTACGATAATTATTTGCACGGACATCCGGCTCACGTGGCCGGCCTGAGCGGGCCTTTTACTGCCATCCATGGCGACGTGAGGGACGACTGGTCGCTGTTCAAGGCGCTGCGTGACCATCAGGTCGAATACATCATCGATTGCGTCGGCGATACGTTCGTCCCTACCGCCTACATCATGCCCGAGCGGTTCTTCGACATAAATGTCGGCGGCACGCTAAATCTCCTCCGAGCAGCCCAGGCGCTGTCGATCAAGCGCATGCTTTACATCTCTTCGACGGAAGTCTACGGCGAGGCGCCATCGCCCAAGTGCGATGAAAAAACAGAACTCAATCCCCTCAACACGTACGCGGTTTCCAAGGTAGCCGCCGATCGGCTGTGCCACACATACTATCTCGAACACGGCACTCCCGTTGTTATCGCGCGCATCTTCAATTGCTACGGACCGCGCGAAACCGAACCCTACGTGATTCCCGAGATCATCGCGCAGCTGCATCGCGGCCCGCGGGTCGCGTTGGGTAACATCAAAGCGGAGAGAGATTTCACTTTCGTGCACGACACGGCGAACGCATTGATTTCAGTACTTGCCTCGGACGTGCCCGACGGAGATGTCGTCAACGTCGGGTCCGACACGAGCTTTTCTGTCGAGTGGCTCGCCCGAAAGCTCGCTGAGATCATGGGAGTCAATGCGCTCGAGATCGTCATCGATCTGGCAAGGCTGCGGCGAAAGGATATCGACCGGTTCCGTTGCGATAATCACAAACTGCTGAAATACACCGATTGGAGACCGACGGTCGGAATCGACGAAGGGCTCAAAACGACCGTCGACTGGTTCCGGGCCAGTGGTGCGCGGTGGAGCTGGGAAAGCTTCGTCGACGGCACCACGATCTATCGATAGCAGTGGCGGTGCCCCGATGGACGGCTTCGTGCCGGTGAGTCGCCCGCGCATTTGGGGCGACGAGAAACTCAATCTGTGTCAGGCCATCGACGGCGGATGGATATCGTCGCGCGGGCCGTTTTTGGACGAGTTTGAAGACCGCTTTGCAGAGAAGATCGGCATCAGGTACGCGGTGGCGGCCAGCAGCGGGACAGCGGCGGTTCACCTGGCGCTGAGTGTCCTCGATCTCGACAAGAACGACGAAGTCATCGTCCCCGACTTCACCATGATTTCTCCCGTGCTTGCCGTTCTGGCGTGCGGCGCGATTCCGGTTCCGGTCGATGCCGATGAGACGTGGAACATGGACGTCGAGGGCATCAAGCGCGCGATTACCGACCGGACGCAGGCGATCGTCGTCGTGCACACCTACGGACACCCCGCCAAGATCGATCGCATCATGGAGATTGCCCGGCGCAACAACCTGCGTGTGATCGAAGACGCCGCGGAAGCATTGGGGGCCCGCGTTTCCGGTCAGCCGGTCGGATCGTTCGGCGATCTCGCCATCTTCAGCTTTTATGCCAACAAGGTGTTGACGACCGGCGAAGGCGGGATGGTCGTCACCAACGATCTCGAACTGTGCGAACGGGTGAGGTCAAAGCGCAATCTCTGCTTCGGCGCCGACGAAGAGACCCGCTTCATTCATGGCGACATCGGATTCAATTACCGCATGACCAATCTCCAGGCGGCGGTCGGCCTGGCGCAATTGCAGCACCTCGACGAGGCGGTCGCGGCAAAGATCGCAATCGCAGGCGAATACACCGCGCGCCTGAGAGATTTTCCGGGCATCACCATCCCGCCGGACTCCGATTGGGGACCGAACGTCTACTGGGTGTATGGCATATTGATCGAGGATGAGTTTGGATTGGACCGCAAGACCATCCAGGCGGAACTTAAGCGCAACGGAATCGAAACGCGCCGGTTCTTCCATCCTCTCCACCGCCAGCCGATAATCCCAAAAGCGGGCATTCGGGAGGAATTTCCCAAATCGGGGAGGATTTCCGAGAGGGGCATGTACCTGCCCTCATTCATCGGCATGGGATCATCGACGATTGAACGGGTGGTCGACTGCCTTACCGGCTTGCGCGGTTAGACGGGCAATAGGGGGCACGCCAGGGCTTGCTATAATGGGAGGCGATACTGCTTTAGATCCGACATGCAGCGACACGACGCCCATCAAGCCCGGAGGGCACTCGACGACCATGCTGTCATGTCGAGCGACAGCATCCGCCCCGGCCTGCCCGGCTTGTCTCAACTGGCAAATCGGACGATCCGATTACCGTTGAGCGATGAGGGTATCGATCTCGGCGCGATCACGCTGGGCGAGCGAATTGGCGGCGACGGTCATTATGGATTTGTCTACGCTGTTGTCGGGCGGCCGGGCCTGGTCCTGAAGTTGATTCATCGCGAGCGCTCCGGCCCTCCCAGCATCGCGCGCCAGGTAGCTGGCTATCGGCTCCTCGAGCCCTTTCCCGCCGAGATTCCGACGGTGAAAATCGTTGCGTCTCATTGCGGGAACGGCGAAGAAGCGTGCTATCTGGTCGTCGAAAATCTTCAT
>JAMXLL010000372.1 GCA_024281015.1 Candidatus Binataceae bacterium
AGCAGTCAAGTACATTATCAGGAATTACGAGTTGACCCGCTCGGCGATTCGAGCTCCGAACGATCGTCTTAACGATCATCTGCGGGAGTTCGCGGATCATTATAGCCTCAGCGGCAACAGGACCAAAGCGGTTGAATATCTATATCGTGCAGGCTTGCAGGCAGAACAGCGCTCGGCTTATTCGGAGGCGGTCGGCTATCAGAACAGAGCACTGGAACTACTCAAGTTCCTACCCGACGATTCCGAGCGGCGACGCCGGGAGCTGTTGGTGCAGATGGCTCTAACCAGCGGACTCAAGGCAACGAAAGAATTCGCCGGCGAGGAGGTGGGCGAGCCCACACGAGAGCCCGTGAGCTATGCACGCTGTTTGGTGAGCGGGTTCTGCCGTTTGGCGTGCTCTACGGTGAATTCCTCTTTCATTACTGAAGGACCGATCCGCCCATAGAACCTGAGGGCTGCCTTCCTGCCTGACACACTCCGGTAACTACCGGCGCCCGTTGAAGTTTTTCATTCTGTCAAGCGGCTGCGGCATTTAAAATAGATTTGTCATATAGCTCACCTCAGGAGAAACGCCCCACATGATGTGGTTGGTCCGGTTGGCGCTCCGGCGGCCGATCTCGGTCGCCGTGATGGCGATGCTCATGCTGGTGCTGGGCGCGCTATCGTTCGAGTTGATGAACGTCGATATCTTCCCGGCGATCAATCTGCCGGTCGTGATGGTGGTATGGAACTATCCGGGACTGTCGGCGGTGCAGACCGAGCGCACGATGATCTGGATCAGCGAGCGCGCTTATTCTACCACCGTTAACGATATCGACCATATCGACTCGCAAGCGATGGACGGGCTGGGCATCCTCAAGGTCTATTTCCACCCGGGCGCCGACCTCGGCTCGGCCATCGCTCAGATCAACGCCGTCTCCGAAACTCTCCTGGGTATCCTGCCGCGTGGCACGCAAGCCCCGCAGATAATCTCTTACGATGCCTCCAATGTACCAGTGGCTCAACTTGACATCGGAAGCGAACGGCTTTCGCAACAACAACTATTCGACTACGGGCTGAATTTTGTCCGCATCCAGCTATTCACTATTCCCGGTTTCTCGAGTCCGGCCCCGCTCGGCGGAGTGCAGCGGGAGGTAATGGTTAACCTTAATCCGGCGGCGCTCTATGCTAACGCACTCTCACCGGCCGACGTTGGCAATGCCATGGCCCAGACCAGCGTGGTAATTCCATCCGGCAGTGCCCGCATCGGCAATTATCAGTACAACGTCGATCTGAACATGATGCCCGCGCGAGTGGCGGACTTTAACCAGTTGCCGGTGGCGCTGGTGCACGGTGTGCCTGTGCATGTCGGCGACCTTGCCCCAGTCTCCGACACTCATCCGCCGCAGACCAACTTGGTGCGAATCAACGGCAAGGCCGGATTGTTTTTGCTGGTCATCAAACACGCCGCCGCTTCGACTTTGACCGTGGTGGATGCGGTGCGGCAGCGGATTCCGCAGATTCTGGCTGCCGTACCACCCGCACTTCGCGGCCTGAAACTCACCCTCACCTTCGATCAGTCCGAATTCGTCCGGGGTGCCTTGTGGGAAGTGGTGCGCGAATCGTTGATTGCCGCCACCCTGGTGGCCCTGATGACCCTGCTGTTTTTGGGTTCGCCGCGCAGCATGCTGATCGTCATCATCTCGATTCCGCTTTCAATCTTGACCGCGATCGTAGCTTTGAAACTATCTGGGCAAAGCCTGAATATCATGACACTCGGTGGACTTGCGCTGGCTGTCGGAATGCTGGTGGATGATGCCACCGTCGAGATCGAGAATATTCATCGCAACCGCGCGATGCATAAGCCGCTGCTGACGGCGATCCTGGATGGCGCCGCGCAGATTGCGACTCCTACACTGGTCGGCACGCTATCGATTTGCATCGTCTTCTTTCCAGTGGTGCTGCTGAGCGGGGTCGCTAAATTCCTCTTCACGCCGCTGGCAATGGCGGTGGTGTACGCGATGCTCACGTCCTATGTCCTGTCGCGCACGCTGGTCACCACCATGGCTCATCATGTGCTGGCGGCCGAACACGAAGAAGATCACGGCAATGGCTGGTGGGCGCGCCTGGTGGACCGCTTCAACAAATGCTTCAACCGCTTCGCGGACCGTTACCGTATCGCGCTGACCGGCTTCATCGAGCGGCGCACGCTGACCTTGACCGCGGTGGCGGTAATGGTGATTGGTTCGCTGGTATTGGTGAAGGTGGCCGGCGAGGATTTCTTCCCGGCTGTGGATGCGGGCATGATGCGCCTTCACGTGCGAGCGCCGAGCGGCACCCGGCTTGAACGGACCGAACTGATCGTCGATCGCATCGAGCACGCTATCCGCAAGGTTATTCCGGCGCAGCAGTTGCAGACAATCAGTGACAATATCGGTTTGCCGGTGTCGTATGATCTGGCCTTTTACCAGACTGACAGCACCGGTCCGCAGGACGCCGACGTGCTGATTCAGTTAAGCCCGGCCCATCGTCCGACGGCCATCTATGAAGGGGCCATTCGGCGCATGTTGCGGCAGCAGTTTCCGCAGGTGACGGCCTATTTCCAGGCCGCAGACATTGTCAGCCAGGTGCTGAACTTTGGCCTCTCGGCGGCACTCGACGTGCAGATCAGCGGAAACGACCTGAGCCGCGATTACGCCCTAGCCGAGCGGCTCCGCCAACGGGCCGAGTTAATTCCGGGAATCGTCGATCTGCGTATCGGCGAACCGCTGGACTACCCGGCGTTGCAGGTGAAGGTCGATCGCGATCGGGCAATGGAATTGCACGTCACGGAGGAGCAGGTGGCTTCCGCCTTGCTCACCGCCTTGAGCGGCAACAGTCTGCTGCAGCCGACCTTCTGGCTCGATCCGGAAAACGGCGTCAACTACAACGTAATCTCGGAAATGCCGATTCATTATGTGGATTCAGTGTCGAAGCTCAAACGCGTGCCCATCGCTGCTTCAACACCGCAGTCCACAATGCCTTCGGGTTTTGCCGCGCCGCCTTCGCAGCCTGGCTTCACCACCAGCTATACGCCGCCCAGCCAGATTCTCGGTAATGTTGCAACGATTACGCATAGTGTTGATCCCTCCGTCATCGACCATTACACCGTCCAGCGTGTTGTGGACCTAAACGCGGGCGTGGCCGGACGCGACCTTGGCGGTGCGACATCCGCGATGCAGCGAGCGATAGCCGGGCTGGGGCAACTGCCCGCTGGTACCCAGATAGCTATTCGGGGTCAAAGCCAGGCGATGCATCAGTCCTTCGGCACTCTCGAACTCGGTATCGTCCTGGCGATTCTGCTGGTCTACCTCTTGATGGCTGCGAATTTTCAGTCGTGGTTCGAGCCCTTCATCATCATTCTTGCGGTGCCGGGGGCGCTCGCCGGAGTACTCTGGGCACTGGTGCTTACTGGCACCACGATCAATGTCGAATCCCTGATGGGCGCCATCATGGCGGTCGGAGTCGGGGTGGCCAACGGCAATCTCCTGATCACCTTCGCCAACGACGTGCGCGAAGAAGGTGAAGACCCCGTTGCTGCCGCTATCGCGGCAGGCCGCACTCGCCTGCGCCCGATCCTGATGACGGCACTGGCGATGATTCTGGGAATGCTGCCGATGGCATTGGGACTGGGCGCGGGTTCGGAACTCAATGCTCCGCTCGGACGCGGCGTTATCGGCGGTCTGATCGGCGCCACCTTGATGACTCTGTTTGTCGTTCCCGCCGCGTATTCCATCTTCGGCCGAGAACTGAAGACCAAACGCCAACGCGATGCCGAAATCGATGCCGCCACTCTCCCCGGCGCGTGACCCGCGTAAAGGACCATAAATGCAAGCCCAGAATCACACTGAAAGCACCAGGCGCGGCGCATTGTATTTAGCCGGGTGGGCCCTTGCGGCACTGCTCGTCGTGCTTATCGCCGGCGGAATTGTATTCGCTCATCAGCACAGACTCGAGCGCCAGACGGCCCAACTTCGGGCCGACCTGCAGCAAGGTGTGACGGTGCTGGCGCAACCGGCGGGTTTATCGCCCGTCCATCGTCAACTCGATTTGCCCGCTTCTATCCATGGTTATCTCGAGACCCCGATCTACGCCAAAATCCCCGGTTATCTGAAATCGATTCGGGTGGACAAGGGCGATCGTGTAACTCAGGGCGAGACCATCGCGATCCTCGAATCGCCCGAAACCGATAAGCAGGTCGCAGATGCTAAGGCGAATTATTGGTTGCAATTGGTCACGGACCGGCGCGATCGGCAACTCGTCGCGCAAGGCGTGATCCCGCGCCAGAGCGCCGACAATCAGCACGCGCTGATGCTCCAGGCCAAAGCCGCTTATCAGCAGTTACGTGCAATGCAAGGGTATGAAACCATCGTAGCTCCGGTGAGCGGCCTCATTACCGCTCGCTACGCCGATCCCGGCACCCTAATTCCGCAAGCCACCGCACCAGCTACGGCGACGCCAATCGTGGCGATCGCGACAATGGAACCGGTACGCGTATACGCTTTCATTCCACAGGACGCCGCTCCTGCGATTAAAGATGGCGATGCCGCCCGGTTGACGGTCCCCTCTTATCCTGGCCGTATCTTCGAGGGTACTATCACGCGCCATCCCTCGGCGCTCGATGCTAACAATTTGACGATGTTAATCGAGATGGACTTGCCGAATCCCGGCGGCGAGTTATATCCGGGAATGTATGCGCGGCTGCAGATGCAGGTGTCGAACCTGCCGGCGATCGCGATGCTTCCCGACGATGCACTGATATACAGGAACAACCGCGTTTATGTACCCCTGATTCTCCATGATCGGCTGCATCTGGCGCCGGTCACCCTAGGCAACGATACTGGTTACATGGTGCAGGTGACACGCGGCGTGACGCCGGGCGAGTTGGTGGCTCTCAATGCCGGCGGCGCAGCCCACGAGGGCGAAAAGGTAAAACCAATACTATCCAGCGGTGGCGAGCAACGACAATAATTCCCTTGACCACCGCGAGCGATGAGTTGAGCTGCCTATTAAGCCCCGGGTGTAGTGGCAATCGGTCGACCGCGAGGATGGTGCTATCGAGTGTTGACA
>JAMXLL010000373.1 GCA_024281015.1 Candidatus Binataceae bacterium
TTTAATGCGCACCTCGCAGACTCGTTAGCTCGCTGCGGCCGAAAAGGCCTCCGCTAGTGTTTTATGCGCACCTCGCAGACTCGTTAGCTCGCTGCGACCGAAAAGGCCTCCGCTAGTGTTTTAATGCGCACCTCGCAGACTCGTTCCCCTTCGACTTCGCTCACGGATCCGACCGCCTTAGGCCCCCTTGGCTCGCCCGATTACTTCGCAATCGCAGATTCGCTTTCTGCGCGCAACTTGGCCGAACTTGCGGCCGCCCGCTGGAGGCACGCGCTGCTTGCCTCCGCCTAATGTGTGTCACACGAGGTAAAAGCGAGTGCCGCAGAGCAATATCTGGTCGTTGGACACCCGCCGTCCCCGTCGCTCCGCGGCCTCCATTAAATGCTGGCGATCGTTGACGACGATGTCTACTCCGCCGAGTCCTTCGCCGCGCCCATCATTAGCTTCGACGAAACGGATGCTCGCGTTGTCCAGTGGCATCTCAAGTCGTCCTCTCGAGTCCTCCCGCAATGGAATTTCGGCAATGCTGCTCCAGCGCTCAGCCAGGCCGCGCGGATCCGAGGATTGCAGCTCCACAGCCTCATATCGGGTGACGACGTCCGTATGTACCGCCTTGTGCCACCCATCTCCACCGGCAGGCTCCCAATTTCCTTCGGGCTCACCTTTGGCATCCCAATCGATTTCAAAGAACGCGCCACCCGTATCAGCGGGATGCAGCTGCATGCCGTGGAAAGTCTTTGATTGATGCTCCCACGCAACCCGGATGTTCATCGCTGCGGCACGGGCTTTCCTGGCCTGTTGCACCTCATGGGAATCACACTGACAGATCACCATGTAGCCGCCGTCACCATTGCGGCGTTTTAGGTAACGGCCGGCAGCGGCGTTCTCCTGAATGGGCGCAACCACTTCCACAAAGTTGCTGCCAACAGGCATTAACGAATTCTCCAGGCCAAAAACCGCCACTCCCTTATCAACGAAACACACCTCCAGTCGGAGGATTTCCTTGAAGTCCTCAATTACCGGGGCAAGTTCTCGCGCGACCAGGCATATCTGCCGCAGACGGATAGACATAGTCGTTTCCTCCTCGTTCGTTTTGTTCCCTCGCTCAGTACACCCACGGAAGAGGCCGCGACCTGCGAGTCGAAGGCCTTGCTTGTTTGGGCGTCAAGGGTAAGCTGACGCCAACCATTTCGCCATAGCTGCCGAAGGTCTGTCCACCGAACCAACTCGCCACAGGCTCTCTGTGCGTGTATACTGCGTGGTCCGGTATTCATGAGACGCTCCCACCCTTACTAGGTCTGAGTTGGGCGTCCAGTGTGGGTCCGGCAAGGGCGCCAGAACTGTCCAGGCGCCAGGACTCGTTCTCGTTCAGCAGTTCGAAGTATTTGTCGTAAGGAGCAGGGTCGACTCTAAATGCGATCCTCAGCGAATTTGAGACGAACGGCACGTATTTTGGATGTTATCGATAGGACGGGTTAAAATGCGCCACCCATTATTCCAAGCGAGTGCGGAGCAGAATCAGTTCGAGCAGTTACGAGTCATCGACGGAACCAAAAATGGAGACTTCGGCACAAATGGCTGATGACAAGCGGCGAAACGACTTACAGGCAATCTTGCGCCGTTTGCGGGATGAGACCTACGAGGGAATTGCCCGATACAGGCAGGACCAGAGCGAAGAGAAAGAGTCCTCCCCAGGCGACGAAATGGACGTGGCCCGCGCCTCCGCCGCGGTCGACACTCACGCCAACTTGATTGACCGCGCCGAGGGCCGTCTGCGCCTTATCGACGAAGCGCTGGCGCGGGTCGAAAACGGCACGTATGGCATCTGTGCCGACTGTGGCGACGAGATCGGGCTCGAACGCCTCAAGGTTCTCCCGTTTGCGGTGCGATGTGTCGATTGCGAATCGAGGCGCTCCCGTGGCGAAGGTGCCAGTTCCCGGCTAGCTGATGGTATTGGCCAATGGACCCCGCCCGCGGACATGAACGAGGTTGATTCCGAGGAACGCGAGCATGAGGCTCCCGACGATCTGACCGTAATTTCTTCCGAATCGGCGTTCGATGTTGAGCCCGAAGAGCTCGAGGAGCAGCCCCCGCCCAGGACGCGCGGACGACGTGGCCGCCCCCGCAGCACTTGACTAGCAAGCGCTCGTCAGTACCTCTCCCGTATCATCAAGCGGGAGAGGTACGCTGCAGAAGTTCGCACCTGACTAGCTTCTGAGAGCGGCCAAGTACCTGCCTTTCACCGCCCTCAACAGGGCCATCTCCAATCACGAATATTGGGTTTGGCAATACCGTTTTTGAAAGCACATTCCTGGTGATCGAGAATCTCGTCTTTCAGCCATTCCTTGACATGAGCACCGGCCGTTTGCAGCTTGGCCACCCGATTTATGACGTCAATCGCCAAATTGAACCGATCGGTCTGATTGTCGATCGCCAGACCTAACGGCGTGTTAATGCTGCCCCGTTCCTTGTAACCGCGCACGTGCAGATTGTCGTGGTTTGTCCGCCGATATGTCAGCTTGTGCAAGAGCCACGGATAACCATGAATTGAAGATAATAGGCTTGTTGATGGTAAAATATCGGCGGGTTCGAGCGGCCGCCGCAATAGCGGATTCTGTTTCAGATAGATCATGCCGGCACAGAGGTAATAGGCCGCCCGCCAATAAGCGTCGATTTTGTTCAACTCGTCGAGAGTAACTGGTGGGTTGGGCATGCTCTCAGGCCAAAGGCTTTGTAGTGATCGACAAGCGGCAGCTTGTTGCCATTATTGGGCTGAGAACCGGCTGTTCGAAGAGAATTTCCCCCGATTTCACGGTGCGTTGCCGAACTGCGCGGCAAGCGCTATAGCATTGAGAAATCCGCGCTCCGCAACTGCTGATCGAATTGGCCGGGCCTCTGTCGGCATGCATCAAGCAGCAGAGGAGCCCCTCCGGAGGTCGTTATGAAAGCAGCAGTGATGGAGGCAGTGCGCAAACCTTTGACTGTGAAAGACATGCCGGACCCCAAATGTCCGCCGAACGGCGTTATCCTACGGGCCGAAGCCGAAGGAATTTGCCGCTCCGACTGGCACGCCTGGTCCGGCGACTGGGCTTGGATTGGTCTGGTCCCGTCCATGCCGCTGGTAATGGGACACGAGTTCTGCGGCGTGATCGAAGAGGCCGGCAAAGAGGTGCATAATTTCAAAAAAGGCGACCGTGTGCTGGTGCCATTCAGCCAGGGCGATGGCATTTGCGAATATTGCCGCAGCGGCCAGTCTCATGTCTGCGCCAATCCCAGTATTCCGGGTTTTTCCTATTGGGGCGGTTACGGGCGCTATGTCGGCATCCCCAATGCCGACCTGAATCTCGTGCCAATGCCTGAGGAAGTCGGCTTTCTCGAAGGCGCCTCGATGGGCTGCCGCTTCATGACCTCGTATCATGGCGTCGTGGATCGGGCGCAGGTGCGGCCGGGCGAATGGGTCGCGGTGCATGGATGTGGAGGGATCGGACTCTCGGCGATCCACGTCGCGGCAGCAATTGGGGCCAATGTGGTCGCCGTGGACCTTGACGACCGCAAACTCGAACTGGCCAAAAAAGTCGGTGCCCAGTACACGGTGAATGGGAAACGCAGTGAAGACGTCCCGATGTCGGTCTTCGACATTACCAAGGGCGGCGCTCATGTCAGCGTTGACGCGCTTGGAATAGCCACCACCTGCCGCAATTCGGTTCTGTCGTTGCGAAAACAGGGCCGCTCGCTCCAGATCGGTCTCACCACCCAGGCAGAGCAGGGAGAGGTCCAGCTCCCCATTGACCGGATGGTGACGATGGAGTTGCAACTTATTGCGTCGCTGGGAATGCCGGCAGCGCGCTACCCGTCGATGCTGCAGATGGTTCAATCGGGCAAGCTCAATCCCAAAGCGATGATCACCGAGACGGTCGGGCTCGACGGCGCTTCACGCGTGCTCGAAGAAATGACTGGTTTCCAGAACGTCGGCGTGTCCATTATCGATAAGTATTAGTTCAAGCTTTTGTTCGGCCGTGTCTTCCTGAGCCCTTGGGCACGGCGCTCCTTGAGGCAGGTTCCACGGTGAGTCCACGGGTCCAGGTCAAACCAGCTGGCCGCAACCCGTGGGCAGCCCTGCCAGGGCCGGTTCGGGATGGCCGGATCGTAATTCAGCGATGCTGGGCCCCTCGCGCTAGTTATCGCCTCCCGCTTCTCGTCTAGCTGGTCGCCCCCAAAAGAGGAGCCTGCCATGAAAGCTATCCTGATCGAAAAGCCCGGCAATGAAGACGTGCTCCGGCTGGGTGATTTCTCTGATCCGGTTCCCGGACCTGCCGATTTGCTGGTCGATGTCAAGTGCGGCGGGATAAATCGCGCCGACCTGATGCAGCGGCAGGGGTTCTATCCACCTCCGCCTGGAGCTTCGCCCATCCTTGGCCTGGAATGCGCCGGCACCGTTGCAGCAGTTGGCAAGGACGCCTCGGGATGGCGTGTGGGTGACCGCGTCATGGCTCTGCTGCCTGGGGGCGGCTACGCTGAGAAGGCGATCGTTCATTATGGATCAGCTATCCACGTGCCGCCGGCGCTCCGTGATGAGGAAGCAGCGGCTATACCCGAAGTGTATCTGACCGCCTTTTTGAACCTGTTTATGCTAGCGGACGTAAAGGCCGGCGAGGTGGTGCTAGTTCATGGTGGCGGCAGTGGTGTGGGAACCGCATCAATTCAATTGCTGAACCTCGCAGGCGCCCGCTCGATTATCACCGCCGGTTCGGACGCCAAATGCGAGCAATGCCTGAAATTCGGCGCTGATGTTGCAATTAATTACAGTTCCGGGCCGTTCGCACCGAAGGTGAAGGCCGCGACAAACGAACGCGGCGCCGACGTTATCCTGGATAGTATCGGCGGCGCCTACCTGATGCCCAACATTGACGCGCTGGCGCAAGGCGGCAGGCTGGTGCTGATCGGCCTGATGAAGGGAGCCAAGAGCGAAATCGACCTCAGCCAGGTGCTGCGCCGACACCTGACGATCTTCGGTTCAACTCTGCGGAGCCGGCCTGCTGCTGAAAAAGCAGAAATCGTCTCGGCTTTCCTCGCGCGCTTTGGCCGCGAGCTTGAGAACGGGGCAATCCGGCCGCCCGTCTACCGGATATTGCCTATCAGTGAGGCGTCGACCGCCCATCGCATGATGCAGGCGAGTGAACATTTCGGCAAGATCGTCTTGACTATGAGGTGAACAATTGCGCGGCTTGTTCTGAAAGAGTTGCAGTACACTGATGCCTTCTCACGCTCCGCTTTCATTGCTTGGGCCAAGCGCTTGTTCCTTTAATTGAGCCGGACGCTATTTTCTGCCTGAGGAGTCGCTGCTTCGGTGTGAGATCCACGCCAGCAAAATCAGAGCCGGAACAGTCGCCAGTGTGGTGGTAATAAAGAAGAGTTCCCAGCCCAGTCTCTCAGCCAGCACTCCGGCACCCGAGGCTACCAGGGTGCGGCCGGCCGCAGCGAGCGAGGAAAGGAGCGCATACTGGGTAGCTGTGAACGCTGGTGAACAGAGGCTGGATAAGTAGGCCACCAGTGCAGCACCGGCCATAGCACCCGTGACATTCTCCGCGGCAACGCACAACGCAAGATAATCAAGCCGATGGCCGCCAATGACTTGGAGCACGTAGAACAAATTACCCGCTGATTGTAACAGACCACAAAACATCAGTGCCCGGAACACTCCGAGCCGCGCCGTTATTACACCGCCGGCCAGCGCACCGGCAACGGTGGCGACAAATCCAACCAGCTTGGAGATCGCCGCAATCTCATTCAGCGAAAATCCCAACGCGACATAGAGGGGCATCGCCATCACGCCTGCCATTGCTTCGCCAAGCTTGTAGCCGAACACGAACAGCAGGAGGGCAGGCCAGTACGGCCGGCGCATGAAATCTTCGAACGGGCCGACGACAGCGGTGGTGAACCATTGGCGGAGCGCAGTGGACTGCGCCTTGGATGGCCACCTCACCGACGCATTACCAGGCTGCGCACCTGTCAGAGTTGCTTGCGGCGTCAGGAATTGTTCTGCCTGATGAGGTTCCGGGCCCGTCAGCTCCGGTGCAGATATGACTGACCCAACAGGATCGGCTGACGCCTTCCCAGCTCTCGGCGCGCCGGGCTCGGGGCCGAACAGGAATACCGCCACCCCGATTAGGAGTAGACCAGCCATGGCCGCATATGAGGCGAACCAGCCTGCCAGTGCAGCAATCATGAGGGCACCTGCCCCCGACACCAGCATTCCTAGTCGGTAGCCGGTCTGAATCATGCCAGCCCCAGGGCCTTGTTGATCCTCGCTGAGGATTTCGACTCGCCACGCATCGATAACGATGTCCTGGCTGGCGGACAGAAAAGCCACCAGGACCGCCAGCGCACCCATAGTCACCAGACCACCAGCGGGGTTACAGCGTCCTAATGCCAAGATCGCAGCGATCAGAGCGATTTGACTGGTCACCCCCCAACCGCGTCTACGCCCCAGCGGCAAAGCCGGTGGTAGGCGGTCTACCAACGGTGACCACAGAAACTTGAAAGCGTAAGGCGTGCCGACGAGGGCAAATGCGCCGATTGCCGCGCGGCTGACCCCGGCTGTTGCCAGACGCGCTGATAACGTGGAAGAGGTCAACAGCAACGGCAACCCACTGGCGAAGCCCAAGGGTAGCGTCAGCAGCACGCTTTTTTCTTTGTACGCAGTGAGTGAACGCCGCCATCCCGTATTCCGTGGGGAAGACGAACTATAAGCTTTGCCAACGACGTTTGCGGCACTCACTTGCGTTATGCGCACCTCACAGGCTTGTTGCTCTTCGACTTCGCCCGCCTTCGGCGGCGTTCGCCCGTTGCTGATCGCTAACTCCGCCCTCGCTATGTCGCACTGTTATGTGGCTGCCCTCAACTGTGCAGTTGCCGCAGGATACCAACACTGTCTTACGGCTGCGGATTGCCTGCGCGACATGTTATTGATACGCGATAGACGATGCAGCACCCCTCGCGGCCGTCACACAGGAGGCGTTGATGATACCGTTGCTTTCCCAAGACGAGGCTCAACGGAGGTTTGCCGAACTACGGATCGGCGAGGCTCTCGACAACCCGAATCTCGCCGCGGCGATGTCAAAGTTGAACGTAATGCGCGCTCTGCTGCAAAACCCGGCTGTTACGGCTGCACAGAGCCGTCTGGGCGGGGCTTTGATGTCGAGCAAGACGCTCAACCCCAGGCTGCGCGAGCTGGTGATACTGCGCACCGGATGGCGCACCAAGTCTGAATATGAATTCTGTCAACACGTAGCAATCGCGCGCCAACTCCAAATGAGCGACGAAGAGATTCTCGGGGCGCGGGATCCGGCCAACTGCAAGGCCTTTAGTGAAGTTGACCGGGCAGTTATAGCGATGGCTGACGAACTCCACGAAAATGCCGAGGTTTCGGCTAAAACCTGGTCGGCCTTGGAGCGGTTCTTTTCCGCAGCAGAACTTGTGGAGTTGGTGCTGGTATCGGGATTCTGGAGGATGATGGCGGGTTTTTTGAAAACTGCCCGGATTCCCCTCGACCCGATAGACCCGACCGTCAAGGGATGGCCAGAGGGCAAAGCACCCTGATCAGTGGGGAACCGCGCCGTGGAGCCGAAGCGAACGTGCTCATCGTCGCGGCTGAGATTCGCTCGAACGGTTGCCCGCTCCTGGCAGGCTCGGGCGGGCGAACAGAAAGGTGTTAGTCCCCGCCAAATCTAGCGATCTCGCCACGCGCCGTCCGAACTATCGCGGACCGGCGCGGGGCGGTTGTGGCCGGATCAAGTAACGATTAAGCGATCACATCGCGATGTTGTATAGCTCGGCGGCGTTGTCGTGCAGGATTGCCTCTTTCTCTTCCTGAGTGAGGCCGGTTGTGTGCTTCTTGAGCAGCTCCTGCGACCATGGCCACGTGGAGTCGCTATGGGGAAAGTCGTTGGCCCACATCAGCCGGCGCGGATTGCACATGTCAGTCATGTTGAAGGCGACCCAGTCGTCCTGGAACGTCATGTAGATATTCTCGCGAAAATACTCGCTGGGCCGCTTGGATAGCTTGGCACCCGTCATCCAGTAACGATGGCGATCATAGGCGTGGTCCATTCGGTACATGAAATGCGGCGCCCATCCCGCGTCAGCCTCGACGCAGACGATCTTCAGCTTGGGGTGGCGCTCGAAGACACCGCCGAAGATAAATGTGCCGATAATGTCCTGGTTGCCGCGAATAATCGACATGAACGAGTTTATTTTTGGACCGCGGGGCGGTTTGGCCACGCCCTCACGAGACGTCAGGATGTGGAAACTCAGCGGCATCTCCATCTGGATCGCAGCTTCCCAGAACTCGTCGTAAATCCGGCTATCGTAGTCTTCCATTACGGGAAAGCCGGACATCATTACCCCACGCAGGCCCATCGCTTTAATACGTTCAAGGTCCTTGATGCCTTCCTCCGGCGAGCGCATTGCGGTTTGACCCAGGCCGAGCAAACGCGCCGGACTCGGGCTGCAATAGTCGGCAATCCACACGTTGTATGCGTCGAAGCAGGCTTTTTTGTAGTCAGGGTCCGGATGATTGCACAGGATCATGCCGACGCTCGGATAGATAACCTCGGCCGCGACTCCATCGCGGTCCTGGTCGGCAATGCGTGCCTGCGGATCCCAAGAGCCACGATGCAGGTCGTCGAATTTTGCATGGGCGGCGGCGACGGCCAGCTCTTCGGCACTCTTGCCGGCAGCGGCAATTAGCCCCATCGGGACCGTTTCCTTCATCCCTTCGACGACGTAGGTGTCACCTCGTTTCTCATCCCAAATTACGTGTGGAGCAGTCTCCTTATATTTCCGGTCGATGCGGGCCGAGTAGGTGTCCGGCGGCTCCATAATATGCGAATCAGCCGAGATGATCGGTTTTGAAATTACGCGGTCGGCCATTTCCAATTGCTGTCCTCCACTTGGGTAGAATGCGAGCGTATATAATGATGCGATTTTGCGTGTTTAGTAAAGACCGCCCGCTAGCGCGAGCTTACCCGGAAACCTGACCCTAATTAAGGAAGTTCGAGTTTCATCGCTGCTTGAAGTTCGGCGGACTCGCGATAAACCGCTACGGGCCTGAGCTGCAGCTTGCCCGGTAGTTCGAGCCCGTTTCAACGATTAGCGTGGGCGATGGCGGGAACCGGCCGAACCGAACTTGCAGTCCCGCCGCCGTTAATGATAGCTGACAAGTAACCGAGCAGCGCTGAAAGACCAGGCAAGAACGCCGATAGCCGCGCGAGCCGAGGGCAGACGGATTTGGCCGAAGCTCAGAATGTGGTCGAAGGAAAAAGAGTCGGCTCAGGGAGGCAAGCAAGTTGGACTTCGGATTTTCGGAAGAGCAAGAAATGTTGCGCGACGCGGCCAAGCGCTTCCTGGCCGATAATTGTTCGACCAAATTCGTCCGCCAGATGATGGCGCACGAAACCGCGCACGACAAAGAATTCTGGCAGAAATTGGTGGGCCAGGGATGGCCAGGATTACTGATCCCGGAGCAATATGGCGGGACCAACGGTACCTTCCTCGACATGACGGTGGTAGTGGAAGAGTTGGGTAAGGCACTGGTTCCGGGACCCTTCTTTGCCACAGCTTTAATGGGAGCCCCGGCATTTATCGAGGGCGGCTCCGACGCGCTTAAAAAGGATTTCCTCCCGAAAATTGCTGAGGGCAAATTCATCGCCACTCTAGCGCTCGCCGAAGCGGCCGGACGCTTCGATGCCGGCGGCGTCGAACTCAAGGCAACCAGGAAGGGCACAGGCTATACGCTGAACGGTGAAAAGTTCTTCGTACCCGATGCACACGTAGCTGATGCGATAATTGTTGCCGCACGTACCGGCGGCACAGGTGATCAGGGCATTACCCTGCTATGCGTTCCTGCCAAAGAAAAGGGGATCACCATCACTCAGCTAAAGACGGTCGATATGACGCGGCGGATGTGCCACGTCAATTTCGACAATGTACATGCTGATACTGTACTGGGTGCACCGGACGAGGGCTGGAAAGTAGTGCGGCGGGTACTCGATATAGCCACCGCGGGACTCTCAACCGAAATGGTCGGAACCGCTCAGAAGGCCCTGGATATTGCGGTCGAGTACGCGAAGACCCGGGTGCAATTCGGTAAGCCAATCGGCTCCTTCCAGGCCGTCAAGCATAAGTGCGTCGACATGATGGTGGCAGTCGAGAACTCGCGTTCTCTTACCTACTATGCCTGCTGGACGGTGGACGAGCGGGTCCCCGAAGCTGCCACGGCCGTCCCGATGGCGAAGGCGTATGCTTCAGACATGGCCAAGAACGTCACGTCCGAAGCAATCCAGGTACATGGAGGTATCGGCTTTACCTGGGAGCACGACATGCATCTCTACCATCGGCGGGCATTGGCGGGCGAGGCTAACCTGGGTAATGCGCCCGTGCACCGCGAAACTGTGGCGAAATCGCTGCTGACGTGAGCCGGGTCGTTGTACAGGTCGCAGCCTGATAAGGTGCTTGTCTATCTCACTCGTTGCCGGAGTTTCCGCAGTACATCATCAATCGGAGGCCCTACAGGATACCGGGACATGTAGAGGCGAAAATCTGCTTCAGCATCCAGCTTAGATATGCACCCGGAATACTAGTCTGACCACCTGAATCAGATCGAACAAGATAATAACAATGAATTCCGGTGATATGCCCAATAGATTAGTTAGCGTCACTGGGTCGTCACGTGATTTTGGCGGAAAATTCCAGTTACATGAGACCGAATCTTAATCTTATTGAGAGATTGCGATGCGTTTCGACGGCAAGTTCGGACTAGTCACTGGCGCAGGTTCGGGAATAGGGCGAGCGACCGCGATTGGTTTTGGCCAGCGCGGCGGCGGTATAGCTGTTGTCGATCTTAACGGCGCCAACGCCGAGAAGGTCGCTGGTGAGATCAAGCAGGCCGGAGGCAAAGCTGTCGCAATCGGGGCCGACGTCACTCGTGCGGCAGATATCGACATGATGTTCTCGCGGACACTCGATACCTTTGGCCGGCTCGACTTCGTGCATAACAATGCGTTTGGTTTTCCTGCGGCACTCCGAACGGGTTCCGCGGCAGCACCGGTCGCCGACGCAACCGACGAGGTCTGGAACCATACTCTTGAGGTCGGCCTCACCGCGGTTTTCCGTTCAACCCGGCGAGCGCTGGCGATTATGCGCTCACAGCGCAACGGCGTCATCGTGAATACTGCTTCGATTTCCGGATTGCGCGCCGACTATGGAATCGCCGCCTACAATGCCGCCAAAGCGGCAGTAATCAATCTCACCCGTGTCACCGCGATTGAAAACGCCCGTTACGGAATTCGATGCAACTGCATCTGTCCAGGCGCGATCGAAACACCCCTGCTGGTGGGTTCGGCCACGCCGCAGATGATCGATCGCTTCAAGGAAGCCATTCCGCTCGGACGGCTAGGAAAGCCCGAGGAGATGGCCAACGTGGTCCTGTTCCTGGCTTCGGAACTGGCATCTTTCGTCACTGGCGCCGCATTCGTCGCCGATGGTGGTCAGACCGCCAAAACCGGAAGTCCGTCATTTTTGCCGGAATAATTTGCCCAAATCGTCTCGGTCGCATAGCGCCGGGATGACTAAGTGAGCGGATTTCCCCGCACCCGTTTGTCAATTCCCGCGTGGCTGCCATGCCTGGGGGGATTTGCTGCCGTAGCACGACCGCTGTCGCGACGGCGCTCGCCTATCAACCAGTCGACGGCTCTTACTGCCAGTAGTTCATGCAACTCGACGCGCTGCGTAGTTACGCCATTCATCGTTCCGGAGTGCCTCGAGTTTACGACCGAGGGGTGGATGGTTGTGCTTGTATTGCGTGGTCCCGGTAACGAACATCAAGGCTCGTTCGGCGCTTCGCGCTTGCTGTTAACCGGAACAAACTTAACCTGCTTGGTGAGACCTCATCTCAGCTTCATCTTCTGGTAGCCCCAAACGCAAGCGGCAGCGGGCTTTGCTCGCTGCCGCAACATCTGGTGAAGGCGCCACGGCGATGTCGCCGCGACGCCCAAGCCGCAATCAATTATCGCAGAATCTGCATCAGACCCCCGGGTGTCCCATATTTGGCACCATTGTAGAACTCCTTGGGAGACTGCGAGTCAATGTACGGCTTTCTCTTCCACGGATTTGCATAGCCGCACCACACCGTCATGTGAGTATTCTGAAGGTCATACGCGACTGACGACACGCCATTCAGACTCGTACCGAGGACTGGGATGTTGGCATAATCAACGAAATAGTCGATCATTTTCCACAATTTGCGGTTCGCATCGTAATTGTCCACGTACGTCGCGCCCCAGTACTCTTTGTCGATGTACATTACCCGGCTCGCATAGCAGTAGCCGGCAGCCTCGCTCGGTATGCGATGGACGTCGATAATGGACATCGGCCGTAGTGACCATTTACCCCAGGATGGTTTCGGCCATGCCAGCGGCATATCGTAACCGCCGGGAAACTCAGCGCCGTCCATCGTAAACCCGACAAGCGATATCAAATTGCGATCGGCAAGGAAATCGGCGGTGTACACGGAGGTACTGCCGTTGAAGCCGTTGCCGTTAGCGTCATCGTAAGCCCAGTCGAAGCCAAACACCGGCGAGCATCGCGAGGCGCTCCCTAGCCGCAACGACCGCCGCAATGCTGGCACGAACACGTAGGTGTCAGCGTAGGGATTCGTCTCCTGATCCTTGAAGAAGATCGATAGCGAAGCAGTATATCGCGCCTGCTCCGGCGACAACTGCATTGCGTACTGCGTTTGCCAGGAGCCGGGCATGTAATTCTCTTCATGCGGAAATCCCGGGTCGCTGATATACGAGCTTAACCGATAGACAACGTCAAATGACGAAGGTGCGATGTTGCCAAATCTATCGACCGCCCATACTGTCCCGTAATTTTGCTCTGTGTTCACATACAGCGCCGGACGGACGAACCAGAAGTTGTTAGCCAGGATTTTCCATCCTTTGTAGGGATCCGCCGGGTGAAGAAAGGGAGTGCCAGAGTAATAATTTTCGATCTTGTAATGCCCATTCGGTAGTTGCTCGACCTTCGTCTGCGACCCATATTTCTCCGTCGCCTCTACCCAGGTCTTTGGAATAATCCCGTAATGAGCTGGCCCGATCGTCATCTGCACATCGGCCGGCATCTTCCAGCCGTAAGTACCTTGAAATAGCTTTTGCATGCCGAGCGGCATCACGCTCTTGTATTGCTGCCAGTTAGCCATCGTAATCGTGGTGCCAACCGGCGGTTCAGTCTGATGTTCAGTCGCCTTGACCCATTGGTCCATCTCGCTGCGATCAGTGCCTTGCGCGCACACCAGCGACGGCAGCAGCGCGAGTAAGAATCCAATTGCCAGCGCGCCGAGTTTCCTCATTGTGCGGTCCTCCTTGAGTCCTCCGATGTGTTACGTGGTCCCCTTACGAACACCAAAGCAGCCGAGCAACCTCCTTTCGCTGTCCGCCGCCCCCCAGCGTGCAAACAGACTGAAGCGAAATGATGTCAACGGAGCTTATGCGCGTGGTTAGTCTAGCTGTCAAGTCATTTTTTCGGCGGTTGCTCAGGATGCGTACATCAGCGCCGGAGCGCCTTGCATACCGCAGCGCAAAAAGTTGTAGTGTCGAGTTAAGCTTCGGCGGACGGCTGCTTTACTGGTCGCCCGCCACCTGAGGATGGCAGCACACCCATTCAGCCCTATTGCCCGGCCGGAGGTTACGCTTGGGACGCGAATTCAAAGCGATCTTTTTTGACCTCGACGGCACTTTGGTTGATATTCATGGCCCGCTTTATATTGCGGCTCGGAGCGCACTCGACGAATTGGGTCAACAGCCGCCACTCACCCGCGAACGCTACCTCGAAGCCATAGCTAGTGATGATCCCTGGCTAGGTATCCCGCAATCAATGCGTTCCGATTACGTAAAGCTTGCGTTTGCTTACCTGGTCACCGAACTCGACCGTACGGAGCGGCTGGAGATTCTGCCCCACGTCCACGAGACACTCACCGAGCTGAAGCGGCGCGGCTATGTCATGGGAATCGTGACCAGTCGCCCGGGAGCCTCCCAGCGGCTGGTCGAAAAGCTCGCGATGGTGGGATTGGCCGCCTACTTCGACCAGGTCGTCACGCAGGCGGTCGCGTCGCTTGGCGCCCTCGACAAGACCGACAGCTTAAGGCACGCCGCGATGCGTGCCGCGGTGCTACCACAAGCGTGCATGTACGTTGGTGACGAGCCTCGCGATGTTATGGCGGGAATCGGCGCCGGATTCGGTGCTACGGTGGCGGTCGCTACGGGGCCCGCCAGTATGGAACTGCTCCGCAAACATCCGCACTATCGCCCCGATTACTTGATTAGCTCGATGGCGGAATTTGTCGCTCTGTTGGATCGACTCAAGTACGAATTGTGAGGAAGTCGGTTGTGAACGCTGCGCTCGCGCTGGACGGTATAAGGGTGATCGAATTGCCCTGCCTTGATCAAATGCCATTTTTAGCCGCCGCAATGGCTGGCAAATTGTTAGCCGACTATGGGGCGGAGGTGATCAAGGTCGAGCCGCCAGGGGTGGGAGCCGCGGAGCGGCGATGGGGTCCGTTTCGCGGCGAGGAGCGCGACCCGGAAACCAACGGACTGCACCTTTGTCTCAATACCAATAAGCTCGGCGTCACTGTTGATCTCGGCGACCCTGGTAACCGCGCGCATGTTCACAAGCTGCTGGAAAATGCCGACATTTTGCTGAACCCCAACCCACCAGGACTGAATGAGCGACTGGAGCTCGACTGGCCTCAGCTAGCTCAACTTTTTCCACGGCTTACCGTGGTATCGATGACCTTCTTCGGGACCGAATCAGCTTATCGTGATCGCCGCGGCGGCGACCTCGTCGCCACACACATGGGCGTCGTCGGCTACGGCACGCCGATGCAGCAAGTGACCCAGCCCGCGACACAACCTCCGCTGCGTCTGGCCGGCCGCCAATCGGATTATGTTACGGGCTATACCGCGGCCGCCGCGGCATTATGTGCCCTTTTAGCCCGCGAACGAAATAGCACAGGAATGCACGTCGACGTCAGCCAATGGCTCGCGATGGCGCAAATGTGCCGCCCGGAGCTCGCTATATATTCACACGAGGCTCCCGAAGCGGCCTATCGAAAGCGCCTGCTCATCCGTAAAAAGACCAGCATCCAGTATATGTTTCCGTGCAAGGACGGATGGGTCAGTTTCGCCCTCGCCACGAATCGTCACTGGCGTGGGACCAAGCGAATAATGGGAAATCCGGAATGGGCCGAGAGCGAGATGTTCAATAGCTTCGAGGGACGTCTGAGTAATAGTGATGCGCTCGAAGCCCTGCTCACTGAATGGTTGTCACATCTAACGCGCGAAGAAGTCTTCCAGCGCGCGCAGGCCGAGCACGTGCCTTCGTTTCCCGTCAACTCACCAGCCGAGGTAGCCAACAACGCGCAATATGCGGCACGGGGCTTTTTTGTCGATTTCTCCAGCCCAACTGCGGGGCCGCTTAGAATCCCCGGCGCGCCGATACGCTTCAGCCATACCCCGTGGCGTCTGCGGCGGCCCGCCCCCTCTCTCGGCGAACATAATCTCGAAATTTTAGGCCAACGGCTCGCACTGAGCCCTGCCGAAATCGAGCGAATCGCTCGCACCACGACAAGCCTACTCGAGAATGCACCAGCCAGTCGGCTTAGCAGAGCGGCCCAGGTTGCCCCGGATAGCAGGAGTGACGAAGCCACTCAAGTTAAAAATTCCGCAAGCGTTCGCAACAGCGCTCAAGACCAGACGTCCGCCGCACTGCCTGGTCCAAAGCACTCGTTGCCATTCGAAGGTATCCGTATCGCCGACTTCGGATGGATCTACGCGCTGCCGTACGCGACCGCCTGGCTTGCCGCGTTGGGGGCCGACGTTATCAAGATCGAGTCGAGCACCCGCCCTGACCTGGTCCGTTTTCTGAGTGGTACCGATGGCGTTACATCAATTAACCGCAGTGGCATCTTCAATGCCATAAACTTTTCCAAGCGCAGCCTTGCGCTGAATCTCAGCCATCCAAAGGCACGCGAACTAGCAATTCGTCTGGTCGCCAAAAGCGATATCGTGACCGAAAACTTCACCGCGCGCACGATGCGTAACTTCGGCCTGGCTTATGACGATCTGCGCCGTGTCCGGCCCGACCTGATAATGCTCTCAGGCACATCTTTGGGGCAGACCGGTCCATATGCAGATGCGGTGGGATGGGGTCCAACCAATCAGGCTTTCGCCGGGACCTCGTATCTGACCGGTTATCCGGACGGCTTTCCATGTGCCGGCGGGGGCACGTGGCCGGATTTCGCGGTGGGCGTGGCTATGGTCTTCGCCCTCACGGCCGCCCTGCATCATCGCTTGCGCACAGGCCAGGGACAATACATCGATGTTTCGATGTGCGAAGTCGTGACATCGATGATGCCCGAGGCGATGCTGGACTACTTCCTAAACGGGGTGGAGCACCGACCAATTGGCAATCGCGATCCTGAAATGGCGCCCCATGGGGTGTTTCCTGTCAAGGGTGATGACCGCTGGATAGCGATCGCGATTCCGAATGACGCCGAGTTCGCGGTTCTATGCGACGCCTTGGGAGTTCCTGCAATGGCGCAAGACCCGCGTTACGCGAATACCGCTGCCCGGCTCGTTAATGTTGAGCCGCTGGAACGGGAAATCGCCGGGCTGACCCGGCGATTTGACCGCGACGAATTGGCGGCCAAGCTTGTGCAACTGGAGCTTTGCGCCGGTCCGGTTTACAGCGCCTTCGATCTGGCCAAAGATCGCACCTTCATAGAATCGGGGATGATGATGGCTCTGCGCCACAAGGAGTGCGGCGAGCGGCTGACGCCTGTTTTACCGGTGCGTTTTAGCGAGCTTAAGCCCAGGTACTCGGCTGCGCCCCTGGCCGGTGAACATACTGATCAGATCCTGCGTGAATTGTTGGAATTGTCCGATGGAGAAATCGCGGCGCTACACGAAGAAAAAGTGCTGATTTAAGCAGTTGCGGGAAGCGAGCCAACGAGTCCGCGATGTACCCATCGGAAGCGCAGCTATGCGAATCTATGTGAATCTATGTGTGGTGAAGCGTCATAACAAACAACGCAATGATGTGACTCATGGACGTTTCTGGCGCTGGTAGGGTCCGTCC
>JAMXLL010000374.1 GCA_024281015.1 Candidatus Binataceae bacterium
ATTCCGATGCCGGTGTCTGAGACTGTGAAGTGGAGCCTGGTATCGTCCAGGCAGATTGTCATAACGAGCTCGCCATGATGGGTAAACTTGAGAGCATTACCCACCAAATTGACCAGGATTTGTCGCAGGCGGAGCGGGTCTCCGACCAAAGCGGTCGGAGTTCCGGGCAAGATACGTAGCGCTAACTCAAGACCCTTTTGATGAGCGCGAATAGAAAATGTCTCGGCGACGCGCTCTACGAGGTCGCGCAGGTCGAAAGAAGTACGCTCGAGCGTCACGCTCCCGGTCTCGATTCGAGCCAGATCGAGAATGTCGTTAATCAGATCAAGCAGCGCGTTTCCGTTGTTCGCCATGATACTGAGATATTTGCGCTGGTCGACGCTGAGGTGACCATCCGCTAGCAATTCCGCCATACCGAGGATCGCATTCATCGGAGTACGGATCTCATGCGCCATGGTCGATAGAAAGCTCGACTTGGCTTCTGATGCAGCTTCGGCCGTTTCCCGAGCCGCCACCAGTGCCTGTTCAGCACACACAATCGCTTCAATGTTGCGGATTTCCCATATGACGCAAGAACCCTGGCTCAGCTCAGTAACCACCGCAGATAAGGTGCAGGGTACGACGCGGCCGTCTTTGGCGCGAAAATCTGCGCGTAGATTCCGAACGTAACCGTGAGTTTCCAGCCGCTGCCAGAATTCGCAACGGGTGGCATCGCTACACCAAACTCCCAGTTCGCGGTCCGTTGCTCCCAGCACCTCCTCGCGGTTGAATCCGGATTTGAGGAACTCGCGGCTGATCTCGATGAACCTATGATCAGCCAGACGTACAACTGCAATCGGGTCAGGATTGGCATCAAAAATCTTCAGCAGCTTAGCTTCGCTGGCCCGCAAATCCTGGATATGGCCCTCGATTTCGCAGCGATAAGCTTCCATTGCAATGGCTACGAACTGTGCGAGTCCCGCAGCGGAAAGCAACTCCAGCCATAAATAAAGCGTCGAAGCGCCGGCCAAGGGTCCAAATAGCGAACCCACTCCGAATGATACAAAGCATGTGATAATCAGTGCGGCCTGCCAGCGCCAACCCCACGGTACCAGCGCCGCGGCACCTAGCAGCATCAGCACGGCTGCGACGAAGGACTGTACCGCTAGCCCGGTAACTACACTGATGGCGACCGCACTGTACACCATCGCGACGCAATCAAACATCACCAGTTCGCGCCAGCGCCGCCGGCACCATACGGTGTACGTCAAAGCGACCGCGACGGAGGTGATGGCGATGTCGAAGGAAATTACCGCGTAGAAAGCAACCGGTGTCGATGACACCAGGTGTGCCGCAAAGAGATGAACGATCTGATACGGCAGCGTCAGTACCAGGCCGATACGAATCTGGCGCAGGGTGCGGGCATCCGCCGCCACAATATGGACACCCTGAACATCACCGTGACTATTGCCAGATAAAATTGCCCGCCTGATTTGCTCCGTCGGCGCGCGAATGGCGTCCTTTTTCGTTGCCACTCGTGGGTTCCTTGCCTGGATTGGTCTCAATACGAGCAAGTCAGATGCCGGGATCGCTGATTGGTTAGACTGGATGTCATGTCCTCATGTGGAACAACTAGCGTACATGATTCTGGAGGGCCGACATCAGGTTCTTGCGCAGGGCTCGACTGAACCTTTCGAATGGAATGGGCGTGCGAAATACCTCACCCTGTCCACAGTTAAGTGACAAAAGCACCACAATTTGGAGTGTCCTACAACTACTTACGCCGCCTTACATCTTGCGAAGTAAAAGCTCGCCGATACCGAGCATTCTGGATCCGGGGAGACTCAGCAGCGGCAACTGTTTGGAGTGAAGGAGCAATGCGTAAGGTTATTGAGCCCCGGAGGAAAGTGAAGACATACGCCCGGACCGCTATTTCGCCGTATGATCGGCAAAGTGGCTCTCAAAAGCTGCGTCGCTGCTGACTTGCGATTAACCGCCCTGGTGCGCAGGCGCGATAAACGGGGAGCGTCTGCTCGCGCCCTTCGGTATCGAATACCGTCTTACTTTGCCGACCAGGTCACAGGGCGATTGGCGGCACGGTCCGGCGCAGTATGCACAAACTTGTCACGACGAGTATAGAGATGACCAGTGACGGCACTTTCGGTAGTTTTCCAATGATATTCCTTATCGAGTACTGCAATTAGTTCACGGACGGTTCGGCGTGGATGGCGTTTGAGAGCCGCGGCTATGATGTCCACGCGGGTTAGGCCGTTCTGGGTCGAACGGCCGTTAGCTGCTGCCTTCGTCTTACTGCGGCCGCGAGCAGAGCGAGCGACCTGTTTAGCCCTGCTGGCGCTCTGTTGCTGTCTTGTCGTAGCCGCGGGTGCCATCTCCCGAGCGGTAGTATGTCCGTTAACTGTACCAGTTTGCAGCAACTCGACGATCGCGGCCTCTTCCGACTCTAACAGCTCAGCAGCCCGCTTCAGTCCCTCCAGTCGTTTGTTTAGCACTTCCAGCTGTTCATTATGCAATTGGATTGCATGCTCGACCGTGGCCGTCTCGTCACGTAGCCGTTTTTCGAAGGCATCTAGTGAATTCATCATGACTCTGTCCTCAAGAAGCTGGTTTGCAGGTGAGATCCCGGCATTAGGAATAGATCTTTACTCTTAAAGTGGCATTTTCCGTAACTATTTTGAAGTATAAGAATTGCCGCAAGTGGATCAGGGTTTAATCCGCGTAAAAGCTGTCCTGATATCCAGTTCAGCCGCAATGTCTGAGGGAGCGCCGCGAAGGTAATCAAGCTGACTAGAGCGTCAACCAGGATAATGGGTAACCACGCTCATTCAATCGTGCCTGGGAGAGAGTGCCCTTCGCGCCCGCCTGGAGCCATTTAGACGTGCTATAGAGAATATAGCCGCAGTTATAACAGACCTACTTGAGTTGGCGACAGTACTGGCTCGTTGCGTCGGCGGGAATGGCTGCTGGAGCCGGTCGCGCCTGATGTCCGACGTGGGCAATGGTCTGGCCCCGGGTCAGGCGCAAAGGAGCAGTTCGAGCGGCTGCAAATCGCGCTTGCCTTTGCCGCAAGTCAAGCGGCCAAATCGAGCCGGTCTCGCCAAAGCTCGACGCCCTGAAGCCAGGCTGCGAGACCACAGGCACAGGCTTGAAAAATAGAAATAAGGTCACGAACGTGCTTTGATACCTTCCGGGCCGCACGCGGAGATGCATTTATGGATTTCAACGACACCACCTACCAGAAGTCGGAACGAATCGCGACCATTACCTATAACCGTCCGGAGAAGATGAATGCCTGGACGCCGCGAATGTTCGAGGAACTTCGCCAGGCCCTCGAGGATGCGGACAATGACCTGAACGTCGGTGCAATTATTTTGACCGGTGCTGGCCGGGCCTACTGCTCCGGAGCGGATATGGGCGGACTGAACCGCATGGCACAAGCCGCCGACCAGCCTGCTTCGGCGCCGGAGTCGGCGCAGCTTGAAGCCGATGGCATGGGTCGCTTCGCATTCATGCTCTCGCTAAAGAAGCCTATTATCGCGGCGATCAATGGGCCCGCGGTGGGGATGGGGTTCGCCAACGCGCTCTACTGCGATATCCGTATCGCCGCTGAACGAGCACGCATGGGTCTTATATTCCCACGTCGCGGTCTAGCGATAGAATTCGGCAGTTCATGGCTGTTGCCGCGAATTGTCGGGCTGGGCAACGCGGTGGATCTTGCCTTGACCGGTCGCTTGATAGATGCGCAAGAAGCATTGCGGATGGGCCTGGTAAGCCGCGTGGTTGCGGACAGCGAACTGATGGCGGCCGCACGAGCACTCGCTGCCGATCTCGCGACGCAATGTTCGCCCCTGGGAATATCTTACGTTAAGCGCTTTGTTTATCAGCATCTTTACACCGATCTCGCCACGGCACTGCGCGATGAGGGAGAAAGCGCCGGGGTCATGCTGCGTTCGCAGGATTTCAAGGAAGGAGTGAAGGCGTTCCTGGAAAAGCGCCCTCCAAAGTTTTCTGGCAAGTAGGATGGTTGTGGCGGCCGGGAGTACGGCGCGGCTTTACGAACTGGGCCGTGGCATTCTGCTGCTGCGATGCCGTTCGGCGGCCGGTGTATACGCAATCTCGGGTTCCAATTTAGCTCTCGAGCTCCTAGTGCAAAATGCAAACCGTGGTTATCAGCCGGCAGGCATTCGAATCGATAACAGCCCAGGCCGAGCGTGAGTTCCCGTTCGAATGTTGTGGCTTCGTCATTGGCGATGATGCAGACGAGGTGCGTGCGATTCGTAACATTCAAAACGAGAAGCACGCTACCGATCCGGCCAGATTTCAACGGGATGCCCGCACGGCCTACCTGATGGACCCCAAAGAGCACCTGGCGGTGCTGCAGGAAATCGACCGGCGGAAGTTGAAGCTGAAGGCCGTCTACCACTCTCATCCCGAACACCAAGCCTATTTTTCAGCCACCGACCGGGCTCAAGCCTGTTCATTCGATTCCACCGAGCCGGACTATCCTGAAACTGCCTACATCGTAGTGTCAGTGATAAGCGGCCGATTCGCCGATGCCGCGGCGTTCGTCTGGGACGATGAACGAAAGGATTTCGTCGCGGCCGAGTTACGCTTCTCCTGAGGACTGCTGGCCTCCCGATGAGTCTCGCCAGAGACGACACGGGCAGCAATGCCTTTCGCCGTAGTCAGCGCTTGCCGATCGCACCGTCGGCGCATTAGAAGATAACCTTATGGAACGAACATCGATTCGGCTGGGCGGCATCGATTTGACTTCTCCGGTAATGAATGCGTCAGGACCGCATTCGGCAGAAAAAGGAGAGATATACGAACTAAGCGCGCGGCATCGCGGCGCTATTCTGTTTAAGTCATGCAACGTCGCCGGATTGGATGCGCCCGATAATCTTAAGAATCGCGGCGTCGAGCATTTTGCGGCATTGGCGCGTGAACTAACGGAACGGGGCAAGACGGTTTTCGGCAGCGTGGTCGGCACCAATGACGATGAACTGGTTAGTGTCGCCAGGACCCTGGACCAGGCCGGCGTCAAAGCTCTCGAACTTAATCTGGCTGATGACTACGTGCAGAATTCGGTAGGCGCATTCGCTTCGCTCGATCGTCTCAATGAGGTGTTAGAGCGGGTTCGTAAAGAGGTCAAAGCGGTGCTGGCGGTCAAAATTCCGCCGAAGCTGTCATTAGATCCACGAGCTATTGCTGATCTGCTCAAACGGCGGGGCGTTGCAATCGCCGTGTGCGCGAACGACCTGCCCAGGGACTTCAATGTCGACCTTGCTACTGCAGTCACTCCCGGTGGGCAGCGGACCGTTTCTCAGGTTTACGCCTTTTTTCAGGCGGGCGACGGTCAGCTCGACGTCGTGGCGGTGGGCGGAATCAACGGTGGGCGCGACGCTTACCTGGCGCATTTGACCGGTGCTAAGGCAGTCCAAGTGGGTTCCGCACTGATAAAGGAAGGGGCGGGGGCGCTCGGCCGGATTGACCGTGAACTCGACGGGCTGTTGGCCGAAAACGGCAAGAACTCGGTTAACGAGATCATCGGAACGTTGCGCTTTCAAGGCTGAAAGCTAGTGGAAAAAGATAGCGCGAGGCTTCGCTCCTATTCCCCGCTTTTGGTGCCAATCTGTTTCAGCACCGCAGCCTGGTCCCAATAGATACGCTCGGCAGCCATCAATCCGTTGCGAAACTCGACGAAAATGACGATGTCGATTTCGATCAGCTTCCCGGTTGCTGGAATTCCGGGCAGAAACCAATCCATTTGCCTGGTGTGATGAAAGCGCAGCCGCGCCTCCTCCGCGATACCGCTTTCCGTGACCAGCCGATTCGTCAGAGTATGCGTCCAATCGTCGGGAATTGAGGGGATAAACTCGTCGCGATAGTAGCGGCGCAATTCTCGTTTGCCGGTGCCGCCCGAACCAGTCGGCACGTGGCATACAGTGGCGTCTTCGATCATCGTCGCCAGCGATTCTTCGACGTCGTGATGGCTGAATTCGCCGCTCAGGTGGGCGAGCCAGAGACGAACGTTTTCTTCTGCTGACATCTCTCCTCTCCCCTTTTTGCGATAGATCCCCGCAACTCACTCGTGGTCAAGCATTGAATGAATTAGAAGCTGCGCATACCTGAGCTTTGCGGGTTTAAAACAGTCCTGGGTCAATGCCGCGGTCGACCAGAGCCCGTTCATATTGGCCGAGGAAGTCGACTACTGTGCTCGCGGTGGATCCCCGCAGTGACCCGAGCGCGTTCATCACGCTCAGTATCGCCTGCTTTTCCTCGGGGCTCCAGGATGAATACGTCAAGGTGGCAGTGCGAACTTGAGCGGCACTCGCGCCGCCTGCCAGGTTCCCTATCGCGCTCATGGGCATCTTGAAGACCACAACTTCCACATCGCCTGGCATCGCTCCGTTGAGGTTGGAAACCGTGGCGCCGGCGTACACCTGGGCAATGTCGACGATCGCAACCTGATAGGCGAATGAACCAGGAATGAACGGCAGATCGACGCCATAACCTCCGCCGATCAATCGTTTGTTAGGCTGAACCGTACTGCAGTTCGTGAGGTTCGCCTGTTCCACCGCGACCAGTTGTACGCTCGTAGCTCTCAGGCTCACATAAGAATGCGGTGCGGTCCGAGTCGTTTCGTACAACTTGATTCGACATGACATGCGTATTCTTGCAGAGCCTCAGTAGCTTGTATGGAGTTGCGGGATTCGCATCTATTACCGCGGCTGCGTGGATCTCTGTCAGGCGCTAAAACGGCCGCATTCAGCCACTTGTATGCAGTTCGGGTCTTGGCGGTTTCCTCCGAAACTCGCTGCCTCGGCTCCAAACCTCCACA
>JAMXLL010000375.1 GCA_024281015.1 Candidatus Binataceae bacterium
AGCGGCGCGACCTGCCCTCTGAACCTGGACGCAGCCGCAATTGGCTGAAGGCGAAGTGTGTAAAGCGCCAGGAGTTCGTGATCGGCGGGTTCACCGATCCTGAGGGCTCGCGGGTCGGCATCGGCGCGCTGCTGGTTGGTGTCAAACACGGCGAAGCTCTGCGTTTCGCTGGAAAAGTGGGTACTGGTTTCACTGCGGTTATGCTGACGGATTTGCGGCGGCGGCTCACTCCTTTGAAGCAGAGGGAATGCCCCTTCTCGCCTCGGCCAGCCGGCTGGCTCGGGCGTAATGCTCACTGGGTAAAGCCCGAGCTCGTAGCGGAAGTAGCGTTCACGGAATGGACCGAAGACGAGAAGATCCGGCATCCGTCGTTTCAGGGTTTACGCGAAGATAAACCACCATCCGAAGTAACGCGAGAGCAGGCCGTTGCAGAACTGGAGGAAGCTGCTCGAGAAGCGCGCGGACGACACACCCAAATCCGGCCTGGACCTAGTGCGGCCGAAGTCGCGGGTATCAAAATCACCCACCCCGATCGGCTGCTGTACACGGACATCAAATTCAGCAAGCTCGCTCTCGCGCAGTATTATGAGTCGGTCAGCGATTACATCCTACCGCATCTTAGAGGCCGCCCCTTGACGTTGGTTCGGTGTCCAGAAGGAATCAGCAACGAATGCTTCTACATGAAACATTCGAAGCTGTGGGCGCCGCGCCCCCTGCGTCGAGTCAAGATTCCGGAGAAAACGAAGATCGGCGAGTACCTTGTGGTCGATTCGCTTCCGGCCCTCATCGGATTGGCGCAGATGGACGTCCTTGAGCTACACACGTGGAACTCCACTACTGATCAGCTTGAACTTCCCGACCGAATTGTGTTCGACCTTGATCCCGGTCCGGCGGTCGAATGGCCCCAGGTCATTGAAGCTGCTCGTTTGATCAGGTCAGTGCTGCAGGAACAAATCGCACTCCAAAGCTTCGTTAAGACTACGGGCGGGGTTGGGTTGCATGTTGTGGTGCCCTTGATGCCGGAGCAAGACTGGCGGGTTTGCTTCGAGTTCGCCAGGGCTCTGGCCGAAGCGGTCGTCCGCATCAACCCGAAGCTATATACCGTTTCGCTGCCCAAGCGCGGCCGCGAGCAGAAGATATTGATTGACTATTTGCGCAACAACCGCACGAATACTTCAGTAGCCGCCTATTCGACGCGCGCGAGGCCGACAGCACCAGTCTCAGTTCCACTTAGATGGGATGAGCTAAGTTGCGGTTTGAAGTCAGACCATTACACAGTTAATACCGTCTCTAAAAGGCTACGGCAGCTCAAGAGCGATCCTTGGCAGGAGTATTGGACCTGCCGTCAACGACTCGATCCAGAAGCTATCAAGCAGAGTCTATCGCTCTAGGTCTAGTCCCGGCCCCCGCTCTCGCGTGGGCTTACACTGTCGAGGGCGTGTCCCATAGTATCCGTAAGCTCGCCGCCACCATCAGCCGGCAAGCACCGCGGCAACACTCCCAAGTGGTCAAGCGCTGGTAATCGCGTTCAGTCCGATCTTGGCAATGGCTTCGTCCTCTTCTGCCGCGAGGCCGCTTACACCTATTCCGCCGAGAGCGGTGCCGTCAGCCGTAACGATGGCAACCCCGCCTTGAACTCCGATGAGACTCGGGTCGCCCAAGTCGAGGGTCGAGCGGCCCATCCCCTTTAATCGATCGGCAAAGGCTTTGGTGTCGCTACGCGTCCGAGCCGCCGTATAGGCTTTTTTGCGGGAAATGGCTAGCGGTAACGGGGCGCACTTGTCCATCCGGGCAAAAGCGACAAGTTCGCCCTGATCATCGCAGATGGCGATCGCAACCGGACGATTAGGTGCCTTGGATGCTTCCTGCAGCATGCGCTCCATCGCTCGACGGGCATCTTCCAGACTGAGTACCGCTCTCTGATACGGCATATTGCCTCACTACTTAGCTCGATTCCGCGCGGCCACGCGGGTCAACGATCGGAGGGATGCTTAAGGAGTACCCCCTGTTTGGTTAACTGCTCGATCCTCTCGGGCGAATAATGAAGAACCTTGCTGAGAATCTCCTCATTATGCTCGCCCATCAGGGGCGCCCGCCCGGGTACAGCGACGGCGCTGTCGGAGAAATGAAATGGCGCCTTCGGCAGAGTTAGCTTGCCTGCTCCGGGCTGCTCTATCTCGTCAAAGCTGTTGCGCAGGCGATTGTGAGCATCATCCATGACCCCTGCGGTGTCCAGGACCGGGGTACAAAGAATATGCGCGGCCTGGATGAGCGCAATCGGTTCATCCCGAGTCGGAAACGACTGCAGCCATTCTTCAACGATTCTAATTAATGCGCCCCGGTTTTCGTTACGATGCGCAGCGCTATCAAAGCGAGGATCGGTCGACAATTCCGGTTTACCCATGAGCTGCGCGAACGTGTCAAATTGTTGAAGGAGCACCGTTATCGCGACATAACCGTCACGGGCCTTGAAGATGCCGCATGGGGTTAGTCCCGGGAGATGCGCACCGCTGCGCATCGGTTTGTATTCCGATCCGAGGAAACTCCTGGTCGTAATCCACGCACTGGTCAGGTGCATTAATGAATCGGTCAATGCAAGGTCAATGTACTGCCCTTTGCCGGTACGTTCGCGATAGTACAGTGCCGCGCAGACCGCGGAGAAGCCGTGTACACCACCGATACTGTCGGCCAGACTCCCGCCGCCCGGGTAAAGAGGCGAGTCGTCCGGATAGCCGACCATGTTAAGAATCCCACTGGCTGCAAATGCGATTAGATCATTACCGGGAAGATTGGCGTTGGGACCTGTTTGGCCAAAGCCCGATAGCGAGCACATGATCAGACGTGGATTGAGTGGCGCCAATTGCTCGTAGCTTACGCCGTATTTGCCTAATACTCCTGGTGTCCAGTTCTCAATCAGGACATCGGCATGGCGCACCAGAGCCTGCATTAATTCGGCACCTTGGGGCCGCTTGAGGTCGAAGCACAAGCTCTTCTTGCCGCGATTTTCACTGATGAACACGGTGCTTTGCCCGGCCGGTGGTCCATAATAGCGCATCATGTCGCCATGCGGGGCGACCTCGATTTTGATCACCTCGGCACCGAGGTCGGCCAAACGCTTGCCGGCCATTGGGCCAGCGATATATTGCGTCAGATCGAGTACCCGGAGGCCTGAGAAGATTCCCTCGTTCGCCGTAACCGCCACGGCTGTTTTCCTCCTCGTCCTACTGCCGGGACCATGCTTCCGCCGCGCTCCAGCACGGGCCCGTAGCCATCCGAAACCCGAGTTGAATGACTTTGGATGCCTGTTAGAGTTCGCTCCGCTGACCGGCAGCCACGATGACCATACCATTGACGCAAATGGGACCGTGCTTGCAACCGTACAAATGGCAGGCGCTCTGCTCGGGTGCTCGGCCGTTGGAAGTGGCAGGCTTGGCCGATTTAGCCCGGGCCATCGCGCGCATCGTCAACCGCGAAAGGGCCTCAGGAGCCTGCGCTACGCTTGATGCATGCGCACATGATGACGTGTTCAGAACGAAGCCTCATGGCACCGCAAACTCTTGGTCAGCATGCGCTTCGGATGATAGATGAGATGCGAAGCGGTTAGCAGATCTGGGAAGCAATGCGCTGTTCTAAATGCGGGAGCGACAACCCTGCCGGTAAGAAATTCTGTGAAGATTGTGGCGGGCCTCTCGCAAACCCTTGTCCCAAGTGCGGCGCCCAAACGACCGCCGGCAAGCGCTTTTGCGGTGAATGTGGCGCGCCACTCGACGCGACGGCAGGGATCATTGAACCACGCGACGACGGCGGCCTTGCCGCTGAGCGGCGGCATCTGACGGTGCTGTTCTGCGATCTCGTGGGTTCGACTGAGATCGCGGCCCAGCTAGATCCGGAAGAATGGCGCGAATTAGTGGCCGGCTATCATCGTGCCGCCGCCGAAGCGATCACCCGTTATGGCGGCACGGTCGCCAAATACCTCGGCGATGGTGTCATGGCGTACTTCGGGTGGCCCGCGGCACATGAGAATGATGCTGAACGAGCCGCGCGCGCGGGCTTGGCCATCCTGGAATCAGTATCGGAACTCAACCTGGTCTCGAGGAACCCAAAAATCTCCGTTCGGGTTGGCATCGATTCAGGCGCTGTTGTCGTGGGGAGGGGCGCTGGGAAAGATGCTGACGTGTTCGGGGAAGCTCCTAACATCGCGGCGCGGGTTCAGTCCGCAGCAGCTGCCAACACCGTTTTGATAACTGCTGGCACCCATCGTCTCATTTCTGGCCTGTTCGTTGTGGAACAGTTAGGTGCTCAAGAACTGAAGGGGGTCGTGCCGCCGGTTGAGCTTTACCGGGTACTACGACCGACTGGAGTGCGGAGTCGGCTTGGCATGCGAGGCCTCACTCCGTTTGTGGGCCGTGAAGAAGAAATAAGGCTATTACTCACCAGATGGGAGCGTGCACGCGAGGGCGAAAGCCAAGTCGTGCTGGTAATAGGAGAGCCTGGAATTGGTAAATCGCGCTTGGTTACAGAATTCCGTGACCGACTTCGCGATGCTCCGCACATCTGGATGGAGAGCGCTGGGGAGCAGTTCTTCGAGAACACCCCGTTTCACGCGATCGTCGAAATGCTTTCGCAGTGGCTCGAATTGCAAGACGCCCCCAACACTGATGCTCAATTCCAACGCGTGGAGCGTGCTCTTGCTTCAGGGGGTCTCGTCGTGGCCGAAGCCGCGCCCTTGATCGCCGAGCTGCTGCAATTACCGACAGGTGAACGTTACCCGGCATTGAGTTGGACGGCCGAGCAAAAGCGCCGGCGGCTGCTCGCGGCGCTCTCTAGGTGGCTCCTAGGAGCAGCGCGGCTTCAGCCGGTGGCGATGGTGGTCGAGGATCTTCATTGGGTAGACCCTTCAACTCTGGAATTGCTGCAAATGCTCGCCGAGCAGGGTGGGACTGCGCCCGTGATGCTGCTCTACACAGCACGACCGGAGTTTCGTGCGCCATGGCCGATGCGCACTCATCACAGCCAAATCGCAATCAACCGTTTGAGTGCGCGCAATGTACGCGAGATGGTGGCCCGGATGGCCTCCGCAAGCGCTCTGGCCAGCGAGAGTGTGGAGGCAGTTGTCGAGCGTACCGGCGGAGTGCCGCTTTTCGTCGAGGAGCTTACCCGTGCTGTGTTAGAGAATACCAGCGGCGCGCGCCCCGGTTGTGAAATTCCGGCGACGCTACAAGATTCGCTGATGGCCCGGCTGGATCGCTTGGGCTCCGCCAAGGAAGTGATCCAAATCGGCGCGGTCATCGGGAGCGAGTTTTCCTACGAACTGTTGCATGCGGTTAATCCCATCACTGACGAAAATCTTCAACGGGCTCTCCACGAGGCCATCGATGCAGAACTGGTTTACTCGCGTGGGATTGCGCCCGAATCCAGCTACCAGTTCAAGCACGCGCTAATCCGGGACGCCGCGTATGAGACGTTGCTCAGAACTCGCCGCAAGGAACTCCATTCGCGGATCACGCAAGTCTTGGAGCAGCAGTTTCCAAATACAGCGACGTCAGCGCCTGAGCTGGTGGCACATCATTACACGGAAGCGGGCCTCATCGAACGAGCTATTCCATATTGGCAGCAGGCCGGGCAAAGAGCTGTTCGGCGTTCTGCGAATCTGGAAGCGATTAATCATTTAAACAAAGGACTGGAGTTAATCAAAACATTGCCCAACACACCTCAGCGAGCTGAACAAGAGCTGTTGATGCTGAACACGCTAGGGACTCCGGTCTTAGCCACTCAGGGCTATGGTGCTCCAGAGGTCGAAAAAATCTACAGGCGGGCGCGCAAAGTGTGCCAGGAAATGGGCAGCAATTCGCACTTATTTCCCGCGCTTCGTGGGCTCTGGGCATATAAAATTGTCCGGGCTGAGTATCAGGCTGCATATCGCTTCGGGGCAGAGTTCCTCGAGCTAGCAAAGCGAAGCGGCGATTCGGGACAAGTGGTCGAGGCTCATTTTCTGCTGGGTTTCACGCAGCACTTTCTCGGAGAATTGCTTTCGGCTCGTGGCCATTGCGAAGATGGAATTGAGCTCTATGATCCCCAAGCGCATCATCATCTGGCCTTTTCTTTTGGAGTGGATCCAGGAGTCAATTGCCTGTCATGCGCGCCGATGGTCATCTGGAGTCTCGGTTACCCGGAACAAGCTGTTCAGCAAAGCAACCAAGCTCTCGCCCTCGCTCGCACATTAAACCATCCCTTCAGTACGGCATGGGCGCTGACGGCTGCTACCTGGCTGTGGCAATTCCTCGGAGACCATACATCGGTGGAAGAATACGCGCATCGCACGATTGCCATAACGACCGAGCATACCTTCCCATTTTTTGCAGCTTGGGGACGGGTCTGGTTGGGCTGGGCTCTCACGATGCTCGGGCGCGAGACTGAGGGCTGGCCATTGATTCGCGAAGCCGTCCAGACGATCCGCGCGACCGATGCTATGAACCAAGGAGTAACGTGCTTTATCGCCTTACTCGGGCAGGCGTACGCTAAAATGGGTGATCACGTAGGGGCTTTGCCGCTGATCGACGAAGCGCTGGCTCAATCAGACGCAACGGGAGAATGCTTCTACAGATCTGAACTGTTCCGCCTGAAAGGCGATCTGTTCATGTTGGTTGAGGATTTTGAGGCTGCAGAAAATTCCTTCAGGAGTGCGATACACATCGCGCAAAAGCAGAGCGCCAAGTCCTGGGAATTGCGCGCCACAACCGGTTTGGCGCGATTGCTTGGAAGACAAGGCCGTCGTGAGGAAGCGCGCTCGATGTTGTTGGAAGCGTACGGCTGGTTTACCGAAGGCTTCGACACTGCCGATCTAAGAAATGCCAGGACGCTGCTCGATGAGCTGAGAGTATGAGAAAGACCCGCAGTTCGCGGGACAGACTGTGCTGAAGTGGCAAGGCTTCAAGCTGTGTCTCGGTATTCTGCAATGTGGCCGGCGACACTTTAGGGACAGGCCTCGTAGCCACTCGAGCATCATAGGTGGGCGATCTCTTGAGAGCATCACAGGCTAAAGCCTGTGCCACTTCCAGAAAAGGCCGAGCGACAATCAATCTTGCGGGCATGCGCTGTTCGCAATGCGACAGCAGGATCGCAAGTCCAAATGAGCTGCGGGACCGCAACCGGAATGGCTTTATTGGCGACTAGGCTGTTTGCGTGCGACGGGTCGTTCTCCGTTCCCATGCCGCCGCTGCGATCACGAAAACGGCGCCAATCGCCACTATTGCGACACCCCATTCGAAGCGCGCGTGCTGGAGCGCTGCTCCCGCCCACATCAGCATCGGATCGACCAGATCGGGGCGATCGGCCTTTGCAACCACCGTGGCGGTGGTCTGCTGAAAAATCGCCAACGTAGCAATTAGTTGAGCAATCGCTACCGCGCCGGTGATCCACAGCACCGCCCATCGCCTTAGAAGAGCGCAAGTGATCGATAACAGCGCGGCCGTTAGAATTACCACCTCGCCAATATTGCAAGCACTAAAATAAGCGGGATGGCGCAGGTAGCTTATACTCCCGAGAATGGGAATGTGAATCAGGGGAGCACCAGCGCCAGCGGCCAGCAGCGCCCCGCCGAACAGACCGAGTATCATTGGAAGGCGGGAGGCATGCCATAACCGCTTCAGGTAGGGGTCTGAAGTGAGTCGCAGCGAACTGCACCGCCTCATGCTTTGAATCTAACCTCAGCTCGCCTGACTGACAACCCGGAAGATGCAGAGGAGACGCCACGCGGCAGGAGAGCGGCGGTTGCCTTCAGCTGCCGATCGCGTCTTCGAGCCAGCGCTTGCTACTGTTCGCCCGGCATGTCATGCAGATTAGCCTTGACGCAAGTCGCTTGCGTAGCAGGACTTCATGAGAGTCGGTGCGGAGAGAATCGATGCCCAGCATGGCTGATAAAGAACCCTGGCGGCCTGGCAAGTACATACTTCAATACCGTGCTCCCATCGGAATCGTTCTCATTCTGGTGACGGCGCTGATGGGGTATTGGGCGGCGCACGTTCAAATCGCCACCAAGTTCGAGAATTTTTTCCCGGCGAACCATCCAAATACGCTGCTCTACCGTAAATATCAGTACCGCTACGGTGGGGCCCAGACGTTGATGCTCATGCTGCGAATGCGGCACGGCGACATCTACAATGTGCCGACCCTCACCAAGATCCAGGATTTGACCGCCGCCGTAAATATTCTGCCGGGGGTCGATCACAACGAGATCTTTTCACTGGCCTCCTACCGCGTCGCTTTCCCGAGGGTAATTCCCGGGGCAATCATCACCACCAATTTCATGTACCCAAAGGTGCCGAAAACGCCCCAGGGCCTGGCGGAACTGCGGGCCAACGTGGCCGCACATTTCGAGCAGGTAGCGGGCGTCATCACGCGCGATAACAAAGGCGCCCTGATTACCGCAAGCTTCAACGAAGAGGGACTCGATTACAAACTTCTGTTTGATGATTTGCAGAAGTTGGTACAGCGGTTCTCCGACAAGGATACCGAGCTCTACATGGTCGGACAGCCGGTTATCTCAGGCTGGGGTTATTATTACTTACCGCGAGTCACCGCGATTTTCTTCAGCTCCATCGCGCTCATGCTTATTATCCTGTACATGAGCCTTGGCCGGCGCAGCAGTTGGTGGGCGCCGATCGTGACCGGCTCATTCTCCGCAATCTGGGGTCTCGGCTTTGTGAGCCTGATGGGGTACAACTTCGACCCCGTAATGCTGGTTATCCCGTTCATTCTCACCGCACGGGACCTCAGCCATGGCATTCAATGGCAAGGGCGTTATTATGACGAACTCGACCGCCTTGACGATAAGCTGCTCGCGTGTGCAACCACCACGGACGTGATGTTACCTCCCGGCCTGCTCTCCATTCTGGCTGACATCGCAGGGATTATTTTCATTTCCTTCGGCGGCATCCCGGTACTTAAGGAGATCGGCTTGGGGGGAGCGGTGTGGCTAGCGTCGAGCCTGATGATGGTATTCGTGTTCCAGCCGATTTTCATGAGCTATTTGCCCCGGCCCCGCATCCGGCAGCGCCGCTGGCGGTCACAGCGCGATGGCGAACGCCGCCGTTTCAATCCGCTGCTCGAGGGCCTTCTGGACGTGCCTGTCTCGCCGGGGCCGCTGCGAGGAGCGCTGCTGGCCGGCGGCGCGCTCTTTATCCTGTGGGGTATCAGCTCGGGACTTCGCGCGCGGATCGGTTACGAGACACCTGGAACTCCACTTTATCGGTCCGATGCGAAAGTCAATCGCGACATTGCCGAGGTCGGCCGTTTTTTTCCCACCGACGAGGGTTGGATCGTGTTGAGCACACCAGACTATCCGGATCCTCAATCGAGCATCGGCCCCGAAGTATTGCGGATGCAAGATGATCTGGGCGCGTATCTGATAGGGCAGGGCGATGTTGCCGGGACGATTTCATTCGCGAATATCGCGATCGAGCCGCTCAATCAACTCTTTCATTACAGCTTCCCCAAATACCGGGTCGTTCCCGGCGGTACGGAACTGGGCGGCAATCTCTGGTACATGTTTTTGTCCGGCACTGCGCCAGGCGAGATCGAGCGTTTCTTCGCTCACTCGCCCAAGATGACGAGCGCCTGCATGAGGCTGCTTCTGCCCGATCATACCTACAGCCGGCTCAACCAGGTCCGCGACGACATCCAGCGATTTATTGAGCAACGGGTCACCCCCGATACGGCGCTTAGCAAGGTCCGCGTGAGCTACCTCGGGGGCGCTGCCGGCCTTTATCTCGCCGCCAACGATGTATTGAAAAAGCTTGATTTCATCAACATCACGTTTGTGCTGCTGGTAATCTACGTGTGCTGCGCATTTACTTTTCGCTCCTTGATGGCGGGTCTGCTGTTCATCGTTTCATGCGTGATGGCGAATTTCGGTGCCTTCGTCTACATGAACGCGCGCGGAATTGGTCTCACTATCGACACGATTCCAGTTATCTCTCTAGGTATTGGACTCGGCGTCGATTATGGGATCTATACAGTTGCTCGCATCGAAGACGAAGTGATAAACGGGGCCTCGATCGACGATGCAGTCTCCACCGCGTTGCGCACCACCGGGGCGGCGGTTTTCAGCACCTTCGCCGTGATGATTGGCGGCATAGTGCCGTGGGCGTTCTCACCTCTGCTCTTCCACAACGAGATGAGCGTGCTGCTAATCTTTCTGATGGGGACCAACATGATTGCCGGCGTTTTGATTCTGCCGGCCTTTATCTCATGGCGGCGCCCGGCGTTTATCGCCCGCTACATCCAAAAACGTCCAGCAGCGGAAGCTGCCGCAGCGCGAGGGTAAGCCAAAAACTGGCCTGGGTAGGAGTGATCAGTCAGCCACTCCCGTCTTGTCGGTGGTGGTGACCTCGCTCTCCGCATTCGGGAGAGATGCCGAAGAGAAGCTGGGAACTGGCTCTAGTGCTTCAAGCCGAGATCACCCGATATGTCGAAATGAATCCGTCGTACTTTGAAGCGCCATTCGCCTCTTTCTTTGACCAGCAGATCTTCATAGCGACCGGCCAGTGATGCCATTATCCCGGCTGAGGACTCCCGCAGCACGACGACGTAACTATCTGCTCGCGCTTCACAGCCGCTCACGCGGATCACATGATTAAGGGTGCAATGCTTGCGCGCCGGACCTTCCCCTGGGCGGGGGACTTGAGAGTTTATGAAGTCATAGATCGCACGGCGGCCCTGCAGTTTACCAAATGGTCCCGCTTCGAACATGGCATCTTCGGTGAACAGAGCTGCGAATTCCTCAAACTCACCGTTATCGACATGAAAGCAATAAGCCGACATGAGGTCGCGGATGGCTTCCTTTTCTTCCAGTTCAGATGCCATTGCTAGAACCTCCTAGATTCCTCCGGGGATGACGGCAGGGGCGCGACTTCGCCGGAGGCCCTGGTGCCCTCAGCTCCCGGCATGTAGTGATCTGCGTTTGCAGGGTTTGATTTTATTAGGACCGCTTATACCAAGTTCCTACAGGGGTTCTCAACCGGTTTCACATAGGCATCTAGACGAGTTGGTCACTCCATTGCGGGTCGTGGACGGGGCGCCGAATCCTTGACATCTCGAACCTGCCGCCGCTACTGGTTGCTGGTGGAGACGCGCTATTCAGGCGTGTCGGCCGGAGGTCTTGAATGTCGAGTAACCACCCCAACAGTGCGCAAATTCATGCGCGCCTCAAGCATCCCGTAATCGATTCCGACGGTCATTGGATTGAATATTTCCCCCTATTGCTCGAATACCTCCGCGGTGTAGCCGGTAATAAAGCCGTTGAAGGAATGAAATCAGGAGATGAGATCGTCGGCCGCATTGTAACCATGTCGCTGGAGCAACGGCGCAATGAGCGGCGGGCGCAGCAATCATGGTGGCCGTTTCCGACCAGGAATACCCGGGATCGGGCAACCGCCATGATTCCGAAATTGCTCCATGAACGAATGGAAGAGCTAGGCCTTGATTTCTCAGTCCTCTACCCGACCCAGGGCTTGGGGATCTATGCGATTCGCAACGATGAAATCCGCCAGGCGACTTGTCATGCCTTCAATACTTACATCGCTCATGAGTTCCGCGAATTCGCCGACCGCCTTACGCCTGTGGCGGCAGTCCCAATGCATACTCCCGCCGAAGCAATTGCGGAGCTGGAGCACGTCAAAGAGCTTGGGCTGAAGGCGATCGTGATGGGCAGTGTGATCCGACGCCCAATTCCCGCCTACTCCGAAAACGGTGGCCATCGAACCGCAGCCTGGTACGACGTACTGGGACTCGATAGTGAATACGACTACGACCCAGTGTGGCAGAAGTGCGTGCAATTAGGGCTTGCCCCGACCTTCCACAGTGCGGGACGTGGACTCGGGCTGCGGATGTCGCCATCGAATTTTACCTACAATCATATCGGCCATTTCGCCAGCGCTGGCGAGGCGGTCTGTAAGGCTTTGTTTATGGGCGGGGTGACCCGGCGGTTTCCCAGCTTGAAGTTCGCTTTTCTGGAAGGGGGCGTGGGATGGGCATGCCAGCTTTACGCCGACCTTATCGGCCATTGGCGTAAGCGCAACTACGAGGCCCTGGCCGAGGTCAATCCCGCCAACCTCGATCGGCGCTTGCTGCACGAGATGTTCGAACGTTATCTCGGCCGGGAAGCGGCTGATACGCTCGACCGGTGGCAAGCGGTTTCGGAGGGTGAGCAGGCCGCGGCCGCCTGGGCAGCACGCGGCCGAGAGGTCATTGATGATTACGCGGCCTGCGGCATCGAGCGGGCGGAGGATTTTCGGGACCTGTTTGCTCGTAATTTCTATTTTGGCTGCGAGGCTGACGACCCCATGAATGCGTGGGGTTTCAACGCGCGCGTTAATCCGTACGGAGCACGGATTAAGCCGCTGTTCGGCTCTGACATCGGGCATTTTGACGTCCAGGACATGAGCGAGGTGCTGGTCGAGGCGCATGAGCTGGTGGATGAGGGCATTATCAACTCAGAAGACTTTCGCGATTTCGTCTTCAGTTATCCGGTAGAGTTCTGGACTGGGGTTAATAAAGACTTTTTCACGGGTACGGCGGCCGAACGTGCCGCCGCCGCATGGCTGAAAACTGCGGAGCGCGAAGAACGAGCCGTATCCGGGGCCTAGCGTGTGCGAGTTCCGGCTCGGCGATGCCTGTCAAGGCTGCCGAGCACTGCCTCGAGCGGCCACTTTTCGGTAAATCAACGGCCCCCAAGCAAAGGAGTCTCCCATGAGAGCCGTTTCCCACATAGCAATCGGCGTGAGTGACATGGATCGCGCACTGCATTTTTATCGCGATCTGCTCGGGCTGCGCGTGACGCTCGATACGATGGAGCGCATTGGTGGAAAGGGCCCTCTTTTTGCCAACCCGCAAAAGGGACAGCGGCGCGCGGTTTACATGCGATTTGAAGATGGGCCGCACGCAAGTTTCATCGTGCTGTCGCAGAACCCCGGTGAGCCAAGTGGCCGTCCCCTGAAGATCGACCAGGTCGGGCTCCATCACTTCTCGTTCTGGGTTGATGACTTGCCCGAACGGATTGAAAAACTCAAGGCTGCAGGTGTCAAGATTCTGCTGCCGCCGACGGAGTCTGATACCGCCGCCTATGGTGAACCGCCCGGTGGCAAGGTCTTGACGGCACTATTTGAAGACCCTGATGGCAGTATTGTCCAATTCGATCAGCGGCTGGTGTGACCTGCCTTAAAACAGGGAGCAGAACAATGAACGGAATTTCGCATGTGGCGATTGGGGTTCGAGATATGGAACGCTCGCTCAAGTTCTATCGAGACTTGCTGGGACTTGAGGTGAGATACGATCAGATGCAGCCGATCGGCGCAATGGCCAGCCTTTATGCCAACCCGCAAAAGGGCCAGCGTCGTGCCGCTCACCTGCACTATGGCCACGGCGAAAGCCGGGGCTTCCTGGTTTTGACGGAAATGCCCGGTGGCACAACCGGTGAAGCCATCAAGCTCGATCAAGTCGGCATTTCCCACTTCTCATGGTGGGTGGACGATATCCGGGCCATCTACGAAAAGCTCAAGTCTGCCGGCGTCAAGATCCTCGTACCCCCGTACGAGACCGAAGCCAGCGGATATGGGGAGAGTTCGGGAAGAAAATATCTGACCTGCCTTTTTGAGGACCCTGACGGAATTATGGTGCAACTCGATCAGCGGGCAGGGTAAAACGCAGGCCGGCCATCAGGGCAGCATCATCAAATGGCAAGTCGATGAAGGAGATGTTAGGACATTGCCGGGTACTTGATCTCACGACCGAACGAGGGTTGCTCTGCGGGCAGGTGCTTGGCGACCTCGGCGCCGACGTGATCAAGGTTGAGCCAATAGGCGGCTCGCCCGTGCGGGAGTTCCCGCCATTTTTTGGCGACGAGCCAGGCCCTGAGCGCTCGGTCTATTGGTGGGCCTATAATCGTAATAAGCGCAGCATCACGCTCGATCTCGGCTGCGAACGGGGCCGCGACATATTTCGCCAACTGGCCCGCAAAGCGGATTTCGTTATCGAGTCTGCGAATCCTGGTTATTGGAGCGAGCGCCAGCTTGGCTACCGGGAACTTCTTGAGCTGAATCCCGGGTTGGTGGTGGTGTCGATTACCCCGTTTGGGCAGGATGGTCCCAAGGCTGGCTACGCGGATAGTGACCTGATCATAATGGCCGCTAGTGGCGTACTCATCCTGTATGGTGACGAAGACCGACCACCAATACGAATGAGCGTGCCGCAAGCCTACTTGCATGCCAGTGTCGACGCCGCGGTGGCGGCGCTGATCGCCTACTACGAACGGCTGGATTCGGGATTGGGTCAGCACATTGACGTGGCGGCGCAGGAAAGTGTCGGCCTCGCCAATCAATCGAACGCGCTGACTATTCCCATCCAGGGCGAGGAGACACGCCGAATGGCCGGCGGTGCGCAACTCGGTTCGCTGCGAGTGCCACTGGTTTGGAATGCCAGGGACGGCCAGATTACTTTTGTCTTTTTGTTCGGTTCCGCTTTGGGTCCGTTCACTCGCAGGTTTGTCGAATACCTCTTTGAACAAGGTGGTTGTGACCAGGCAATGCGGGATACCGACTGGATAGCGTATGGTGCCGAGTTGCTTGCCGGGCGCATACCGATGCAGGACTATGACCAGCGCAAGGCTGTGATCGCGGAATTCTTCCGTCATAAGACCAAGGCTGAGTTGTTTGAAGCGGCGCGGGAGCGAACCTTGCTCATCGCGCCGGTTGCGACGATTGGCGACGTGTTGCAAAACCCCCAATTCATCGCACGTGAATACTGGCAGCGCCTGACGCATCCCGAGGCTGGTGTTTCCATGCTCTATCCGGGGCCGTTCGCCCGCTTCAGTGCAAGGCCGATCACTTTTCGGCGGCCTCCGCCCGCGGTCGGTGAGCATAACCGCGAGCTTCTGGTCGGCGAACTCAGGATGAGCGAAAGTGAATTCCTTGAGTTGCAGCGGGAGGGGATAATTTAGTGGGGACGACCTCACAGAGCGAAGGGGGGAGCCAGCGCTCAACCCGTAAATTGCCGCTCGAGAACGTCAAAATTCTCGACTTTATGTGGGTGCTGGCCGGACCGGGAATCACCCGAATGCTGGCGGACTACGGTGCGACCGTCATTCGCATAGAGTCCGTCAATCGCATCGATCCGACTCGAACCGTAGGACCCTTTCAAAATGCCCAGAGCGGCACCGAGAATTCCGGCTTGTGGGGCAACAACAATTCTGGCAAGTACGGAATCACTCTTGACCTGTCGACCGCCGGCGCTCGCGCGATCGTGATGGATCTGGTGCGGTGGGCTGATGTGGTGTGCGAAGCATTCTCGCCTAAGGCAATGCGGGCGTGGGGCTTTGATTATGAGTCACTCCGCCACGTCAAACCTGACTTGATTATGCTCAGCACCTGTCTGATGGGCCAGAGCGGACCCTTATCGAGGTTTGCCGGGTTTGGCAATCTCGCCGCGGCTTTATGCGGCTTTTACAACCTGGTAGGATGGCCCGACCGCCCACCTTCCGGTCCTTTCAGCGCCTACACTGACTATATAGCTCCGCGTTTTGGGGCATGTGCGCTGATGGCGGCGCTTATCCATAAGAAATTGACCGGCGAGGGCCAGTACATCGATCAAGCGCAAGCCGAGTCCGCGCTGCACTTCCTTACCCTGCCAATCGTCGATTTCTCGGCTAATCACCGGGATTATCACCCGGCTGCCAACCGCGATCTCTCTCATGCTCCGCACGGCGTCTACGCGGCAGCCGGCGATGATCGATGGGTAGCAATCGCCTGCCGTAGCGACCGCGATTGGCAAGCGTTGTGCGTGGAAATCGGCCGTCCCCAGCTCGCTACCGATGTGCGGTTCAATACATTCGCCGCGCGCCAGGCAAACTGTGGAGAGCTGGATCGTCTCATCGATAATTGGACGCAAACCCTTGACGCCCACGAGATCGAGCGCAGATTACAGGCGCATTCAGTCCCTGCGCACGTGGTCCAGACCGCGTCCGACCTCTATGAGGACCCACAACTAAAGCATCGAAGGCATTTTGTCGAAGTGCCCCACGCCGAGCTTGGCAAAACCTGGGTCGAGAACTCACGTTTCACCTTGTCGCACACACCCGCTCGGGTGGAGCGCGCAGCCCCGATGCTAGGCGAGCATAATCAATATGTCCTCGAGCAGATCCTGGGCTATAACGAAGGCCGTATCGCCGAACTAGTCGAAGCCGGAGCCCTCGGTTGAAGGCATCGTGCCGAACTGGCTCCCGAAATCCCGAAATCTTTAATCGGAAAATGGTGTGCAACAGCTAACAGGCTCGGAAGGAGACAATTGTGGCATCGGTTGATTTTGGCGCAGCACTGGCCTCCATGAAGGACGTTCCGCAAGCCGCCCGCATGGCCGAGAGTCTTGGCTACGACTATTTGTGCTCTGGTGAGCACATGATGTTTCACGGTCCGGTGCCGAACTCGCTCGTTGCGCTGGCGGTGGCAGCCGGCGCGACTTCCAGGATTAAGCTGATGAGTACGGTGGTGCTCCTGCCGCTGTACACGCCAATGGTCCTGGCAAAAATCACTTCGGTGCTCGACGTTGCCTCAGAGGGCCGCTATCACATGGGAATCGGCGTAGGCGGCGAATTTCCCAAGGAGTTCGAAGCCTGCGGGGTGCCGGTCAAGCAGCGAGGTTCTCGTTCGAACGAAGCGCTAGAAGTAATCAAAAAGCTGTGGACCGAGAAGAACGTGAACTTTGAAGGGCGTTACTCCAGGTTTTCCGGCGTCACTCTCGATCCGCAGCCGACCCAAAAGCCCCATCCTCCAATCTGGGTAGCGGGGCGC
>JAMXLL010000376.1 GCA_024281015.1 Candidatus Binataceae bacterium
CACGCGGCGTCGCTGCGTCAGAGTTTCCTCCATTGCGCAATATTCCTGACTGCTGCATCCCGTAGGACTCTGGGCCGTGTCTCAGTCCCAGTGTGGCTGACCATCCTCTCAGACCAGCTACCCGTCTCAGCCTTGGTGAGCCATTACCTCACCAACTAGCTGATAGGGCGCGGACCCCTCTCGAAGCGATAGCTTGCAGGAGCAGAGGCCACCTTTTACCTCAAAGAGCGAACTCTCCGTGGTCTTATCTAGTATTAGCCCGTCTTTCGACGGGTTATCCCGGACTCCAAGGCAGGTTATCCACGTGTTACTCACCCGTGCGCCGGTTTACTTGCCGAGTTGCCCCGACTTTCTCCCACGACTTGCATGTCTCAGGCACGCCGCCAGCGTTCGTTCTGAGCCAGGATCAAACTCTCCATTAAAGGCTCATTATCTAAATCGGCCCCGTCCGGCTAACGGACACGGACCAATCGACTGACCGCTATTCAAACCAAAATCGGACAGGCTTGCGGATCTTCAAATCCCGCCGCCCGATTAAAGGCATGCACTACTATTCAGTTTTCAAAGACCCGCGCCTTATTGAGGCGAAATTCAAAACTATCGCTCGCCGAAATTGCTGTCAACGGGATCGATCTGCTTGAAGGAATCCTTCATCGCCACTGATTGATCTGCGTTGCCTGCTGTCCTTTTATTTCGCATGCGTCGCGCTCCCAGGAGCGCGAGCACTGAAAGCAAAAGCTCACGAGCGCAGTGGGTGTAATGTGACTCAGGCGCGGGAAGATTTCAAGAGCCCTCGGCGAGAAATTTAATTTGCTCCGCCAAACGAGCTCGAACCGGCGCCCGGTGGAAGCGATGCTCATCGGCATTATCGCCCGATCGCGCCCCATTCCGGTAACGGGGCGCCATCCAAGATTCGGCGCGCTATCAAAGCTCCGGCATGTACCCCGAAGGCAACTCCATGTCCTGCATAGGCGCCGGCGATCAGAATCGCCGGGTTGGCGGGATAGGTTCCGATCACGGGCAGGGCCTCATCGGTGAACGCGATCGGCCCTGCCCATCTAGGCCGGATACGTACTCGTGCGAGCGCCGGATTAAGCCGCTGCACGCGTCGCGCGAGGCCCTGCAGGATAGTCTGCGAGTCGTTGTCGCCGATCCGCGCACGCTCAAGTTCCTCCGGTGTTCCGAACTTCAATCCTGCCCCGAAAACCACCTCGCCGTCTCGAGCGATGCGTCCCCACAAGTAGGGTCTGTCTGCGGTGTAGAAGGGCATGTGCTCAGCGAGCCCAAGTTCACGAAGTACATCGTCGACGAGAGGCTCGGTCGCGCAGGCGTAAGTCAACGCGCTATGAATGCGCGGCAGTCCGGGCAACAGCGCCGAGGTCCACGCATTAACGGCTACAACGATATGGGCTGCTGCTATGACATCGTTGGCAACTTCTACCGCGGGGTTGTTCAATTGAATTCTGCGCACCGGACTGTGCTCGGCGATGATTGCGCCGTTCTGCAGAGCCGCCTCGGCCAAACCGAACAGCAGCGCACGCGGCTCGACGCTGCCACCGGTCACGGTGCGGGCGATCCGTATCGGATCGCCATTGTCGTTCCACGGCAGCGCAGAGCCACTGCTCCCAGGCAGATGCTCAATCTCCCAACATCCGGGCAAATGCAAATTGCAATCGATACCAAGCTCGTCGACCAGCTTCGCGAGTGACGGCACGCAATTGTCGGCGCCCGGGCGAACACCGGTCGCCGTTCCCTCGAGCACGATCCCGCCGGTGCGGCCGCTGGCTCCTTCACCCAGGGCGGCGGCCTCGAAAACGGTCACCTTGAGCTTCGCACGAGCAAGGTGGAATGCCGCCGACATGCCGGTTAGTCCGGCGCCGACCACTATCACGTCACTGACCCGGGGGGACGATTGCGCGGCCGGTGATAGGGCGCGAGACCGCCACAACGGCTCCCCCCAATCACGAGTGCCAGCGGCACTGCTCACTAGTCACCGTCCTGGTAAAAATACCGTTTCGATCTACCGGTCACTGTTGCGTCCTCGATCCGGCATGCGGCAGCTTGCAGATTCCTCACCTCTGGTTGATCGCGCGTGCGGCTGGCCGCGTAGATGCCACACAACCACCGCCGCTCTACTACTTCCAATATCTTAGCGTACAACTCAGGAAGGCGAGCCATGGTAAAATGGCCGCATGTACGACCGGGATATTGGCTTAAATCCTGAACTGAGCTGCGATTCGGCTGTCCAACAGCGAAAAAGAAAGGCCCGCTGGTTTACCGCGGTACTGTGGATTTTATTGCTGGCGCCACCTGGGCGAAGCCTCGCCGATGTGGCCAGCTCGGACCCCGCGCGCCAGACGCGTGCCATCGTCACCCAAGCCGTTGCTATCCTGCACAACACCAGCATTTCTCCCGAACGGCGTCGGGCGGCGCTGATAAAACTGGCAGGGGGCAAACTTGATTTTCGGCTTATGGCGCAAGGTTCGCTCGGCTCGCATTGGGCAGAACTAAGCCCCGCGCAGCGCGAGCGTTTCGTCTCGCTGTTCACTGGTTTCTTCGAAGCTGCCTACCTGAGAAAGATCCAGGATTATGCAAATCTCGACATCCAGGTGGATGACGAGAAATTCAGCGATCACAACCACGCCCGCGTCGATGCCCGCGTTATGCAACCCGGCCAGGACACAATACCGGTAAGCTTCATGCTCGAGCGGCACGGCAGCGCTTGGATGGTCTATGACGTCCAGTTCGAGAATGTGGGGATGATCGAAAATTATCGCGCGCAATTCGACCGGGTGATCCGCGCGCACGGTATCTCGCAACTTATGTCGGATTTGCAGGCCAAGCAGGCTCAACTAGGCGCGGGACTGGGAAAGGTTCACGGTACGTCGCCAGACGAGCACAGCTGATTCACAGCGCCGATACGCCCGCCACTACACCGGCTTAGCCGGCGCCGATCAACCGAAAGTTTCCGGCTTTGGCAGCGCGCCCTTGAGCACTATCCGTCCCTTGGGCTGGTCGATTGGCTTGCTCGCTTCAAGCGTCACGATGGCGCCGGTGATCTTCGCTCCTTTGGGCGGCATCGCGACTGCTATTGACAACTGCCCATCGGTATCAGGAGTGAATTCGGCGGCCTTGCTGGGGAAGCCACGCGCCGCTATCCACCACATTACGCAAGTCTGGCCGGCCCCTGCCGGTAATCCGACGATTTCGATCGCTGCACCACCCGCCTCTCGGCTGAACGCGAGCAGGCCGCGAGCATTGCTGGCGACGCCCGGCCTTAACCTCAACACCGTCACGTCCGGAGCAGACAGTACGCGGTTCACCTTGACCCGGGCATTCCGCTCAGAGCGCATCGCAGCAAGCTGCCGCTCGGCATCTGCGGCCTGAGTGCGCAGGCCCGAAATTCGCGAGCGCAGCAGGTCCAGACGGCGATGGAAAGAAATGCTGCGCGACGACAATTCGGAAGCGGTCTCTAAGGTTACGACCGCGCAGCCCAGTGCAATTGCCATCGCCATTCCGGCAACCGAACGCCAGAAGGCAATCCGCCGATACCACGGGCTTTTCGCGCTGGCATCATGGTCCGCTGGTAACGGCAGCGGCTCTCCGCCGTCTCCGACCCTCTGACGCTTACCTGTCGTCATCGTCCCCCGCTATTCGCATACGATAGACTTCAATCCTAGCTCTCTTCATTCGGGTGCGCGATTCGGCTACAAGTATGGAGCCGTGGGAAGTAACCAAATTCAGGATTTACACGTTTTTGAGACGGTGCCGTTGGTCGCGCCGCGCCTGCTAAAAAGCGAACTGCCGGCTGATGAACCAGTAGTAGCTACCGTCGTGAATGCGCGGGAGACCGTGCGCCAGATTCTGCAGGGGACCGATGATCGTTTGCTTTGCATAGTGGGTCCCTGCTCGATACACGATCCCGAAGCCGCGCTGGATTATGCCGGGCGCCTGCGCCGGCTATCCAGCGAAGTCAGCGAACGCCTGTTTATCCTGATGCGCGTGTACTTCGAAAAGCCCCGCACCACTGTCGGCTGGAAAGGTCTCATCAACGATCCCAACATGGACGACAGTTGCCAGCTGGAGACAGGACTTCGAATTGCGCGGCGCCTGCTGCTGCAAATCAACCGGATGGGGGTTGGTGCTGCAACCGAGATGCTGGACCCAATAACCCCGCAGTACATCGCCGACCTCATTTCGTGGTCTGCCATCGGAGCGCGCACCACCGAATCGCAAACCCATCGCGAAATGGCCAGCGGCCTCTCAATGCCGGTAGGTTTCAAGAATTCCACCGAGGGGAATCTCCAGGTCGCGATAAATGCCGTAGAGTCGGCGCGCCATCCTCATTCTTTCCTCGGCATCACTCAGGAAGGTCTGACCGCGGTCGTCAGGACGACCGGCAATCCCGACACACACGTCGTGCTACGCGGCGGCAAGAGCCCCAACTATGACGCCCGCAGCATTGAAGATTGCTGCCGGCTGCTGCAGAAGGCGCATCTTGAGCCGCGGTTGCTGGTAGATTGCTCGCATGCCCAAACCGCCAAGGATTACACCAAGCAGCCGTCGGTGCTGAAGGCGCTGCTCGCGCAGCGATGCGCGCATCGCAACGCGATCATGGGCGTCATGTTGGAAAGCAACATTGGGGCGGGTAATCAGCCTTTGGCGCAGGTTCGGTCCGCCCTCAAGTACGGCGTTTCAATAACTGACCCATGCATCGATTGGCCGACCACGGAAGAATGCCTGCGCGAGGCTGCTGACATGTTAGCAACCGCGGCTGTGCAGTAACCGTTCGGCTCTGCGCTTTTCTTTAGAGCTGCGGCAGGCCATTCAGTTTCTGCCGGCCCGAGAAGTCGTGCTCTACTATCGCGGAACAGCATCAGAGCGGCGCTGGGGCCTATTAGCATGCGCGAATCGGCCATGAATCGAGGTCTACCAGCTATTTCGAGCTGCGGCGCAGGCTCGCGTCATGCGAGTCATGGATATTTGCAGCTGGGACGCCGCCATCATCACACAGTCTGCCGACGCGAGCGGCGGGTATGCTGCTCGTCGATCGATCGTCGCTTGACATTTGTGGGCCCCAGGGCTTAGGCAAAATTGTAGACCGCGGGAGGACGTCAGAATGCCTATCGATCTGCTCATCAGCAACGGCACTGTAGTTGATGGAACCGGCGCGCCCGCCTATCGGGCCGATATCGCGATAGACCAGGGCCGAATTGTCGAAATCGGCAAGCTCAACCTCAACGCCAAACGGATCATAGACGCTGACGGCCTGGTCGTGGCGCCCGGATTCATCGACCCGCATACGCACTATGATGCACAGATCTGCTGGGACCCCCTTATCACGTGTTCATCCTGGCACGGGGTTACAACGGTAATCATGGGCAACTGCGGAGTTGGCTTGGCGCCTTGCAGGCCGGCAGAACGCGATGTGGCAGCCTGGAATCTGGTTCACGTCGAAGCGATTCCATATAAGGTCCTCGATAAAGGCATCACCTGGGACTGGGAAACCTTTCCCGAGTATATGGATGCCGCCCAGCGGCGCGGCGTTGGAATCAACGTGGGTTTTCTGGCGGCGCTGTCGCCCTTCCGCCATTGGGTAATGGGTGAAGAGGCCATGGGCCGCGCTGCTACAGAAACCGAAGCCGTAGCAATCGGCAATATGTTGCAGGAGACAATGGCTGCTGGCGCCTTCGGTTTTTCGCTTACCGTGATGCCGCAGCATGTGGGTTATAAGGGCTTGCCGCTGGCCTGCCGGTTGGCCAGTCACGACGAGTTACGCGCATATGCCAAGGTGTTGCGCGGAGCCGGGCATGGAATCATCGAAATTGCCCTGACCAGGCAGCCGAGCGGATTATCGGAGCAGGAATACGCGTTACTTGACCTGCTGTCGAGTGAAAGTGAACGACCGGTGACCTGGCTGAATTTGCGCGACCGCGACGATGCTCCGGAAGCCTGGAGCCAAACCCTCGAGAAGGCTACACCCTTGCTGGAGCGGGGATGCCGTCCGCAGGTCGCGGCGCGCCCGTTGATTATCGAGTTCAACCTCCGCAACCCGTTCCTGTTCGGCGGCATGAATTCGATGAAGCCTGTGTTCGGCGACAAATCGGTCGAGGCGCAAAAGCAATTTTATGCAGACGCCCAATTCCGCCACGCATTCGCCGACGAACTCCGACGCCGCGCCGTCCTGCACGACATCTGGGACCGTGCCAGGATCAAAGAGGCAACCAAACCCGAGCTTAAATCAGCGGAATGGAAGAGTATCAGGACCGTGGCATTCGAGCGCGGGGGCGACCCGGTCGATGTTTTCTTCGACCTTGCTATCGAGGACGACCTCAATCTCGTCTACATGATGCCGTTGCTCGATATCAACGAGGATCGCGTCGTGCGTAAGTTCAGCGATCCCCGCACAATGATCGGAATTTCCGACGGCGGTGCTCACGTCGATATGTTGTGCAACGCGGGTTATCCAACCTACCTGCTCGGCTATTATGCACGAACTAAACAGGCGATTGGTTTGGAACACGCGATTAAGCGGATTACATCCGAGCCTGCGCGCTTCTTTGGCATCTCCGATCGTGGCGAGCTAAAGGCGGGAATGGCCGCGGACGTCACGGTTTTCGATTTTGATCGGATCGGCTCACCGGAGCGTCCCGAACTCCGGCATGATCTTCCTGGTGGTGGGCGCCGCCTGGTGACGCAGGCTGATGGAATCGAGTACACCATTGTTAACGGTAGAGTGCTGTACGAGCAGCGGCGCCATACGGGAGAATTGCCAGGGCGCGTCCTGCGCTCCGGGCAGCCGGTTTCTAGGTAAGGAGGACATCCAATGGCCGAAATGCGGGTTATCTCGGCGGATTCGCACATGACTGAGCCAGGCGAACTGTGGGTCGAGCGGCTCGACCGCAAGTTTCGCGACAACGCGCCGCGTGTGGTTAAAAGAGAGGGAGAAAGCGGCCTGGCCATCAGCGCTCCATTCGTGTTCGTGGGGCCAGGTTTTCAGCCCCTGACGGTAGCTGGCATTTTTGCCTCTGGTCGCAGCGGTGATGAACTGCGCGAGCACATGAAACGTGGTTACGAGGCGGCGCGGCCGAGCGGCTGGGATCCAGTTGAACGGCTCAAGGACCAGGACCTCGACGGAGTATCCGCCGAAGTGCTGTACGCCAGCCTGGGCATAGCGCTGCTGAGTATGACCGATACGGAGCTGCAGCAGGCGTGCATGCGGGTTTACAATGACTGGCTGGCAGAATTCTGCTCACATGCACCGAATCGGCTGGCAGGCATTGGCCTCTACTCGCTGCGGAGCTTGCCCGATGTTTCAGAGATTGAGCGCTTCGCCAAAGCTGGTCTGAAGGGCATTCTGATAATCGCCAGCAACACCATAGAAATTCCATACAGCGACGCGAGCTTCGACCCGCTATGGCAGGTAGCCTCGCAAGCAAATCTGCCGATCTCGCTGCACAAGCCCCTGGTGTCGGGCATGAAAACCACACCCTTTATGCCGACCCCGTCCGACCTGCAGATCCACTGCATCCACGTGGTCGAGCAATGTATGACCCGGCTGGTGTTCGGCGGGGTCTTTGACCGGTTCCCAACGCTGCGGATCGTTTCGGCCGAGAATGACGTTGGCTGGTTCCCGAACTGGGTCCATCGCCTCGACCACGTCTACTCCAAAATTGGCAACCCGCGGCCGCGCCTGACGATGAAACCCAGTGAATATGTGAAGCGCAACATATCGGCAACCTTCCAGGATGATCCGTTGGGACCGGGGACCTGGAAGTTCTTCGGTGAAGATAACTACATGTGGGCATCGGATTTTCCGCACGCCGATTCCACCTTTCCGAATTCGGTTAAGACGATAGGCGAGAATTTTTCCGGGGTGCCCGCAGAAATCAGACGGAAGATAGTATTTGGTAATGCCAACCAACTGTATGGTCTGGGGCTTAACTGATGTACGTGAGATGATGGCGAGGTTTATCCGCTGCATGACAAGGCGAACCGTTGCGCCGGCCGTTGCCGGCGATCAATCGCAGCGTGCGGATCTCGCGTGTCAAATTCTGGGCGTCAGGGAGCTTCGCCGGATGGCTTTGGGCGCTTCGCGTAACCCCCGTCAGGGCATTAGGACGACAGCGTCTATACCGAGGTAAAAACCCTGACCGGCGCTCCAGCAGAGAGGATACGCAATGTTCATAATGCGATTCACTGAGCGGCCGTACGTCGCTTACAGCGAAGACGACGTGCGCCAAAGCTTCCGTAGTTCGGTCCGGTTGACATTTCCAAATAGTCATTTCAATCCCGAGCTGGGCGCCGATTTATACAATGAATACCTCGACGAGTATGAGTTCTCGGAGGAAGTAGGATTCGACGGGCTGATGCTCAACGAGCATCACAATACTCCCACTTGCATGGGGGCCGCGATGAATCTCGAGGCCGCCATCCTCGCCCGTATCACCAGGAAAGCCAAGATCGTATTACTCGGCAATCCTTTGCCGATTTTTGACAACCCGATCCGGCTCGCCGAAGAACTGGCGGAGATCGATATGATCTCGCGCGGCAGGCTAGTGTCAGGATTTGTCCGCGGGACAGGAATCGAAAGCTGGGCAACCAACACCAATCCTGTCCATAACCGCGAGCGCTTCGAAGAAGCGCACGATCTGGTAATCAAAACCTGGACGACGCCCGGACCTTTCCGATGGGAGGGGAAACATTATCAATTTCGGGTCGTCAATCCGTTTGAGCGGCCATTGCAGAGGCCCCACCCGCCGGTTTGGATTCCCGGCGTCGGCAGTCCGGAAACGCTGGAATGGTGCGCGCGCCATCATTACCCGTATATCTATCTCGAAACCGACGCCGAGGTGACGGTCTCGATGACGGATTTGTATTACAAGGCCGCCGCTGAGATGGGCTACGAACCCGGTCCGCAAAACTTCGGTTACCTCTGGCGTATTCATGTACAAGATACCGATGAGAAAGCGGCCGAAGTCGGTAAGGGCTTTCTCATCGGTAACGCCGGAGTGGGCCGTGTGCCGCTGCCCGGTGATTTTATGGCACCGGCCGGCTACAACTCGCGCGAAGGTTCCAAGCGGCTGTTGGAGCAATACAAACATGCCCTGCGACCTGACCCGCTCTACGGCGGTGTCGATGCCGCGGGCTGGGATAAGGTAGTCGAAAGCAATCGCGTGGTGGTCGGCAGTCCGAAAACAGTTATCCACAAGATCCGCCAGGGATTGGAAGTATTTCGTCCCGGGATTCTCGGCGTATGGACCAACGACGGCACGATTGGCCATAAAGACACCATGCGTTGTCTTCAATTAATGAAGGAAGAAGTACTGCCTGCGGTCCGCGAGATGGGTAAGGAACTCGGGCTGCCAGGTCCGTTCGAGCAAGCCCCGTAACGTGCTCTCGCTCAAGGAGAGCGGAAGCGCGCGCGGCGGAGCTTCACGGCTGCGCGGTTATGCGCTGGCAAGGAAAGTCGATGGCTGCAGTTGAACAGAAGACGGTGACGGTTGGTGGCGCGCACATCCAGTACTTCGTGGGCGGCAGCGGGGCGCCGCTCCTGTGGCTGCACGGCAGCGAAGGCAACCTGGGTTGGTTGCGGCTCCACGATGAACTCGCAAGCAGGTTCACGGTATTTGTACCCACCCATCCAGGTTTCGCTGGCTCCGAACGTCCGCCGTGGCTGGAATCGTTTCTTGACCTTTCTCGCTTCTATCTCTGGATCGTGCAGGAACTTGGCCTGTCACGCCCAGTCCTGGCCGGGCATTTCATCGGTGGATGGTTGGCCGCCGAAATGGCGGTGATGTCTCCGCAAACCTGCGGACGGCTGATGCTGATCGATGCGGCCGGAGTGCGGCCGCGCGAAGGTGAAATCACCGATATTTTCCTGCATGGTAGCGACGGCACTCGCCAACTTTCGTTCTTCGACGTGAAGCAAGTTGCTGATTTTGAACTGCTCTTCGGCACCAGGCCGACTCCCGAAGCTCGTGAGGCGCATATAATTAATCGAGAAGCCTCAACTCGTTATTGCTGGAAGCCGTACATGCACGATCCCAGTCTGCCGCCGCTGCTGGAGCGACTGCATGACTTGCCGGCCCTGATCGTGTGGGGCCGCCACGATCGCATTGTGCCGGTCGAATGCGGGGAACTTTACTGTAAGGCCATTGCGGGCTCGACGCTGGCAGTATTAGACCAGTGCGGTCATTTTCCCCACCTGGAAAAACCAGCGGAATTCAGTCGCGCGATCTCTGATTTCCTGGCGAAATAACCTCGCTCGTATATGAACGCGCGCCCGTAAGCGGCGATCTATTGGCTCAAAGTGCAGCGGTCAGCAGCTTCGGGCTTGACTCGGCGGTCTGCCCGCTGGCCGCTGTCGAATGAGGAGCCTATGTTACAGCGCTTCGCATTGAGCAACGACGCTGGCTTCACCACCGAGTTTGCCGGCTCAATCACGCCTGCAAGTAAAGGCCGGCCATGAGTAGCAGCGCGTTCGATCCCGCACATTACATTGCCGAAGAAATCCTGCGCGATGGTGGTTCGATCCACGTCCGCGCGATACGGCCGGACGACCGCGAACGGCTGCTGCGCCACTTCAAAGAGCTCAGCGAAGATTCTCGATATCACCGCTTCTTTGGCGTCAAACGTTCGCTCAGCGAGGCGGACCTCAGCCGGTTGACGCAACTCGATTTCGTCAATCATGT
>JAMXLL010000377.1 GCA_024281015.1 Candidatus Binataceae bacterium
TCGGTCTTGACCACGTCGAGGGTCGATCCTGGCAGGGTCTGCACCATCATGCCCTCATGACGATGATCGCTTACGCTTCCTCCAACATCGCCGGCTCGCAACAGCAAGACGGGAAAAGAATCGACGGGCCGCCGCCTCAACCGACCTTGCCGGCCGTACGCCATGCTATCCTCGAACTCATCGCTCGGCTAGCACCACAACGATGCCCGCACTGCCGAAAATGGATTTGCAACGAGCAGCGGCGTGAGTAAATCTGCCAAAGTAGTGCTAGGCCATGTTGACATTTAGACGAGATTGCGCTCGGCACGAGCGCGAAGAGATGGAAAGCTCAAGATTGGGCAGGCGCGTGCCACCAATGGACGAGCGCATCGAGGAGAGATGGCAGAAATCCTGCCACCCTAAAGTCGTCCGACAATGATCTCCGCAATACGCTGCGCTGCTTTTCCATCCCATTTCTCCGGAATGCGATGGTCACCTTCGGGCCGGTTCAGCGCCACCGTCACGGCTTCGAGGATCGAATTTCGGCTAGTGCCCCCGAGATGGTTCGTTCCTTCCGTTATAGTGATTGGCCGCTCAGTGTTCTCCCGGAGCGTCACACACGGCACCCCCAGGATCGTTGTCTCTTCCTGGATGCCGCCGCTGTCGGTTAATGCCAGGCGTGCAGACGCGTTGAGACTAAGAAACTCCACATAACCGAGCGGGTTTGTCATCCAAATTCCAGTTTGCCCTGGCCGATCCACAAAGAAGGGTTGCAAGCCGAAATCTTTTATGCGTTGTCGTGTTCTCGGGTGGACGGGAAAAACGATGGGGATATTCGTCGCAACTTCAGCGAGCGCCCCGAGGAGTTCCTCGAATTTCTCGGCGCTCTCCACATTCGAAGGGCGATGCAACGTCAGAGTCGCATATTTTCTCGACTCAAGCCCCACCCGCTTGGGATAAGCCGCTGAGGCAGCAATGTTGCAACAGGCAAGCAAAGAATCGATCATGACATTGCCGACGAAATAAATATGGTCGGCCGGCACGCCCTGACGGATTAGGTTGGCGTCTGCCAAGCGATCCGTCGTGAAGAGGTCGTCGGCGATCGCGTCGGTGCAAAGGCGGTTGATCTCCTCCGGCATCGTCATGTCGAACGATCGAAGACCGGCTTCGACGTGGGCAACTCTGATGTTGAGCTTCTTGGCAGTAAGGGCAGCGGCAAGGGTTGAGTTCACGTCACCGACAACGATTACCAGCTGCGGGGCAAATTCCAGCAGAACAGGTTCCAGCCGTTGCATGATGGTCGCGGTTTGCTGCGCATGACTGCCGGATCCCACCTCAAGATTCACGTCCGGTTCCGGCATTCCGAGGTCCCGGAAAAACGAGCCGCTCATGGCATCGTCATAATGTTGGCCAGTATGAACGAGTCGCAGCTGGACATTGCGTTGGTACTGCTGCAAAGCCCGCATAATAGGCGCGACCTTCATGAAATTGGGTCGAGCCCCGGCGACTATCAGGATACGCATTAGGTCTATTGGCAGACACCGGTGCGCGTGGCGCGCTTGGACTGCCCCGGATCGACGGTCTGATTGAGGATCGAATAGCATACGGTCCCTAGCTGCAAACGGGGTGGCCTGCAAAATTAGTGTCGGCCATCAACGGCTAAATTGTCCGAAAGGCAATTAAAGGTCTATATATCGAACGGTGTAGGCCGGATCATAAAGGCGCACTCAATAGCTTGCAGCAGGACCGGGATAATGCAGAATTGAGCCTCGATGGCGGGCACGAGCTACGCGTGCCCCATCGACGAGGAAGATGCAGCAACGCGAGCGGTATGTTAGCTGTTTTTTCGAGGGAGTACTGGCTAAAGATCGTGTCTTCTCCGCGTCGAGACCAGATGATCATAGGCAAAATATGCATGATTCGGTAGTGAAGGTCGGGGCTTACGCCGCCCTAACTCAAGCGATAACGACCCGCTCTGCAACCGTGGGTGTGATTGGGCTCGGCTATGTCGGTCTACCCCTTGCAATGGCGATCGCACGCGCGGGCTTCCCAACGATCGGGTTCGATGTCGATGTCGCAAAAATCGATAAACTCAACGACGGAATGTCCTATATCGGTACTGTCAACAGCAAACATCTCAGCAAAGTCGTTGGTGAGGGCCACTTCCGAGCGACATCAGATTTCAGTGAACTCAAGTCCTGTGATGTCATCATTATCTGCGTGCCGACCCCGCTTACGCGCTATCGGGAACCTGACCTGTCCTTTATACAAGATACGACGCGGGTAATCGCACGGCATGTAAGAGTCGGCCAGCTTGTTGTTCTGGAATCTACTACTTTTCCGGGCACCACTAACGAAGTCGTTAGGCCGATCCTTGAGAGCAACGAGCTCAAAGCGGGCTTAGATTTTTTTCTGGGATTTTCACCAGAGCGGGAAGACCCGGGCAATTCTGATTATCGGACTGACACTATACCAAAGATAGTCTCCGGCGAAGGACCGGAGGCGAAAGCATTGGTGGAACTCTTCTACAGCGCCGTTGTAAAGAACGTTGTACCTGTGTCGGCGCCACAGGTCGCTGAAGCCGTTAAGATTACCGAAAACATTTTTCGCGCCGTAAATATTGCCTTGGTCAACGAGCTTAAAGTGATCTTCGACGCGATGGGGATCGATGTGTGGGAAGTCATCGATGCTGCGGCAACGAAACCTTTCGGCTATATGCCCTTCTATCCTGGACCTGGACTCGGTGGGCATTGCATTCCGATAGATCCATTTTATTTAACGTGGAAATCGCGCGAGTATGGACTCCCAACGCGATTCATCGAATTAGCAGGTGAGATCAATGTATCGATGCCGCGCTACGTTGTGACCAAACTGGAGGAGGCGCTCGATCGCCAATTTTCCGTCCCATTTAGCAAAGCCCGAATTCTAATTGTTGGCGTCGCATACAAGAAAAATGTTGACGACATTCGGGAAAGCCCATCGTTTAAGCTCATAGAACTTTTGGAAAATCGCGGGACAGAAGTCGATTTTCACGATCCCCATGTTTCCGAAATTTTTTCCATAAGAGAGCATCCCCAGCTAGCCGGTCGTAAGTCGGTCACTCTTGATGGCGCGATGCTCAACTCCTATCACGCCGCGGTGATAGTGACCGACCACGACGCGGTCGATTACGCCCTGATTGCTGCTCATGCTCCTCTTGTCGTAGATACCCGGAACGTATTCGCGCGAAAGCGTGTGTCCGGAGGTAATATCGTGAAGTGTTGAAGCGTATACCCTACGTTTTTCGTCGGATCCCGAGTGATCCGCTCGATCGACCAAAATGGATTGGTGAATGCGATTACAACGCGATGTGCAGCATGCGATACCCTCTCCTCCCCTCCCCTCCGGGGAGAGGTGGCGCTGCTGGCTCGATTCAGCGAAACACGCTGTAGTATAAGAACTCGGCATCATCGGAACCGGCGGAACGTTTTTTTCCGCGTCGAGTAGGCCGGCCACGAAACGAACTTGATGACGCTGAGTAGAATATGCCTTTCGGCGAAGCATCACACTCAAGGACATTTATTGTGTTAGATTATCCAGTTTTCCGTCGGTACAGCTTTAACATTATTCTCTTCTCCTCGCTAGTAGGAGGGCGAGAAGCATTTGCGCAATCCTGTGTCGTAGATGGCCCACGCTATAGTCTGACTGCGGACACTGTCGACTGGTCCATGAAGATCATGAGCGGCCGCACCTGTGTCCGCGGCGTTCGTTTTAGTAATATCAAATTTGAAAGCATGAAGCTCGTTTCTCCGCCGCAGTCCGGTCAGGTCGCGTTGCAGGGTCCAGGAATTAGATATACAGCCAAAGCAGAATTTGAGAGCCGCGATTCCTTTACTGTAATGGTCTTTGGCATGGCCAATAACATACATGGCAGCTCGACCATTCACGTTACGGTCTCACTTGCCGGCTCACTTCCGGAGCGAAGGGCCCGTAGTATTGTTGATCCCACACCTGCGCCGATAACGAGTCCTCAAGGGACGGGGCAGCCAATTAACAATGAGGTTCCCTTACCGGCCGGTGCGACGCTGCAACCCTGTCCAATATGGGATTGGTCGAAGGGAGCTCCGCCGCCTATGCGGCCGCCGTTCGACCGCTCAAAGCTGTATTGTCCACCGTTGCCGTTCGAGCCGCCGAACCCGCCGGTTGGTTGCACCTGTCCTGGACAGTGATGCGGCAAATCGGTGAAGACGGATCTTCCGCATTCGGCGCTCCCAATTGTTAGGGTTGGTCGCCATGCCGTCTGCCGCCTCGCCAGCAGTCTCGACAAGACCCAGATATGCATCGGAAATGATTAGGCGCACCACCCTTGAGGCCTCGCTCCTTCAGTGGCTTCAGGGCACCAGCCAGCTCGCGTCATCTTCCTTTCCGCCACGCAGACGCCGAGCAGCTTGCGATAGCCTTAGCCATTGCAGCTTCCTCCTGCCCAGGTCCGCTCAGCACATCCGTCGAGATACATGTACAGGTGCTCGCCCTCGATCGACAGCATCCGCCACGCTTCGATGCTGGAGCTACAGCTGACGACACCCGTTCTCTGTTAGTGCGCTCCAGACGTTCAAAACGCCTCCGATCACAAAGATTATAGCCACGGAGGCGACTAACGCATTCAAGTTGCGAAATAGATCCCAGAGGCCTATTGCTATTAGGAGGAAGAACAGAAGTGCCGCACTTACGGTTATTGCTTTAGACATTTGCAGGTCGCTCCTGTATGGAATACGCGAAAAGCTGGCCCCGAGAACGTCGAGTCTGCTATTTCAAGTTGACACGTCCGCGGGGGACGTAGCCGAACGAACGCACATGACAGAACGCTAATTTAGTTGATCGCAATGTGATCGGATCGACGAAGCCATTTCACGCCAATAGGCGAACTCGCGCGAACGCCCGCCCAGGCCAGAGCCGAGGTATGAGCACCTCCAGGTTGCCCCTTCGAGAAGTACGGTGTTTTTGACTTCTCTCATCTCACCTGTCCCATCCGTGATCAACCTGTCGATCCGCCCCTTCACCCGGTATCGCCGGCCGCAAAACAGGTGCATGCCTGGAAAAAACACCAGCCCGCGGTTGGCTCCGCTCTCGTTCAAAGTCGCGGCGATACTCCCGATCGATTTCACCTCAACCAATTCTCCAGGCTGCAAGTTCAAGCTCTCCGCTGGCGAAGTCCTGCCGCTTCCGCGTACATACACCCCTAGAGAAAGAACCGCCTCATTTTCCAGAAAAACCATGTCCCATTGCTCTGTGCCATTTGCCAGTCGGTGAAATTGCCGGCGCGCAGCCCACTGAAATTGCAGATTGTGGCAAAGCGGTCGGTGCTAACGTGGATTGGTCCCTTAGCCCTGCAAGCTTAAGGAGCTTATACCAGGCGCGCACGCTAACCCCGAGTGGATACCCCAAGGGTCTTCCCATCACCGCAACTTTCCTAACACGATCGGGAACGCGCCATTCACAGGAGGAGCCGGCATGGAAGAATGCCATATCGCCCTGGCCGAGCCGACGTTCTCGGCCGTTTTCAGTAGAGATGAAAACTTCGCCTAGGATGATCGTAACTATCTCATCCTCGACATAATGCCACTTGAAGCGTCCAGCACTGCATTCCCAGACGACAGCGTACGATGAGCCATCATGGCTCTTGACCAAGAGTGGGAACACGCCTCGGGCTTGCCGAGAGTATCCAATCCGCTGCGATCGGTGACGGTTCGAGGTCAGCCGTTGTTGCAGCCGGGCAGAGCACAATTGATCCAGACATACTATCCTCGCAATCTATGTTACAACCTCTGGATCTCATTGGCGTGGAGTTGTTGCCGCACGTATGCTGTCACGCGTAACCCACCTCCGCCAAGAAGCAGGAGTGCAAACGGCAAATAGGTCAACGGATGCGTACCCAGTTTATTCGTCTGCAGCGGGCCAAGGATAAAATCGGCGGCGAAGGCGAGTGCAATGTATTCAGTCGCAGCCGTGCGCAAAGTCGGCCATAGACGCGGCCCAACCGAGTCGCGAATCCGCGGTAAGGAAATGAGCGCGAGGAGATAGGTGCAGAGGATCCCGACCCAGAAGAAAACCATCCCACCATTCGATCCAGGTGCAAGGTAAAAAAGCCAAATGACAAGACCGACATGGATGACCTGTGCCGCCGCAAAAGAAAGCCCAAAGTCGCGGCCGCGGCGCGCTAAGCCGGCAAAACGTGGCCCGAAGAGCCTGGCCATTGCGCTCCCGGTATAGGCGAGCCAGAAAAGAAAAAACGACCATCTGGCGGTTACCCTCAAGGCTATCGACGTCCCCCGCTCTCCGACGCCGAAAATTGCGAGCACGGTTGCCGCGCATGCAAACGCAATGAGGAAGGCCGCTGCCATCGACGACACTGTGGTAGTCGGCCGCCAGCCTGTCCAACTGTCGCCTAACCCGCGTATCTCCCGCACGTCAGTCGATATACTCATCCTCGTCACGAGGCTTGCTCCTCCGCCGATGAGAAACTGTCACCGGGTACTTTAGAGATGGCGGGCTATCAAACATTTGAAGTCACGCACGCTTGCGCGCATGACGTTCATAGCGATGCCCTAACGCAAGCTGGAGTAGCACAGCCAGCAGTGGTCTCCTCCGGAGTTAATAAGGGGCAGAG
>JAMXLL010000378.1 GCA_024281015.1 Candidatus Binataceae bacterium
CATACGGATCGTGTTCGTCAACCACCGCTGGGTCTAGTGAACCCATCAGCACCCTGCCCTGGCCCGGATGAGCCGCCAGGATGATAAAGCCATCGGCCGTTGCAAACTCAAAGTTATTCAGGTCTGGCGGACCGCCGCCGGGCGGTGCCGCGACACGCGACCCCTTCGGCTTACGCGCTTCCGCATCGTAATAGGCAAACAGTGAGCCACCGCCGGAATTGCCCAGCATCACAATACGCGGGAATCCTCGTTCCTCGCGCAGAAATTTCATGCCAGCGGCAAGATCGATGAGCAGATTTTCATGCAGCACCATCGAATCGTTGTTCAGGTAACGAGTGTTCTGCGCGAAAGCGGCGAGGCCCGCTTCGACCCAGTAAGGGATCGAATAATGCTGCGAGAAATCGCCGCGCGGGTGCGCCATAATCACCGCGGTGCGCGGCGTGCGATCCGCCGGCATGTATAAAATGCCGCGGGACTTGGCTCCGTCGGCCGCATACAGTTGCACGACTGTTTGGCTGACGGCAGGATCAATATCACCAAAATCGATTGGGTAACGGGCCTGGTAATCGGGCGGCGCCTTCGGCATTTCATCTCCCCCTCACTATTAGCTTTGAACCCCGAGCTCCGGCTGGATGCTGCCGGGACGTTCACAGGGTAACCGCTCGGAACGCCGATCTCCAAACCCGGACTTACGTTGAGACCTTTGTTGTGTAAGCCTTGAAAAGGTGAAGAGCGGAATAATTGGAGCGCGCGGCGCCGGCAAATCCACTGTGTTTCATGCCCTGACAGGGCTGACACCTATTCCTGGTGTCGCTGATGCGCGCAGCCGCGGCCGCCCCGGTCAAATCAAGGTAGTCGACCCGCGGCTTGATTTTCTGGAGCAGGCATATGGGTCACGCAAAAAGGTTCCGGTCGAACTGACCTTGCTCGATTTCGCCCCCAATCCGAAGGAGCAAAAGGAAGGCGCGGCACTCGATCCGAGCCTGCTTCCGCTGATACGCGATCTCGATGCGCTTCTGCTCGTGGCACCCGAGTTCACCGGCAACAACGTTCCGCTGGTTGCGGCAATCGAAAATATTGAAGGCGAACTCGTCTTCGCTGACTTCGATCAGGCCGAACGGCGCCTGGAGCGGTTAAAGAAGGAAAAGGGTCCGATCGACTTTGAGCGCACTGCGCTCGAAAAATGCCTCAGCTGGCTGGAGCAGGGCAAATCGCTGCGCATCCTGGATATGACCGCGCAGGAAGTCCACGCCTTGTCGAGTTTCGGTTTCCTTTCGCGCAAGCCAGCCCTGGCCGTGATTAACTGCGATGCCGATCGGGCGACCATCGAAGATAACCTTGATGCGCTTCGCGGACGAGGTCTTGAGTCGTTCAGACTGGCGGCGGCGTTTGAAGCCGAATTGTGGGAACTCGACGCGGAAGGGCGGCAGGAACTGCTTGCAGAGGCGGGGATCGCGGCTCCAGCGCGCGACCGCCTCATCAGCGCACTGTACCGGAGTCTTGGGCTGATCACTTTTTATACAGCCGGCGAGCCCGAAGCCCACGCCTGGCAACTTCGCAGCGGCGCATCGGCGCTGGAAGCCGCCGATCGTATCCACAGCGACATCGCCCGCGGCTTCATTCGGGCCGAGGTCGTCAGCTACGAGGATTTTGCGGAGTTAAGGTCGGACGCGAAGGTAAAGGAGGCCGGAAAGTTGCGGCTCGAAGGTCGCGATTACGTGATCCAGGACGGGGATATCATTCATATCCGCTTCAAGGTGTGAGACCGGCCAACGACAAAGCTGCAGCAAACGCCGGATTGCCGGTTACGGCGGAGGTTATCCCCCCTGTGGGCAACCCCTGACGTAATGACTTGCACCCATGGCTTTGGGCTGAAACAATTGCGCGCAAGGGCGGGGATCAAACTCCTGTTAAACCTCCTCTAGAATGCGTCGGCTCGAAACTCTGATCATCCTGCTCGCTCTCGGGTTCTACGTCTGGTTCTTGAGCCGTTTCGGCTTGCACGATATCGCCCGCTACGTGCGGTACGCGGGATGGGGCTTGGTCTTCACCATCTCGCTTGAAGGATTGGCCCGCCTCGCAAATACCGCGGGTTGGAGGCTGACCATTACCGATTATCCGCGCAACCTGACCTTCAGCGAATTATTTGTGGCGCGCGTTTCAGGCGAAGCGGTCGACTATATAACCCCGTCGGCCCAACTAGGCGGCCAATTCGTGATGGCGATGATGGTGCGATCCAAGCTCGCGCTCGCCGCCGGATTGGCGACGGTCGTTATCGCTTCATTGGCGGAGGCGCTCGGACAAATCGGCTTTGTTGCCGGCGGTCTGCTGGTCGGCTTACCGCTCGAAGCCGGAATGCATCATCTGTTATTGCCAGCCATCGCGGGTCTGGCAATGGCAGTCATTCTGGCAGCAGGTTTTTTTGCGGTCCAGATGAAGCAGCCGTTCTCACAGCTATGGCGGCTGGCGGTCAAGCTGGAGGTTCCGCAACTCGCCGATCCTGAAGTAAATACCGCGGCCGGCGAAGCGGATGCCCGGCTACTGGATTTCTACGCAAACCATCGCCGGCGTCTGTTCGCAGCTTGTTGTTGTTATCTTTTTGCATGGGCACTTGGTCCGGTCGAGATTTTCATCTACTTGCGGCTGTTACATCAACCGGCAAGCTGGACAGTCGCAGTGCTGGTCGAAGCACTCGGTCTACTGATCGAGAGAGCAACCTTCTTGATACCCGCCAAATTGATCAGCCAGGAGGGCGGCAAGGCCCTGATTTTCTCAATGCTCGGATACCCTGCCGGGATCGGCTTTGCTATTGGTTTAATCCGCCGTGTCAAGGAACTAACGTGGGTCGGATTTGGTCTGGCCGGCCTCGCCGCTCATCGCATGCTAGCCCAGCCTGCGCGCAGGACTGATGCTGATGGCGCCATTTTACGAATGCCAGAAGCGCAACGAGGCGAATCGATATGAAGAAATTGGCGTTCTCTTTGCCCGCAATCGCTGTTCTGGGCTTCGCGGCTATCGCCGCTGCCGGCGTAGTCGTGGACGAGCAGCAGACCGTTGACGAGCTAAACGGCGCCCGGGTTACACGTTCCCGTACCGTCATGATCGAGGGCGACAAGCAAAAATCGATAATCGATAATGGTGCCCGCACTGTAATTACCGACCTCGACAAAGGCACCATGACCATGCTGGACGGCAAGCACAAGACCTACCTTCAATTTCCGTTCCCACCAAAAGGGGCAGGTATGGCGGCGATGCAAGCCGGGGTTTCACCCAGCGTCAGCTTCAAGAAGACCGGTGCTCAGAAAAAGTTTATTGGTTACTCGTGCGACGAATACTCCGGCAGCGGCACCGTCGGCGGAAATTCCGTGAAAATGTCAGGATGCTTTTCCGATTCGGCGCCGGGCGCCACTGACTATAGTAATTTTCAACGTGTGATGGCCGACAAGGTCAAGGGCACTACGATGGCGAACATGGGTCAGATTCCCCCTGGTGTGCCCCTGCGGCTCACGATAACCACCAAGGTGGGTGAACCGCCTGCGGGCATGACGCCGGAACAGGCCAAGAATCTGCGCCAGTTGCTGGACCATCGCGAGTTTGTCACCGATACCACCGTGTCCAAGATCAGCACCCGGAGCTTACCTCCGGATTCATTTCAAGTGCCGAGCGGCTACGAGCAACGGCAGGCTCCGCCCTGGATGAGCCATATGGGGGGCGCGAAACCACCAGCGCCGGCGCCGAAAACCGCACCGCAATAAAAAACGGCGAGTACACAGTTAGTGATCCGAAGTAGGTGCCAGGCAAGGTGCCCGAATAAGCCTGACACTAGAATAAAGCCGCACCATTACTCTTCGGCTCATGTCCTCGAGTCGATGCTGGCAATTGCGCGCGTAGTATAGG
>JAMXLL010000379.1 GCA_024281015.1 Candidatus Binataceae bacterium
CGCGCAGACGCGCTGCCAGCGCACTCACCGGCCCGTGAATGAAGGTATCGCTAGCCGTAACATGCGCACCTGGAGGCGGACGCAAGATGCCGCCTACCTCTCGCACGCCGAGGCCAAGATCGATTCGAGGTTCGATTATGTTCCAGCCGTGAATCAGCAGTACCGTCGCCTGTCCAGCGTGCTGGACGATTTCGGTCAGCCGGTCGGCAATAAGTTCCAGTAGCCAGGGCGCGCGCCGGTTGATTTGCGACAGACGGTTGCAATCAAGTTCATTGCGGTCCATCCCAGTATTAATCAGGGCCTGCGCCCCGAGCCGCGCGGCGAGTTCGCGGGTTATTTCGGCGGTTTCCAGGTCGTTGACTTTAGGATGCAGCGTCGCGCGCGCCGCCGCGCCCGCCCGGCCACCGTGTGGCGCGATCAGCAAAACCGGCGCGTCGCCTTTTACAATTTCGAGCCATTGTTCGCATCTGCCGGTGCTTGATCGCGTCATCGACCTTTTCCAGGGTTCAAGCGGTGCGCCGCGCCGGTGCCCCCACATGGGCCGCGAACCGGGTGGAACGGAAATGGAGCGCGAAAGACAGCGCAAAATAGTAGGCGATGAACGCGAGCGAGCTATACATTAACAATGGGTTATATGAGGGAGCCGCCGGAAGCATCAGTCCCGTGACCACCGCCCAGCCAACTGCAAGCACCAGGGTCAAGCTGCGCAACGGTTCAGTCCGGTTCGGATATATGAATTTAATCGGCAGAAACTCCATTACCCCTAGGGCAATAAGGAGGACCGCATTCGCCAGCTCCGGCAATCGCAAACAAAAAAGATAAAACGCCACTAAATTCCAGTACGACGGAAACCCGCGAAAGTAATGATCCTCGGTCTTGGCGTCGGTCCGGCAGAAGGCGTATGCGCTTGCTACCATGATGAAGGAGGCAAGCGTCAAGCCGGCAACATCATCGGGGACGATCCCGGCGCGCAACATAAAGAACACGGGCACCGCAACGTAAGTGAGATAGTCCACCACGTTGTCCAGCAGACTGCCGTCGAAAAATGGAAGCTGCGCGCGTACCTGCAGACCACGGGCGAGCGGGCCATCGCTGGAATCGATGAACAGCGCGAACGCCATCCAGATCAAGGCCCCGCGAAAATCTGCGCGTGCGATTCTATCCAGCGCGATGATCGCGGTTATAGTGCCGGCTGCTGTGTAGCAGTGGACACCCCATGCGCAGTATCTAAGCAATCTCTCCCGCAGCATACGACGGAGCCAGTCAACCTGCAGGCTTCTGATCGCGTGGTCCGAAATGGGCTTCGAGGACGGTCATAAAAGGCCCACAGGCACGCCGCTGTTTTACGTGCGACATTGCTTCGTTCAGAGACATTCCGGCTTTGGCCCGTAACCATGCAATCGCGAGCGTCGGCGCGCGGTTGAGTCCCGCATTGCAATGCAAATAGACGCGTTCTTTGCCGCTGATTAGATCTTCGAGACAGCGTAGCGCGTCGACGAGCCGGGAGGCCATATCGTCCGAACTCCCGTCGCGGATAGGACTACGCACCAGCTTGATGTGATGCTGTCGACACGCCTCGCGCAGCCCGATCACATCAATGCCGTTGATACGCAAATCTTCGTCGTCCTGAAGGTTAAGGATGGCGGTTATGCCGAACTCGTCCTTAAGCCATTCAATATCACTGATACGCGGATACTCGCCGACCAGTAACAAGTCGGTAATGGTGCTGACCGAGGGACGTCCGTTTCCGCGTGTTGGCCGCACTTCCTCGTAGGGTCGTTGCGTAAACCAATCCATTATAGTTCATCATATCGCGCCATCAGCGTCGCCAAAAGCAGAGTGCCGCCCTTGGGCGCTGCGACGAAACAAGACCGCAGATTTGTGATACAGAGGACGATGACCCCGCGTGCCGGGTGCTGCATCGCAGAGGCGATACGGAGCCGCCCGAAGTAGTGGGCGAGGCCACGATGATCAACCCCAAAACCGTAGTAGCGGAGGGATGACGAAATGGCTAATACAGTAGGAACCGGGCAGTATACCTACGAGTTGGTCGAACGATGGGGAACTTTGCCTTCAGGATGGACGTTCGGCCCGGTCAGCGCGGTCGCCACTGACTCCCAAGACCGCGTTTATGCGTTCCAACGCAAGGACCCGCCGGTCTTAATTTTCGACCGCTTGGGCAATTACCTGGGATCCTGGGGCGAGCACGCGATCACGGATCCGCACGGCTTCTACATAAAGAATGATATTGTCTATCTGACCGACCGCGACGACCACGTAGTGTTGAAGTACACCCTCGACGGGAAGCCGCTCCGGCTGATCGGCGAGCGCGGCAGGGCTGCCGATACGGGATGCGAAAGCGACGGTGGCCGGGTTCTCCGTGCCGCCGGCCCCTTCAACAAACCGACCGAGATGGTCCCCGGGCCCAACGGCGATCTGTATGTGACCGACGGTTATCGCAATTCCCGGGTGCACCGTTTTTCCGCCGATGGCCGCCTGCTCAGTTCGTGGGGGGAGCCGGGCAAGAAGGAGCCGGGCGAATTCCATCTTCCGCATAGCTTGTGGATAGACGAGCAGGGCACGATTTATGTCTGCGACCGCGAGAACAGCCGGATCCAGCTTTTCTCACTGGAAGGCAAGTACATCGCGCAATGGGGTGATCTTGATCGGCCAGCCGATATCTATATCGATGCAAACGAAACAGTATACGTGAGCGATCTGAAGCCATCGGTAGTCATCATGGATAAGAAAGGCAACAAGATCGCCCGCTGGGATTCGCCCAACGGCCACGGCTTATGGGCTGATTCACGGGGCAACATATATCTCGCCGACGTCCCTGGCCACGCAATCCACAAGTATCGGCGCCGCCGCGCATAAACATTCAGTGGAGCGGTCCTGGCGGTATCTAAAGCCGCGGTTGATGAAGACAGAATCGGAGAGTAAAGACAAGCGCAGAGCTCGAATCCGAAATTTCATTAGAGGAGGCGACAGCTATGGCCGCCAGCGAACTCGAGAAACGCATCACGCAGTTAGAGGATATCGAGGCCATCAAGCAATTGAAGGCACTCTATTGCGACATCTGCGATGACGACCATAACCCTGATCGGATCGTAAAAATCTTTGCCGAAGACGGCATTTGGGAAGGTGGCGATTTCGGTAAGGCGCAGGGTCACGAAGCCATTCGCAAGCTGTTCGAGGGTTTTGCTCAATTAATCAGCTTCTCCCAACATAACGTTTTCAATCCCCGGATCGAGGTTAACGGCAACCGCGCGACCGGCATCTGGTATTTCCTCGGACCCTTCACTTTTCGCCAGGATAATGGCGCTCGCTGGATCGCGGCCCGTTACGATGATGACTACGTCAAAGTAAACGGAGTTTGGTTGTACCAACATCTCCGCGCCACCATCAGGATGGTGGCACCTTACGAAAAAGGCTGGGCCAAATGAAATGAGAGCTAGGGTGCCTCTAGCTCCGCCGCGGAAATATTGCGCCGGAAAGGTGAAGCCTTCGAGCGCAGGACCTGTACCGGCCTTGGCGGGCTGGTCAGCTAAAAACTTGTCCCGATAGGCCTGAGAGCCGTGCAGGCAGTTCCTAATACAGGTCGCAGGATGTGAAGCCGAAGTTGAAGGGCGGCTCGTCGCCGCCCTTCGCCGAGCTTGTCCGCTTAATCCCTGGCTATAGTTGCCCAATTTCGGGCGTCTTCGCCGGGTGCGTACCGCATTATGTTCTGTGACGGATTGCGGTTGACCAGCGGCCGCAGGTAAAGCGGATGCTTCATGCTGCGGACCTCATGCTCAATCGTGAACAGCACTTTGCCAGTGTCCGGATCTGCGATGTCCTGGAAACGATACTGATGCTGATCGCTTTCCTGGGTGATTAGCCCACGTTCCTTCAGGCGGCGATGGGGGCCTGAGAAATCATTGATGTAGATTTGCAGATGATGCTGATCGTACGCCGGAATCGGCCGATCCGTCTCGCGGAAGAATAGGTTCTGGCCGGTGCCGGCAGTAATGCAAGCAAAATGGCCATGGGCGTCGTCGAGCGGTGCGGCCTGCGCACCCATGACTTGGGAGTAGAAACGCGCGATTCCGTCAGCCGTCCCGATTGGCACGTCGAATTCAACGTACGGGATGCCTAGCTGCATCGCACCGAAGCGTTTGTTCGGTGCAAAGAGGCGAAGCCGATTGCCCCATGGGCACGTAGCTTCAATGTAACCTTCCCGCTCGTGGCATTCGAAACGCGTATTGGCCAGCGCTTCCCGAACCCGGCTCAATCGCCGGGGCAAGGCGTCAAAATCGGACACTACTACTCCGACATGACCGCGTACCACCTGCGGCTTGCCGGTCGGCAGATGGAACTGTTGGCGGCCGACATTGACCCACATGTTAGCCGGACCAGTCATCATATAAGGATCGCGGGTCAGTCCAAGGCCGTTAATATAGAAAAGCGTGGCCTTCTCCTGGTCGGGCACGACAACATTGACATGTTCCAGGGCAACGATGTTACCGAGGTCCTCGGCAGCGCGGTCGTAGGTTTTCTTCTCACGCATCGCTGTCAGCAATGCGCCGCCATCGATGCTCGCGTCACCCGTAACACCCCGCATCATCATCGGGGCCGCCGGTTGGGCGTTTGTTGCCGTGGCCTGGCCATTAGCGGCCGCGGCCTGACCATTAGCGGCTGACATGGCGGCATGCCCCTGACCGTTAGCGGTAGTACCGATCTCGGCCATCTGCTTCGCAAAGAGTTCCTCGGAGATGATGCCTTTGCGATACGCCTTGAGTAGCTGCTGCACCTCGAATTCCTTGCTAGCCATACGCTCCTCCAAAGTTTCCGAATAAGGCTCAAAAATCCTCAGGTCTCGTCCCACCTGGCGCCCGGATCCGCTCAACCATAATGGAACGGCCCGACTGCTTCATCAATCACCTGTTTTCGACGGCAGCCGCGTCCATTTTTCAACGTATTCGGCTTTCCAAAGTATGCACCCCGCGCACTCAAATAGCCAAGCCGTCGATGAACCGGCCTGGATACGCTCTTGCTCAGACCTGCCGCCGAAACCGATCACCAGCGCACGGGTCTATCACGCCGACAAAGCTCGGCCAAGAA